>NZ_CP179214.1:1292500-1633750 GCF_051201695.1 Tenacibaculum sp. nBUS_03 | reverse complement strand
TCTTAATTATTTTTGGACTTGGATTAACCTTTGTTCCAAATGAAATATCTGGATTTATAAACGCAGGCATGAACCAAACTTCAATTCTGTTTTTACAAATATTGGGTTCTCTATATTTAGGGTTTGGAATGCTGAATTGGATGAGTAAAAATAACCTAATTGGTGGAATTTACAGTAAACCTTTAATCATAGGAAATTTCGTTCATTTTTTAGTGACATTTTTTGCATTAATCAAAATCGTCGGAAAATATTCTGAAAACGAATTTTCGATTATCCTTACTATAACAATAATATATACTGTTTTCACTTTTTGTTTCGGCTATGTATTCATGAAAAATCCAAATAAAGTGGCTAGTTCGAATTGAAAAAACATATAAAAACGGAACACATATTGATTATAAAAAAAAGGATGGAAAAGCACTACACACAACAAGAGGGTATATTTTATTGTTGCGAAAGTGGTAATTTTTAAAAACAAACGTATAAACAAAATTTGGTTTTTATTTAATAACTTTGAACCAAAACACCACAACAAACCATACCCCAACCGTTACCATTAATAGTGCTGAATGAAATTTGAGATTACTAAAAAGCTCAAGAAAGTATTTTAAAAATATCGTTGATTTAGCAAATTATTAGATTAATATCCTTTTTTGGGAACTAAACGCCAAAGTGTTCTCTGTCCATTTAAAAATATGTTGAAAATATTGAATATGTAGTTTGAAATTGAAAAATTATAGACTGGCGTTCTGCCTCGTTCTTATTCCAAAAAAGGTGTTGGTGCATAAAACTATGTACCAACCTAAACGCTTTATGGTTTAGTATATCTTCCATGTTTGATTGTTTAAAATTAAAGGTGTTTTCTCTTTATATAGTTAAGGCTAGCGTTCTGCCTCGGTTGGTTTTAGGAGTATCTAGTATGGCTTTAGTTTTTACATTTGGTTTGTGTAGCACTAAAAAGGGTAACAATGCATATAAAAAATTGCTACATTCTTACTGGTTTCAAATATTTTACTAAATTTGATACTTAAAAAAGCTATGAAAACTTCCGAAATAAAATTCGCAACTTTTCATATCCTAATACGTTACCACACATTAGAAAAAAACTCAAAGCCAAATGAATAACTATATTTTCGAATCCGAAAGATTGGGGTTTAGAAATTGGAATGAAAATGACAAACTTAAAATGGGGGAAATAAATTCTGACCCTAAAGTTATGGAGCATTTTCCTGCTATTCCAACACAGAAACAGACTGATGAATTCATTGAGAGAATGCAACATCAGTTTTCTAAAAATGGATTCTGTTATTTTGCTGTTGACAAACTTGACAATAAAGAGTTTATCGGTTTCATAGGAATTGCCGAACAGAACTTTGAATCTGACTTTACACCTTGTGTGGATATTGGATGGAGATTAGCTAAAACAGAATGGGGGAAAGGGTATGCGACTGAAGGAGCTAAAAAATGTCTTGAATTTGCATTTAACGAAATTGGGCTTGAGAACATTAAATCTATTTGTCCAGAGATAAATGATAAATCGGAAAAAGTGATGAATAAAATCGGAATGAGAAAGACTAAGAGTTTTAATCATCCCTTACTTTCTGAGTATAAGGGATTGGAAAAATGTGTACTGTACGAAATTAAAAGATAACGTGTGGTAACAATATGTATAATTAATTGCTGAGCTTAGGTGACTCTAGATAGTATTCTTTGAAACCAAAAACAGATAATTTTTACCTACATTTGGTAAAAAAAATCGCAACTAATCATACACAAACCGTTGCCATTAATGCGAGAGTAAGTTTTCGGAATCGAATTTTAAATCGTAAAAAATATAGATTTTGAATAAAATATCGAATAATTTCACACTCAAAAATTGAGCAAATTTCCGGAATTTGAATGCATAAATTAGCTCAAAAAATGAAAAATATTTTAGTATATGATAAAAACATAAATCTTATTATAATTGGATTTATCACATCTTGGGGAATTACTTTTTATTGGAATGATATAACAAATATCATAGTTGATTTGTTTGGGATGACGGAAAAAATAAAAATATCTGATCATCAAACTATTAAAAAAACACTCTTTTTCGCAAATACAATCGGATTGATGTTTGCTACTATAAAAATATTTGAATCAAAATCAAGTAATTTAATCTTCAAAATTCTAATTGTTATTATTTTAATAATATGGTTTATTATATTAATAGCTCATACAGTAGCTTTTGGGTTAGTTTCTTAAAAACAGAATGATGACTAATAGATTAAATTTGAAAAATGAATAAAAAAGCACCAATGGCAACACCGTATAAAATTAATTACTGGTTTTAGCCAATTTACGAAAGTCCTTGCGGACATTCTATCTGTGATTTATTTACTAATTTTAGTGCTTGAATCACGCAACTAATCTTATACAACCACGTTAGCGGTAATTGAACAATGAAAGAAAAAAAGAAAATAATCTGTGAGGTTTTGAAAAATTCAATTACAATGATTGATTACTTCTATGAAATTATTTCTGATGGTTACAACCCTGCGAAATTAGACTTTAAGTTCAACTTAGAATCTCAATTATCGGAAGAAGAAATATTTATTTATGATTCACCTAATTGGATAGGAACCAAAGAGTTTTTTCAAAAGTCAATTTTGCCGACCAAGAGAAAAGTAGAAAATCCAGTAAAACATTTAACTGAACTTATAGATTGGAACAAAAGACATATCGAATCATTTAATTCATTCCCGGATATATTTTCAACACAATATCGCAATGCTGAATTTAGTGAAATGCTTCAAATAATTTCTAATCAGACGAATCAATTAATACAAGATTGGAATACAGAGTCTTTCGAATATATCATTGACTCAAAAGACGGTAGTTACAGGAAATTTCTATTAATCAGTGATAAGTTTAAATCAATATTGTTCGAATTTGGAAATTATATACATTAAAATACCGCTAACACTATGTAAAAATGCATTAAAACGCATTTTACATTAAACGTTACTTGTCATTTAACAATACCTCAAAAGACCTGAATTATGAATAAAAACATTTTGCTATTTACTTTCTTTTTATGTCTATTAACAAAGACTTATTCACAAGGTAGAGTTTATAAAGATTATCACGATAATGGTAAAATCTCATCGAAAGGAAAATTAATAGGAACTAATAGACATATAGGAGAATGGAAATATTACTACGACAATGGTCAATTAAGAAAAATTGTAAATTTTAATGACAAGGAAAGATTTGAAGGAGAATATAAATCTTATCATGAAAATGGGAATTTAAAAAAGATAGGAAAATATAAAAATGGAGAAGAGATAGGAGAATGGAAACATTTTCATAAGAATAAAAAATTACGTGTTAACAGAAAATATGCTAACGGATCTAGAATAGGAAAATGGGTTTTTTATTTTGAAAATGGAAATATTGAAAAAATTGAATCTTATGTAAAGGGAAAAAGAAGTGGAGAGTGGAAACATTATTATAGAAACAATGTGTTAATGTGGATTGAAAACTATAAAAACGGCAAATTAAATGGTAGATCTGAAGAATACCATGATAATGGAAAATTGAGAGTTATTAAATATCACAATGAAAGTAAACCAATTGGAGATTGGACATATTATCATGAAAATGAGAGTTTGAATTTAGTAGCTTACCATAAAAATGGGAAACCTGTTGGTGATTGGATTTATTTAGATGAAAATGGTAAAGTATTCAGAGTAGAAGAACATGATGAGATTAATGAAGATTCTTGGAGCATAGATAGTTTTGTGTCAAAAAATCCTTTTGAATTAAATGATTATATTCTAAATGATTCTTCAAGATTTTATGATTTAAAGCGCCTTTCGAAACACATATATGAGCAAAACAAAATACCAATTTTATATTATGCGGCAAATTGGTGCGCTCCTTGTCTAAAGGTTAAGAATATGATGAAAGAAAAACCAAAAATTAAAAATAAATTAAGCAAAAAGTTTGCTTTCATTAAAATATTGATAAGTGACGATAAAAGAGAAAACTTGAATTTATTTTCAACGAAACTATCATTATCTAGAGACATTTGGAGTATTCCAACTTACACAAAGCTAAATAAGCATGGGGAAACTTATAATATGATTAGTGGTGCTAATTGGATTACTGAAAACCCACTAAGAATACAAGAATTTGAAGAAAAAATTGAGACAAATAAAATAAAATACCATTTTAAACCCATAAATAACAAAAAATAATATTATGCTAAAAATATGACGATTAATAGAGTATAACAACAAGTAACACCACCTAAACTGCATTAAAACGCAGCTTAGCCAAAACGTTGTAAAACATTTGAGTGACCGAATGAAAAGGATATTAATAATCATACCAATTATAATTTTAACAATGGGATTTTCTCTATTTAACAAACAATCAAAAGAAGAAAAATTTTGGAATTGGTTTTCAAAAAATCAGGCAACTTATTATACTGAAATTGAAAACCTTGAAATTAGAGAAAGAATATTTAATGAACTTTCAATGGAACTTAAAAAAGTTCACTCTGACTTAGTTTTTGAATTCAGTCCAATACAAGAAAATAAGACTCGAGAATTCACTGTTTCTGCTGAAGGGATTAAAGAACTCTTTCCAATAGTTAAAAACCTAATTGAAAAAGCACCTAAAATTGACAAGTGGAAATTTAATGCCTTCCGACAAAGAGTTCCTGGAGATGATTTTGAAATTCAATATGGAGATTTCAAAATCGGATATTCTGACATATATTTTAGATTTCAAGATGGTGAATATGGAAAAATTGGAATTGAATTAAATATTAGAGATTATAATGGAGAAGGACAAACTCAAAATGCAATCTATATTCTATTAGACGGTTTAATTGGAGAGTATGATATTACTATGGGATTAGACTGGATTGAATGGGTGAAATTGGATGAATCAAAAATTGAGGAATTAAATCCTATAACAAGTCTAAGAACATTGATTGACCAAAAGAAGAATGATTAAAAACGCTTTACAACAATGGCTATAATTAATACGGGGTTTCGTCTTTAATCCAAAGTTTAGTGTATTTTTATAAAGTCCGCCAAATCTTTTGATTTGGCTTTAGAAAAGAGAAAAATAAACAAAATAAAAAGTTTTGGCTAATTGATTAATCGGAAATTCACTACTTTTAATTCCCGTACTAACCATAGCCGAGACGTTAGGCATAAGCTGAAAATACCAATGAATAATCAACCTTTAATAGAATACATAAATAAATTCATCAACTTAACTACTGAAGAGGAAACCATTTTGTTTTCGAAGATAGTTCATAGAAATTATCTTAAAGACCAGTATATAGTTCAACAAGGAGATGTCTGCAAAAGTGCCAATTTCATTATTTCGGGATGTACAAAAACATTTTATGTGGATAAAGAAGGCCAAGAACATATAGTTATGTTCTCTATTGAAGATTGGTGGACATCAGATTTGGGAAGTTTTATTACTCAGACATCTGCAGACTTTAACGTTCAGTGTATAGAAAGCACTCAACTTATTCAATTCACCTACGATAACCTAGAAGAGTTGTATAAAGAAATACCCAAACTCGAACGTCTTTTTAGGAAGATTATAGAACGTGCTTTTGTCGCTTCACAAAGACGTATTATTAGAAATTTTAGTCTTAGTGCTAAAGAACGTTACCAAATTTTTAAAAAATCAAATCCGCTAATTGATCAGCGTGTCCCTCAATATATGATTGCTTCATATTTAGGTGTTACCAAAGAGTTTTTAAGTAAAATTAAAAGCCAAATCATACAAAATCAATAGATGTTAATCTAGATTAACATTATTTCATAATCTACTTCATTTTCTGCGATTCTATTGTTTTGGATATTTGTACCATAATATTTAAAACAAAAAAAAGATGAATACATTATTAGAAAAAATTAGCACAGTTAATGACATGATACTTGAAGGAAAAGCTTTAGAAGCTTTTGATCAATTTTATCATGACGATGTCGTAATGCAAGAAAATGACAATCCGGCTGTAGAAGGAAAAGTAGCAAACAGACAAAGAGAAGAAGATTTTTTTGGAGCCATTACAGAATTTAGAGGTGCTCAGCCCTTAAAAGTAAGCGTTGGAGAACACACAACTATGGTAGAGTGGCATTTTGATTATACACATAAAGATTGGGGCGTTAAAAATTACACTCAAGTTGCTGTACAAGAATGGAAAGACGGAAAAATAATAAAAGAAAAATTTTACTACGGAGCATAATTTAAACTACTAACAATTTAAAATTAACAAAAATGAAAAATTCAATTAAAAACATAGCTACAGTAGTAATGGTAGCATTTATGACATTTTCTTTTACAACACTAGAGGGAGATAAAAAAGACATTAAAGTAGACAACAGTAAAGTGGTATGGAAAGGTTATAAAGTAACTGGTTCTCATGAAGGTATCATCTCAATTACATCTGGTCATCTAAATTTTGACAAAGACATATTAACTGGTGGAAGTTTTGAAATAGATATGACCACAATTTTAGTAACCGATTTAGAAGGTGAGTACAAAGGAAAATTAGAAGGGCATTTAAAATCTGATGATTTCTTTGGAGTTACAAAGTTTCCTTCAGCTTCACTTAGCTTTACTAAAGTTAAATCAACTGGTAAAAACTCATATAAAGTCACTGGAGACATCACTATTAAAGGAAAGACTGAATCCATTTCGTTTGATCTATCAGTTTATGGGAACAAAGCAAATGCATCACTAAAAATAGATAGAACAAAATTCGATGTAAGATATGGCTCTACAAGTTTCTTTGACGGATTAAAAGACAAGGCCATTTATGACGAGTTTGACTTAGTTGTAGATTTAGAATTTTAATAAATTATTTAAACAAAAAATTCAATACTACTCGCGTTAGAAAAGCCAATGCCTAACAAAGAACTGAGGTAAAAACCAAATAAAAATCCTTTAATTTATAACCAAAGTACTTTTGTACTCTCTATTGAAGGGAACCCCGTTTTTAACAATTGAAAAAGCTTGTTTTAATAGTTTGTTACACACTGCTATTAAAGCAAGTTTTTTACTCTTACCTTTGGCAACAATTCTATCATAAAGAGCTTTACAAGCTTGGTTGTATTTGGAAGCATTAAAACTGCACATAAAAAGTAAATTTCTCAGTTTTGGATTTCCCATTTTACTAATTCTTGGTCGTCCTTTAACACTAGTTCCACTTTGTCTTATTATTGGAGTCAGTCCAGCATAACTACATAACTCTTTAGCACTTTGAAAACGCTGAAATCCATCGGTAAGAACTAGTAACATTAAAGCAGTTTTTACTGTAAATGCTGAGCATACGAGTTACTTGTAAGTTTTCTTGTTGTTTTTTTGATTGCCCAGTCCACAGTTTAGGTTCGCAATCTTTTGCATATTGCTGAATCATTTTTGCATCACTCTTATCAGTTTTTATTTTCGATAGATTCATTTGGATATAGCGCTTAATTTTCAAAGGATTAACCACACAAACTCCGATACCTGCTTCAAGTAAAAAATATGCTAAACGACTATGGTAATACCCTGTGGCTTCCATAACGCAAGTGGAATTTGTAGCTAATAATTTTAAAAACTTTTTAAAGCCTGAACTGCTATTGGTAAACTGATAATGGGCTTTGTTATTGTCGCATACATCAAAGACGTCTTTACTAATGTCTATTCCTAAATATTTTATATCTTTATTCATAAGAAAAAAGGATTGTAAAGAGCCACTCTATTGTGAATTCAACAACTTGAAATCGAAGTCTAAAGCTTCATAGAACTGAACGAATTTAACATAGAAAAGAGTAGGGATTATCAATGTTGACGAGATCATAGTCTCTGTGTATAACATAACCTTATTCCACTCTTTGGTTCTTTATGATTAAATAATTATTTTAATAAAATGCTAACTTAAGAAGTATAAAAATAATAGCCGAAATAGTAATAATCATGAACATTGTAGCCCGTATAAAAATTAGTAATAAACTGAAAAATTTGAGTTCCGTAATCGGCTACTATTCTTATAATGAACGTTGTAGCTAATTTGAGTAATGAGATTACATATCATTTAAATCAAGGGATAAGTTCTGTTTTCCAGGTATATACCTATATTTTAATTGGCTTATTTGTTTCTTTATTAATTTCGTTTTTTTTACAAGAAAAGAAAAATAACAGACTGATAAAATCTATAATTATTAATTCATTTTTCTTCCTTACAGTTTTTATTCTTTATCAATTTGCAATAGAAACAAATTATAATATTTCCGTCTTTAGTAGAGAACGAAAAGAAGAATTTTGGATGATTATAATATTCATCGGTACATTTATAGTAACTACATATTCTCAATTAATAATTTTTAAAAACTGGATAACTGATAAATTGAAAATTCAATTAATCGTTACCAACTTTATTTTCCTAACCTATCTTCTAATAAGCTTTTATCCTAAAAATTATGTAAATAAAAAAAATATTGATTATGAACGAATTTTGTTTATTCCAAACAAGGATCAATTAAATCTTTTTGACAAAAAAAAGATATACATTGATACTGCTTGTACAGGTAAAACTTATTACAGGAATAATAAGACATCTAATTTTTTTAATTTCAGAATACCGTTAATTTCAAATAAAAGCGATAGAAGAAAATTTGGTTTTGAAATTTTAGATAAGAAAAATCAATATGGAACATCTGAGGATGGCAGCAATTGTAAAGTTTTACCTTTAAGATATATATCTGATACTATACTAGTTCTTTTTAAGCAAAAAAATCCTGATTCGAATATCGGGTGGAAAACCCCCATTATTACAGACACTATTGAGTTTACAAAATTTAAAATAGAAAAAATTAAACCAGGCTATTATGGAGATACTAATTGTGACTGTATTCAACACTAAAAAACTAGCTACAACAATGACTATAAGTAATTACTTGTTTTCGCCTACTTCTGAAAGTCCTTGCTGATTTTCAGTTTGGTGTGTACTTGCAAACTTTGTAACTTTGACACTCGACTACTCATATCCGAGACCGTTGAAACACACTGAAAAAAGATATGGAGCAAAGAGATTTATTAAAAGACCAAATTGAACAACTCGGAAAAGTTTTGGCTAAGATTCTTTCTGATTTTCTTGGTTTTAAATCGAGTGGCAATATTACTCAAGGAATTGAAATTTCAAATGAAAGTTTACAAAGTGAACTTGATATAGATATTGAAAAAATAATGACTCTAAATAAAACAGAATTAGATGAATATATTAGGAATAGACAATTGACAGAAATTCATTTGGAGTTGTTATCTGAATACCTGAAAGAAGTAGGATTAGCGAAATCAAAAATTGATAATAGTGATGCTCACTTATGTTTACAAAAAGCAATAGAACTTCTTGATGTGGCTGATGAAATTTCAAAAACAATGTCATTTGATAGAATAAATAAGAAAAGTGAAATTAAAAACGTGCTACAACAAAATGTATAGTGTATACCCATCGGGATACTCACCATAAACAAACCGTTGTACATCATTAAAGATGAAAGAAAGGAGTATTGAAAAGCCAATTGCTTATTTGGAAGGGATTTTTGAAATTCTTTGCCATTTAAATGAAGATAATCACGGCAGAGAGTGTTTTATTTATAAGCTATTTAATGTTCAATACCCTAAGGATAGCATACGTGATTTGTTAGGAGGAAGAGATGTTCATATTATGGAAGAATCAATAGATGATTTTCGATTCGATTTAGAATACATTTATAAGGAATTTTTCACAAATTATTTATTTAAAATCTCCACTCTATTAGATTGCAAAATAGAGTTAACTGAAATAGAAAGAATTTCTGATTTACTCAATGATGATTACATAAAAAGATTATTTATTAATTCAATTTTGGTAATCTTTTCTAGTGCGAAGCGAATAAAGAAAGTGAGGCTCAAAGTTGATCATTTACCATGTAAAGGATTCTTGATAGAATTAGATAATGAGTTTTATTATTTACATTTTGAAATAACTTAAAACGAATGTACAACAGCCCTTAAAATGAATTGAAAAGCAGCTTAGCCGCAACATTAGTAAAACATATCATCTTACCAAAAAGCACCTTAATTAAGGTGTTTTTTTATGTCCAAGATTTAGTAAACGAATTATTAAACAGTAGAATTAGTTGGATGTGTTTAAGAAGTATGGTCGTTATGCCAATTAATATAATATTAAATTCCAATAGAAATAATCAATAGCAAGCAAGTAATTCAACCTAATTTGTAACTAATGAATGTTTGTATTAGTAATGAATTATGTGAGTAGTAAGTTAGCTTTTAGTGCTTTTTTATCTGCTTATAAAATAGTTCATTTTTTCAGTTCCCTTAATTCGTTTCATTTTTTCCTTAATTCATTGCATAGCTATTTCAAAAATTACGTATTCAAAATACTTTTGAAGTATTATTAATCTTGAAATACTATTATTATGAAATCCATAGCAACACTTTTAATTACTTTTGTTTGTTCAATTAGTTTTGGACAGACTTTTACAGGGAAAATTATTGATAAACAAAATCAACCTATTTCATTTGCTAATATTGTAGCAAAAGACAAAGCTGATAATTCATTAATTACGGGTGTGATTTCTAGTGAAAACGGCGATTTTTCTATAAAGACAAAGAAGGAAAACGTGTATTTAGAAATTAGTTTTGTTGGGTTTGTCACTAAAAAAATAGATCCTATTCAACTTATTATCGGAACCATCGTTTTAGAGGAGGATGGGCAAGAATTACAAGAAGTAGTAATTAATGCTCGTAAAAAACTCATTGAACAAAAAGTTGATAGATTAGTTTTTAACCTAGAAAACACAGTTGCAGGTAAAGGTGGAACTGCTATTGAGGCTCTAAAAGCTACACCAAGTGTGAATGTAGATACTGATAATATAGCCATTGTAGGGAAAGGAAGTGTTAGAGTAATGGTTAATGATAGAATTGTTCAATTATCAGGAAGTGAATTAAACGCTTATTTAAATACAATTGCATCCGATGATATTAAAAATATTGAAGTTATTACAACACCTCCATCAAAATATGATGCTGAAGGCAATAGTGGACTTATTAATATTGTATTAAAAAAATCAAAAGAAAATAGCTGGAATAATCAATTAAGAACTTCTTATACGCAAGCAACTTATCCGCTCTTTAATTTTGGAAATACATTTAACTATAGTAAAAGCAAAATAAGTGTAATTGCTTCATTGAATAAAACTAAGGGGCATACTGCACAGTTTAATGAATTTAATATTAATTATCCTTCGGCTTCAACCGTTACAAATCTAGATATGAAAAATAAGGAAAATATAACTTCAGGTAGGCTAGGAGTAGACTACAATTTAACAAATAAAGCTACTGTTGGAATTTCATACGCTGGTTCATTTGAAAATAAAGGGATAATTGATGATGGAATTACATTTACAAATGATAATAATGGAACATTCACTGTTAATAAAGGATACGCTGAGACAACAAATAAAAATCACTCAATAAATGCCCATTACATTCAAAAATTAGATACGCTTGGTAGAAAACTATCTATTGACATTGATTACTTTAATTTCAACAATTATTTTAACCGAAGCTTTAGTAGTGAACAATTTATTACAAACCAAAACTATTTTGAAGCAAAAAATAGCACTCATCAAAATTTGAAAAATTACAGTGGAAGGCTAGATATAGAACACCCTAGCAAATGGGCTAATTTTTCATACGGTGTCAAAACTACCATTACAAAAACAGACAGCGATGTAGCGTTTTACAATACTTCTACAGGCACCCCAATTTTTGATCCAACACAAAGTAATGAGTTTACGTATTCTGAGAATATTAATGCAGTATATGCAGATATGTCTAAGCCATTAGGTGAAAAATGGCAAACTAAAATCGGACTTCGTTTTGAAAACACACAAACAAAAGGAGTTTCAAAAACAAATAGCCAAACCAACATCAATTCATATAACAAATTTTTTCCATCTATTTTTTTAGGGTATACTCCAAGTAAGAAAAATATGTTTAATTTGAGTTATAGCAGAAGAATTCAACGACCTAGTTTTGAGGTTTTAAATCCGTTTCGTTTTTATATTAATCCAATTTCATATCAAGAAGGAAATCCGTTTTTAAAACCACAAATATCTGATAATTTAGAACTAAAGCATATTTATAAAGGAAAACTCATTACTAAGGTATTTGCTAGTTATGTTGATAATGGGTATTTCAATATTATCAAAGCAGAAGATGATGCGCAACAAAGAATAGTAATAACATTTGATAATTTTTATACTGCTTATAATTACGGATTAACTGAAACTTTCTTATACAATCCAACAACATGGTGGAATACAACAACGCAAGCAACTCTGTCAAAAATGGACACACGTTACAAAAGCGGATTTAATTTAAATGCTGAATTATTAAGCAAATGGAACTTTCAACTTTATAACAGAAATACATTTCATTTAAATGAAGAAAAAACAATACAAGCAGAAACTACACTTATTTATGCTTCTCCACAAAAATTGATGTATTTTTCAATATCAGAAATGGTTAGTCTAGATTTAGGGTTAAAATTTTCGTTATTAGATAAAAAGTTAAATTGTACAGTAGCTGTTAACGATATATTAAAGCGAAAAGCAACAGAAGTAAACACAAAAACTAACGGAATAAACCAAAATTACTATAATTATTTCGACACTCGAAGTGTAAAAATTAGTTTAAACTATAGTTTTGGAAACAAAAAAATTAAAGTTAACCAACGTAATTCTGGAAACGAAGAAGAGCAAATCAGAGCAAAAAAATAACTAATCTACTATAAAGCTGTTCAAAGAACTTAGCATTTTAAACAGTATTATTTTAAACTAAAAATGTATTTTGTAACCCAAAAAATTATAAGGAAGTGAAGTTTTTCAATCAAAAGATAAATCTTAAACAAGTTTTCATAGTAATTGCTCTATTGTTAATGGGTAATAGCCTTAAAATATTTGTTTTATATAAGTTACGTACGGAAGGAGATATTGATTTTTACGATTATTTTGATCACTTTTCTGTTTTGTTATTTTCTTTAGTTTCGGTAATATCTGTTCTGATTTCTTGGAATTTGATTAATAAAATAGATACTTCAAATACGATTCTAAAATTTATAAAGGTCTATGTTTTGTCTTTTGTTATTTTCAATAGCATAGGTTTGATTGTCGATTATATGCTTTTGGCAGCATTTAGCAGTCAAGAGTATGATGTTATGAGGAGGTTTATAAATACGCTGTCAGTAGCTTTTATACTTGTTGATGTCTTTGCGCTTACTTCTGCTTTTTTATATTTTAGGCAATCTCAAAAAACGGCACTAGAATTAGAACACACTGAAAAAGAAAAAGCTATTTTAAAATCTCAAATGCTACAAAAGAATTTAGAACCTCATTTTTTATTTAATAATTTGAGTGTTTTATCAGGATTGGCAAGAAAACAACCAGAACAAATCGAAAGTTTTATTGACGATTTTTCCGATGTATATCGCTACTATTTAAAACACGGAAAAAAGCAATTAGTTGAGTTGAAAGATGAACTTTCATTTTTGAAAAACTATATGAACTTAATGAAAAAGCGTTTCGGAAATGCTTATCAAATTGAAAGTGATTTCAACAACACAGAAGGTTTTATCATTCCTTGCTCCTTACAATTATGTATAGAAAATGCAATAAAACATAATAAAGGAAGTGAAGAAAACTCACTGTTGATTTTGCTTTTACGTAAAAAGGATACTATTGTAATAAAAAACAAACTAAACAAAGTAGATTTTACGTTTGGAACAGGAACTGGAAACGATTATTTAAAACGTCAATATGAACTCAATTTTAATAAAGAGGTTGTTTTTACAGAAACTGAAACTGAATTTATTGTTGAAATCCCTTTAATTACAGAGATATGAAAGTACTCATTATAGAAGACGAAGTAATTAATATTGAAATTATAACCGATCATGTTCTTCGATACAACAGCAAAATTGAAATTGTAGCTTCGTTACAAAGCAAGGAAGAAATTGAAAAATGGTATCAAACTAATGAACAAGTTGATTTGGTATTTTCTGACATTGAATTGTTAGACGGAAATGTGTTTTCACTATTGAAAACCAATATTATAAAGTCTCCAATTGTTTTTACAACTGCCTACAATACTTTTTACCAAGATGCTTTTGATGTAAATGGAATAGCTTATTTACTAAAACCAATCAGTTATAATAAGTTTTGTAAAGCAATGAAAAAGTTTGAAACTCTACAAAACAAAGTGGTGGATTGGGAGAAGATATCTGAAACCATTCACGGATTAAACAACGATTATAAAGAACGAATTATCATCAAAACCAAAACAGAAATAAAAATTTTAAGCACAAAAAAGATGGGAGCAATTTTATCTAATTCAGGAAAGTGCATGGCGATCGATGAAAACGGAAATGAACATGAATTTCGCCATAAGTTATCTGACTTAATAAAAGAGTTAAATCCTAAAGAGTTTTTTCAAATTAATCGTGGTGAAATTGTAAATATTAATTTCATCGAAAAAATTGAGCCTTACTTTGGAGACAGGTTGGCGATTTCAATTAAAAACTACAAGCAGTATTTAATTACAAGTGCATCTGCTACAAGCGAATTTAGAAAATGGATTGAGTAAAAGTGGCGTCCCTTATGATGATAATTATAAAAGTGTTTTGGTAAGTAATTAGTTGTTTTTTAGTTTTGATACGATGTTAATTTTCCATTTTCAAAGTATAAATTATCATAAATTCATTCTTTGTGTGTTCTCCAAGATCCAACAGCTCTTTTTATATCGTTCTGGCTATCTAAAGATATTATTGCCATCTCTTTATTCATTCAAATCCAATAATATATTTGTTTGAGTTTATTATAAGTTTTCTGTCCTTATTTTTTAATGTAATTCTTTTCTAACTTTGCATATTCAGCTTTTTTATTTTTAAGATTTTGTCCTCTTTTCAGACGTCTCAATTATTTTCCTCTCTTTCTTTGGTATTAATGAACTCTTTTATTTTGGTGTTTTTTTACTATATTAATCTCTCATATACCAACAAATAGTGTTTGCACAAACAGCAAAATATCCATCTTTATAATCTATTATAACTACTTCTTTGTCTTCAGTTAAGCGGGTGTTTTTTCACTTAAGAGACTTGCTTTTAGGTAAGAATCTTTAATCATTTTTTAAATTTATACTGACTTTAGAGTATTTATTTTCACTACAATACTTTTAATTTAATCAGACATATTGTTTATCTGTTTTAAAAACTTTCTTTTTTTGTTTTCTGATTCTGTTATTTCAGTTTGTTTCGCCATATCTTTTAATGAAATAATAATTATTATTAGTAAGATGTACTTTTCATATGGGTTTTCAATGTTTTAAAACTATTCATAACGAAAATCAAGTTCTCGTTTATTGGATGATAGTTCCTATTAGTAGGAATTTTTTGTAAATATGAAAGCGACACTAAGGTAACTTCACGGGGATCCAAAGCACTTTATTTTTGTTAAGTATATAGCCTAAACTTATAACTTTATGTGTTTTAAATTTAATAAATATAATTGCTTTTGGTAAGGGGTAAAAAGAGTTATTTTAATAGCTACGTTTTTTATAAATTTTAAAGGGTACTACTCTTTGTTTTTATTTTTAACACAATTTAACATTTTTTTTTTAGGGGGTTTCTACCCTTGTCTGTTTAATCTCTGCATAAATAAAAATAGATAAAAAAATGAGAAATTTAATAAAGGGATTGTTATTTTGTATGATGACATTAATGGTAGTAAGTTGTTCAAAAGAAGATAACTTAAATGTAAGTCAATTTACTAAGAAAAGTTTTGTAACTAAGAAAGCAACAGATTTTTTTGTGAATAGAGATGGTACTGTTAATGTGACAGTTAATGGAGGTTTTAGAGATCCTGAAGGAGAAGGAGAAGAAAGAGGTTTTGTGTATGGAGAAAGTTCAAATCCCTTAGTAAATTTAAATAATACAATTACAGCTGCTGGTCCGTATTCAAGAAAATGTATTTGGTGTTTTTAGAAATATTGAGAAAGGAAAGGTTTATTATGTAAGAGGGTACTTTAGATTAAAAGATGGAAGTTACTTTTATGGTAAAGAAATTGTGTTTAATACAAACATTGATGTAAGGAAAACAAGAAAGCTAAGCATGGAAATGTTGGTAAAACCTAACTTGATTTCATCAACTGAGGCAAGACCTCAATTAGATGTAATCGAATTAGAAAAAGAGTCTCCTAAAGAAATCGGATTTGAGTATAGCGTAAACAAAGATTTTTCAAATAGTAAAAAAGCGTTAGCAAATGATATTAATGGTAATATTAGAGTAACTAAATATGCTACTATAGTAATTAAAGGGTTAACGGCTAAAACAACCTATTATGTTAGGCCTTATGCTGAATATAATGATGGTACTGTTACCAATGGAGGAAAAAATATAGTTGAATTAACAACGAAATAAAAAAAGAGGCTGTCGATTAAGATAGCCTCTTTTTTGTTTTTAAGTGTATATTAAAACTGATAACGAACACTTAGTCCAAAATCAGAATTGAAACCATTATAAGCATCACTAAAACCAAACTCAGGCCTGTAATCTAAAGAAACTACTAAAGGAATATCAAAGTTATATTCAATACCAATAACTCCAGCACCAAATAAAGAAGTACTAGAACTGCTGCTATTAATTGTTATCCCATTAATAGTTTGTGTTTTTGTTTTCCAACTACCAAAACCACCACCTACACCAGCATACCAATTAAAACGATCTTCTAATTGCCATACCCATTCATATAAACCAGTTGCTTTAAAAGCACTATAGCTTGAGTTTCCTCTAATACCTAAATTAACTTCCAAACGATTTGTATTACTTAATTTACGCTGGTATGATAGCTCACCACCAAATCCGTTGTTATCTCCAAAGCGAATACCAATAGCATTTTCAGAGATTTGTTGTGCATTAGCAGTTAAGGTAGCAATTGCTACAAAACCAATAAATAAAAATAATTTTCTCATAATAAAAATCTTAATTGTTTTGTTTGTTACTTGACAAATTATGTACCAAATAAAATTCTTTTTTTATTCATAGCCAATATTTTTTTCTTTTAAAGAGCTATTAAATTTTAAAAAGATACTGTATTTTATATGTTCATAATTCCGTTTAATAACTTCATTTTACCACTCATCATAATTGTGTTTTTTGTTTACATGCTTCAAATTAATTTTGAGGTGTTACAAAAAACAAATAAATATGATTATGAATAAAACGTTATTTTTTTTAATTATTGCGCTAGGGCTAGTTGGGTGCTCCTTTGAAAAACCTAAAACTATAAATGTTATAACCAGTGACATTACTAATTTTTGGGAGGCATATGATCAAATTCAAAATACTACCGATAGTATTCAGCAAATGAAATACTTGAAAGAGTTATTTTTTGATAAAGGAACTGTGGGCTTAAATGCTATGATGAAAGCAAAAAATACAAATCCACATGATTATTTGAAAGTAATAAATAAATACCCTAAATTTTGGGAGTCAATAAGAGAAAATACTTTAAGAATCAATGAGTTTAGTGTAAAATTAGAGGAAGGGATAGAAAAATTACGAAAAACTTATACAAATCTAAAACCAGCAAAGTTGTATTTTACAATAAGTGGATTAATGTCGAATGGAACAACTTTAGATAGTTTAGTGCTCATAGGGAGTGAACTTGCAATGGCAGATAAGAATACCGTTTCTTCAGAGTTTTTAGGAAGGATGAACAAAAACAGGAGAATATTTTTTGATTCTAACCCAATAGATAATTTGGTTCTTTTAAATGTTCATGAATATGTGCATACTCAACAAAACATGCCAGTAAATAATTTATTATCAAAAGTAATAAGAGAGGGAGTGGCTGAATTTGTTTCTGTAAAGGCCATGGGAGTCCCTTCAGTAACACCAGCAGTAGCTTATGGTAAATTTAATGAAAAAGTTAGACAGAAGTTTGAAGAAGTTATGTTTTATGGTAATAATACTCATGAATGGTTATGGAGTGATGCACCGAATGATTTTGACGTTCGTGATTTAGGTTATCATATAGGATATGAGTTAAGTGAAAGGTATTATCAGCAATCAAAGAATAAAAGTAATGCTATTAAAAAACTAATCGAGTTAGATTATACCAATGAAGTAGAAATTAAAAATTTTGTAAATAGTACTGGGTATTTTTCAGAGACGATAGATAGTCTGTATCAAAAGTTTCAGAATAAAAGACCTTACGTTGTAGCGGTAAAACAAATTAAAAATAAAAATAAAGGTGTAAGCGCTTCTTTAAATAAGTTAACAATCGAGTTTTCTGAGCCAATGCATCAAAAGTTTATGAATTTTGATTACGGGCCTCTAGGAAAAGAAGCCGTCGTACAATTTAAAAAAATGATAGGATATTCAAAAGATGGTAAGCTATTAACTTTTGAGATAGAAACGTTACAACCTAGTAAAAGATATCAATTAACAATAGGTAGGGGCTTTAGAAATTTGATGGGGGTTCCTTTAAAAGAATATCTAATAGATTTTAAAACAGTAAAATGATAGTATTAAATGTATAGATTTGTATACTTATAAAACTAATATGAATTATTTTTTTTCAATAAGGGCATTACCTAATTATATGGTTTGGTTACTAACATTATTACCTGATTATGTTATGAAAATTAGTGATTTAGGTAAGAGTGAAGAATTAGTTTATTATCTAGTTTTTGAAAGTTTAGCATGGTTTTTTATTGGAGTCCTATTGACAGCGGGTATACAATTAGGGGTAGATACATTTGCAAAGGATAAAGCAGTAAAGGGTAAAGTATTGTATTTAATATTACTTATGAGTATTGCATCGGTGCTATTCAATTATATATTTTGGCCAATAGTGGATGTATTGTTTGAGTATTTTATGAATAAAGCGAGTTACCATGGTAAGTTTGCAACTCGTATTTTTAATTGGCTTAACTGGGTTATGTGGTTTGTATGCATAACGGCATTTGAGCTGTATGATGAGGTGAAGGAAACAAAATTAAAGAATGCTGAATTAGATGCTACCATAAAAGAATCACAATTAAATACGTTAAAAGGACAAATAAATCCTCATTTTATGTTTAATAGTTTGAATAATATACGAGGTTTAATTTTAGAGGATGTAAATAAAGCTAGAAATATGCTCACATCCTTATCTGAAACATTAAGATACTCTCTTACACAAAATGATATACATGCAATTGCTTTAGAGGACGAGCTTGAAATGGTTGAAAAATATGTTGATATTTTAAAAATACAATTTGAAGAGAGATTACAATTTGAGCTAGTTGTTGATGAGGCTACGTTAAGTGTTCAAATTCCGCCAATGCTCATTCAAATGTTAGTAGAAAATGCTATAAAACACGGCATTTCTAATTTAAAGGATGGGGGGGAAGTATCAATAAATATAAAAGAAAAAAACAGTTTGTTATTTATAAGAGTTGTAAATTCAGGGACGATACAAAATAATAGAAGGGGTACACAACTTGGTGTTAAAAACATAAAAAAACGATTACATTTATTGTATGCTAAAAAAGCTACTTTTAGTTTAATTCAAGAAGAAAAAAAAGTAGTTGCAACTATTCAAATTCCATTATAATGATACCATTAAGTGCAGTTATTGTAGAAGATTCACGTTTAGCCAGAAATGAATTAAAAGAGCTAATTAAACAACATAAAGAATTAATGGTTATAGGTGAAGCTGAAAATGTAGATGAAGGTTTTGAGTTAATAAATAATACCAAACCTGATGTATTATTTTTAGATATTAATATGCCAGAAAAAAATGGTTTTGAACTTTTAGAAATGTTAGATGAGGTTCCAATAACTATTTTTACAACTGCATTTGATGAGTATGCTATAAAGTCTTTTGAGTATAATGCCTTTGATTATTTGTTAAAACCCTTAAATGAACAACGTTTTTCTATAACAATTCATAAAGTAATCGAGCAAATAAAGAGAAATACAAGTATTGATAATAAGAACACGAATGTATTTAATTTAGAGAAACAAATTTTTATAAAAGATGGTGAAAAATGTTGGTTAGTGAAAATTAAGGATATTGTGTTTTTTGAAATAGTAGGCAACTATACTCGAGTGTTTTTTGACAATAACAAAGCGTTAATTTATAAATCACTTATTCAAATAGAAGAAAAATTACCTAATACTGTCTTTTTTAGAGCAAACAGACAACAAATTATAAACATTAATCATGTAAAAAAGGTTGTATCGTGGTTTAATGGTAAATTAAAAATAGAAATGTTTTCAGGAGAAGAGATTGAAATATCTAGAAGGCAGTCTTATATTTTTAAAGAACAGCTAAGTTTTTAAGTTTTTTTATGAGGCATTAAAAGTTTAAGAAATTATTTCTACCTTAAATTAACTATAGATAGCTAAAAAACACCTCATGATTTTTATAAGTCTAGAGGTGTTTCTTGTTCGAATGAGTATTGTTTTATAATTCCCAAACATTTTTTTTTTCTACATAAGCATCCCTACTATTTTCGTTTGGATAATTTAGGTCACCAGAAACAGCAGCAGTTCCCTTTAAATTAAAAGAAGATTTAGGTTTAACCATTTTGTCAGCTACCCAACCAACAGTATTATCATATTCTATAGAGTTTAAGAAACATCTTGATTTATTTGGGTTTTTAGTAGTTGTATTTAAATTATAGGTTGTTTGTGCATAATGACCTCCTGTATAAGGAATATGATTTAGTGTGGTTCCCATTAAATAAGATTCAACTAAATCAGCATTTTCAAACTTTGAGCCATTTATAAATTTAGATTCGGAGATTTTTTTATAAGCTACATAGGTTGATGCAGCCATTCCTGTTCTGTCATGACCACTAGAACAGTGAAAGTAGATGATTCTTTTTGTAGCTGCTCCTTTATCAGTTTGACTTGAACTATCTGTTAGGTTAGATTTAAACCAGGTGTTTATGTTAGTAGCTAATTCTTTTACCATAGTAACATAATGTCCGTCTTTAGAGCCAGCAGGATTAATATTCCATTGACAAATTCTACCAGTAATATTAGGAGTTACTGTAGTAATTTTAGCAGGATTATCTGCTAAAGCTGGATACCAATTTGTTTGGTTAGTTATTGCACTATGTTCTCCGCCAAATGACTGATATTCTGGGTTTAAA
This sequence comes from Tenacibaculum sp. nBUS_03, assembly GCF_051201695.1. Classification (GTDB taxonomy): domain Bacteria; phylum Bacteroidota; class Bacteroidia; order Flavobacteriales; family Flavobacteriaceae; genus Polaribacter. Next base: position 1,612,476 of record NZ_CP179214.1, on the reverse strand, counting down.
ATATTGTCAGAGTTGTCTGCTAATAAAGCTATAACACATAGTTCATAGGATTCTGAAGGCATTTCTTCTGTTGTAGATTTTTTATAAGCACTTTTTAAAGCATCCATAAAAGAAGGAAATTCAATTAATTGTAAAGGGTTTTTAACCTTATCATAAGCACCTAAAGGAGCATTACCTCTAAATAAAAGTGTATCTTCTGACTTATCTAAAAGGAAAACTAAATTAGGATCTAAGACTGGTGCTTGAGAAGGATTTATAGGTGGGTTTTTTTGAGTTGAAACTTGAACTTCAACGGTATTTGTATAACCAGCTGTATTGATGTTTTTAAACATAGATTGGTTGTCTCCTTGGCTTGGTGTTCCTGTAATAGACCAGTAAGAATCTCCACCTGGATTCGTTAAGTTAAAACAAAGATTACATTGAGAAGTTGTATTGTTAAAAGCATTCTTACTGTATGTTGTTACAATATAAGAATTTGCATATGCTGATGAGCTTGATTGAACAGTAAGTGTTTTAGTTATCGGTGAATCGCTCATAGAAGCATCAATTGTTACTGTTTTAGCAGGTTTCTTGTTAATGATAAATTGAAAGTCAGTGTCATTCTGCATTATTAAAACTAGTTTAACTCCTGGATCTGCTTTTAAAATGTAATCATTTGTGAAAGTGTAAATTGACATAGTAAATTGGTTTTTAGTGTTAAAAAAGACTATATAAAAAATATTGAAACTAATATGCTTTTATAAAGACATTAGACATTAAATATTATTTCTGAAAACTATTTATTGTAATGTAATTGTCTTCTGTTTGTTTACAAAGGTGAAGTATTGATAGCCGTCTTTTTTGAAAATAGTAATGAGAATGAGTTTTTTGGGTATAAAATAATTTATAATGAGAATGAGATGAGAAATAAAAAAATGGTTTTCTTTAATAGAAATGATTTTAAACAAAAAAACTGCTAAAAAGCAGTTTCTTTGTTTTTATAGAGGTTAAAAATATTATTCTACATTAATTCGGATTCCTTTGGAATGACTACTAAATTCAGGAGCGTACATATTTTGTATCGTTGTAATTCCGTTGCTGAAATTTCCAGCATTATTAACTCTTACATCATATTCAAATACATGAACACCTTTAGGTAAACGTTCAAAAAAGAAATTTGTTGAAGCGTCTTTTGTGCTTTCATAATAGCCTAAACCATCTTGCCATTTGTATGTAGAAAGTACGTTTATTGGCTCAACACCACTAGCTCTCATGTCTTTCATATGAATAAATTCCATGTTTCTATTTGAACGTAATTCTATACGTACAGTTATTAAATCTCCAACTTTTAATTCCGAGTTTTCAGTAACTTCAATTAACTTTTTGCCAGTATCAGAATTTATTTTTTTAAATAGTTTTTTCTTTAATTGCAAAGGTGTTTTTGCTGAGGTTATTTTATCTAAATCTTCAAAATATTGCCAATACAAACTACCCCAAGCAATTGATTTTCCCTTTACGTTAATAGAAACTTCTCCCATACTAGGAGTAATTTCATTAGCATTCCAAGATGTTTTAAAATACCCTGTTCCAGCTTCAATTTTTACCGATGGAAGTTTGGTTGGGTCAATTTTTTTATCACCAACTTTAAGAGCTACTAAATCGGTTACAGAAATCCAATCACTGCCTTGTAATAATAAGGCATAAACTGCCTCAGTTGTTGCTTTGGTTGTTTTCCATTGACTAACTTGTTTATTTTTTAATAACCAAATTTTTAAGTTATCTACTGTTTCTGTATCGTTTTCTATTTCAACAAACGCCTCAATTAATAAAGCTTGAGTTTCAATAAGAGCTTGATACCAGTACCAGCTAGGCTTATTAGCTTTCCAGTACATGCCTTGTTCTTCTGAGGTAATGCTGTTTTCTTTTAATGAATTTAAAATTTTTGAAGCTATCTTTTTGTCTCCGTTTCTATGTTGAATTAGAGCAATTAATCCTTTACTATATAAATTGAATTCATTCCAGTAAGTGGCAGATTGATTTTTATAATATTCAATTGCTTGACTAGCTTTATCAATAACAGGTATATCAGAATAAAAGCTACGCATGTATAAATACTGTAATTCAAAATAACCAATATGTTGTTTAGCTAAAAATGTTGCTGCTTTTTCAGCGCCACTTTTTTGTGTAATTTTATCAGCTTCTATAAGTAGTTTTTTATACTCATCAGCAATTTCAAGATCTAAAAATTTAATGGCTTTGTCAAGTATGGTATTTACATCTTTATTAAAACTTGTAACGCCTAATTTTTTTAAATGACCAAAGCTACTGGCAATATGTTGTGTAATATATCTGTTTGGATACATATTACCTTTAAACCATGGAAATCCTCCGTTGGGTAATTGCATATTCTTCAACTTGTTTATGGATGATTGTTCTTCATTACTCAATTTATTTAAGTCAAATAATAATGCAATTCTCTTTTTTTGTTCAGTTTCAGATTGTGCATCACGTAGCCAAGGAGTTTCCTGAATTATTAATGATTTTAATTCTTGGTTTTTTTCTAGATTGCTAAGTAGCGTTTTTGATGATTTCCATTGATTAAAAACTTCTTGGATTCTTGGATTTGAGTTTGCGATATGACTAGCAAGTGTATTAGCATAATAACGAGCAAAAGTTTGTTCACTACACTCATGAGGGTATTCCATTAAATAAGGTAACGCTTGAACAGCATACCAAGCAGGATTAGAGGTTACTTCTACTGTTAATTTATGATTTTTTAATGTAGATGAGGTGTTGTTTTTAAGTTTATTAAGTGTAAATGTTTTTGATTGATTACCTCGGACCCACATAGGTAACGTCTCGGTAACTAACATTCTATTTGATAATACAGGCAAAGCATTTTGCTCTCCATCAGAAAATTCCCCTGATTTTGCTAAAACCTTGTATTGAACGGCATCAATAGTTTCAGGGATTTTTAAACTCCAAGATACAGTAGTGTTCCCATTTTTATCAACAGAGAAAGATTTATTTTTTGTAGTATTATTTAATAAATCTATTTCTTTTCCTGTTATAGGATTCGTTAAGATAAGTTGGGCAATTCCTGTTAAGTTGTTACTAGTAAGATTAGAAATTTTTGAACTTAGTGTTATTGTATCTCCATGGCGTAAAAAGCGAGGAGCATTTGGGGTAACCATTAGTTCTTTTTGAGTAACAGTTTCGAGGGTTTTGGTAGCTGCATGTAATTCTTTCGTGTGAGCTAACAACTGGAGTTTCCATTTAGTTAAGGCTTCAGGTGCCGTAAAATTAAAAGAAATGTTTCCGTTTTTATCAGTCGTTAAATGCGGGTAGAAAAATGCTGTTTCTTGTAAGTTTTTACGAATTTGAATTCCTTTTAAAGTGTTTTTAGCTAGATTACTATCATTATATTTTTTAGTTGAATTTTTTGGAGAGAAACTATCATTTAAAGCCTCACTTTTTTCAGCTTTTGCAAGATTTGCACTAACGCTAAGAGCTTCTCCGACCACTCTAGTCATTTTTCTTCTTGGAGCAGAATTTGCATAACCAGCGATAACAATTTCATCTAGTTCACTTTCATTAGGGGGTAAGGTGAAAAATAAGTCGTTATAGTTTTCAATCTTTCTTTCAATTGTTTTATAGCCTAAAAAGCTAATAATAATGACATCTCCTTTATTAACATTTAAAGTAAAATTACCATCAAAATCTGTTTCTGTTCCATAGCTTGTTCCTTTTACTAGTATAGTTGCACCTGGTAGTGAACCGCTATCATCGTGAACTACACCAGATATGGTTCCATCAAATTTGGTTCTTTGAAAAGTTAGTCTTTTTAAATACTGCCTGTTAATCCAGTTATCATTAATAAAACTAAAACCAAACCAATTGTATTGAATATTTCTTTTTTGATAATTGTTATAATGACGATTCGTATTGTTGTTTAAGTTTTGAACTCTAAAATAATTGTTACCAAAACTGATAGTTGCTTCTGCACTGTTGTGTATAGAATATATTGGTTTATTAATAGGAGAGAAGTTCCATTCATGAGGTTTAAAAGCATCTAAAGAAGCATCGTACATTCCTGCTAAAAGTTCAGCAGTTACCGCATCTTTTTTAGGTCCTTTAATAGTGAAGCTCCATGTTTGTTTTTGACCTGGTTGTAGCTTATCTCTAAAAGTTTTTGTGTTTATTTCTAAATCTGTTTTAGGATAAGGAACACTAACTAATAAATTTCCTTTTTCAAAAGCATTATAATTAACAAAATACCATTTAACACCAAATCCTCCTATATCATCTTTGGTTACTGGGATAGATATTTTAGTGTGGCTTTTAGTTAAATGAATATACCTTCTTTCTTCTGTTTTATGTTTTTTTTCTATAAAGAGCATTAATGTGATGTCTCTTGAATTTGAGCTTATAGTTATTTCAGCTTTATCGCCTGGGGTGTATGAAGCCTTATTGGTTGTTACTTGTACTAATTTAGTGTCAGCAGGGAGTTTGTCTAATTTAGAGAAAACAGTAACAAATTCTTTCGCTGTAACTTTTTGACCAAATTTATCTTGGGTATCTAAGACAATAACGTATTTTCCAGATTTCCAATTTCGTATACTATTTAAAGCTATTTCTTTCTGATGTTCAGTATTGAATTTTGTATTGAAAACTAAAGTTCCTTTTTCCCAATGAATAGAGTTATCTTCATTTGTGTAAGCATCATATGGAAACTTATTTTCAAACTCTTTTTGAGATATTGTTTGGTAATCAGGAGCCTTCCAAGGGCGTTTACGTAATATGCGATTAGGTGCTTTTAATTTATAAATCTTTAAAGTTCCTGTGCTAGCTACAAATTCGTCATTTAAATTTTTAGTGCTAATTTTTAGTAAGTGACTGCTCTTTGTTTTATCTAGTTTTTCAGGGCTTTCAATATCAGCCACTAAGGCATGGTAACCAACTTTTACTTCAGTATTTGCACTTCGAGTTTCACCATTAATATCAGTTACATCAGCAGAAACTTCATAAATAAAAATGGGTAAATCTTTTTTGGAAACACTTTCATCTGGTATTGCTTTAAATTGTATAGAAAAATTACCAGATGAATCTGTAATGCCTTCTCCTTGAGTAATTTCTTGAGGTTGTGATGTGAAATAAGATCTATACCAATACCACCATCTAGGGTATTGTACTTTTCTATGAACGCGGTATACAACTTTTGCGTCAGAAATATTAACTCCAGAGAAGCCCTTGGCAAATCCAGTTATAGTTACAGAATCGTTTACTTTAACAGCACTAGTGATAGGTTTAAATGCTGTTTCAAATTTAGGGCGCTTGTATTCCTCTACAGAAAAATACGTATAGTTTTTATAGCTGCCAATAGATGTTTCAATAACAAATTGACCGGTTAAACCTTGGTTGGGTACAATAAATTTTGACGAAAAAGATCCAAATTCGTTGGTCTGTAATTCAATTTCTTTTATCGTTTGGTGGTTAACATCTTTAAGTTTAATACTTATAGTTTCATTAATTTTTACAGTAGCTTTCTTTTTAAAAGTTTCCATTGTAATACCTTTAAAGTGCACAGTTTGTCCAGGTCTGTATATACTCCTGTCAGTAAAAAGAAATGTTTGTTTATGAACTCGAGGTGCTGAATTATTATTTTTATATCTTGGATTTATATAAAATTTACCAAAATCTACATTTTCGTCTTTATAGGTAATATTTACATTTACGTTTGGGTAATATTGTTTGTTTGGAATAAAGGTAAATTCTCCGTTTTTGTTGGTTACAAAATGGTTGTCTAGTTTTTTATCATAATGATTTCTAACAGTATTGGTAAAGTGAACTTTAGCATTCACGATTGGGGCTCCAGTGTTTCTGTCAACAACTTGATAATTGTTAGTTATTTCATTATTATTTATAAAAGCAATATTCGTTGCCTGTACATAAGAAAAAGCTACTGTTGTTTTGTTGGACACCTCTTTTTTAGTAGAAGCAAGAATTAAATGACTTCCTCCTGAAAGTTTGGGAACAATAACTTCAGTAGTGTGCTGTTGGTAATCTTTTTCATCTTTTAATTCAGAATACCAAGAAGCTGTTTTTTGAAGGTTTTTTATAAATTTAATTCGCTTTTCTTCATTATAAATTTTTTCTAGCTTTGAAATTTGAGCAGCTGTAATTTTAAAAATAGAAAAATATAATTCGTTACTATTTTTATAAGTGACTAATACTTTTGAAAAATGATTTATTGGAATATTTTTTTCAGTAATAATGGTTAATGATTTATCAAGAATTTGTTGCTTTAACTCCTCACATTTTTTTGCGCCATCGCTTTTAGGAAACTTTGTAATTATGGTATTGCAAATAGCTAGTGCTTTTTTGTTTTTAAATCTATGATTTTCATCCGTTTCATTTGGTTTGTATGCGTTTGCTAATTTTGAATAAACTTTAGCGATTTCGTAGGAATACAAGCCAGAAATTCCATTTGCTCTATAACGATTTTTAGAGGTTTCTAAAGCTTGTATATATAAATTTTGCTTGTTTTTAAAAACGCCATGTTGTTTTACAAAAGCTAAACGTTGTAAATCGATAGCTACTAAAGCTTCAAGATTTTTATTTTTTTCATGAAATTGAAGTAGGTCTTGATATATTTTTAAAGCATTAAATTGTAAGGATGTTGTGTCTTTGGTTGTTAGCTTTATTGAAATAAAATTCTTTAGGTTACTCAATAAATTGGGGTCGTTTAGCTTAAACTGATAAGAAGGTTTGGTAATGTTTGTTTCCGTAGTTTTATAAAAGTCTAAAGAGTTCTGTGCCAAAAAATCAAACAAAGTTGGTTGGTGTTTTTTATGGTTTTTGTTGACACGTAAAATATCATAGAAACGTTGGATATCGGTTTTTTGCAATTGACTTTTGTTAGTTAAGGAAGCCTTGTAATATTGATGTATTTCGTTAAACAACATTTTCAAATCCCAGGTTCTAAAATCATTTTTATCAACTTTATCTTGGGTTTGTGTCCTATTATAAAATTTCCATCTATTTTGATTAAAAAATTGCCAGTACAAGTTTGCTAATACATTTTCTAATACGTTCTTAGTTGGATAATCTGCTGTAGCTATATGTTCTTTAAATTGATTAACAATTTTTAATTGAGCATCTTCTTCTAACACTAAAGAAAACTTGCTTTTATAAAAAAGTGCTTTTATTAGTTGTGGTGAATTATTTTTTTTCTTTGCTTTTTCATAAATTTCATTAACAACTTTTAAAGCAGATTTTGGAAGATTGTCAATTTCAAATTTATGAACTTTATCCCATAAGCTTTGATAATTTTGTTGAGCTTTAATTGTTGTTGAAAATAGAAATATCATTAGCGACAGAAGGATTGTTTTTTTCATTTTTTTCATTTTGGTAAATTGATGATTTTCATTATCAATTAGAATAACTTAACTTTTAATAAAGTACGTGATTTTTTGTTGTTTAATCAACCTCAAATAAGTGAAATGGTGTTTCTCTTATGTAAACGGAACTTTTCATTTAGTTAATGGTTAAAGATAATGAAATCTATACATGTTTTTGTATAAAACAAAAAACGAGCCAATAGGCTCGTTTGGTATGTTATTAGTGAATTTTTTTTATTACAAATTCACATCTTCTATTCAGTTCATGTTCTTCTTCAGAACATGACTTTTCGGTTTTACATTGTATAATAGGTTTTTCTTCTCCATAGCCTATTGCAATAATTCTATTAGGTTCAATACCTTGATCTATTAAGTAATAGCGTACAGAGTTTGCTCTTTTTTGAGATAGATTTTTATTGTATTTTCTATTACCACGCATATCTGAATGTGTGCCTATTTCTACAATCATATCCGGATATTTTTTCATTAGATTAATTACTACTTGAGAAGCTTTTTTAGAGTCACGTCGCATGTACCATAATTTATAGTCAAAGTTGATTTCTTGAGTTTTGATAACTAACGCTCCTTTTTCTTTAACAATGTCTTTTTCTTTGTTGATCGCTGTTTTTATTTTATTTTCTCTTTCAAATTCAAGTTGTTGAGCTCTTTTTACTCTTAATTCGTGTTCTTTTTTTAGTTGTAAGGCTATAGCAGCTTTTCTTTCTTTTTCTATAGTAGCTTTTGATTTTAATTGTAAAGATGCGTCATTATTTTTTTTGCGTTCTTCTTTTAAGTTTAAAAAGGTTTTCTCCTTGGTGTATCTTTCTTTATAGGCGCTAACCAAGTAGGTAGAATTACATTCAGCGTTAAACTTAAAATAACCTTCTGAGTTTGTTTTTGTTGTTGCTATAGTATCTCCTTTTTGAGTTAAAGTGATAAAAACATTTGCAAGTTTTAATCGAGTATCTATATCTGTGATTGTACCTGAAATATATTGAAAGCAATCCTCTATAATTAAAGGTTTTTGTTCTACTATTTTATAAATATCATCGTTTCCTTTTCCTGATGGGCGATTTGAAGAAAAGTACCCTTCCTTTGTAAAAGGGTTAATATTGAATGAAAAATCATCATACCCTGAATTTATTGGTAGTCCTATATTATCTGGTTTCGATACCGATTTCCCATTTATTTTTGAAATGAATACATCCATAGCTCCAAAGCCTGGGTGCCCATTAGAAGAAAAATAAAGGTTATTATTACTATCAACATAAGGAAACTGTTCTTTTTTATCGGTGTTTATTTCAGGGCCTAAGTTTTCAGGTATACCCATACTTCCATTACTTAAGATAGCTACTGAATAGATGTCAAAAGATCCAAACCCATCAGGCATATCTGAAGCGAAATACAAGGTTTTTTCGTCAGGACTTAACGCTGGATGTTCTGTAGAATAGTTATCACTATTAATCGATAAAGGAGTGATCTTTTCCCATTTTCCATGTATAAATTTAGCTTTAAAAATTTGAACATGGGTTATAGCGTTTTTATCTTTTCTTCGTTTACCATTTGTATAGTTATTACGAGTAAAATAAGCAGTCTTACCATCACGGGTAAAAATAATATTTGACTCGTGTAATTTGGTGTTAATTTTTGAAGAAAAAGAAGTAATTAATGAAGGTTTTTTTAATGATACTTTGTAGATATCTAAATATTGATCGCCAGTCCATCCATATTCTTTATGAATGCCATCCTCTGTTCTTTTGGGAGTAGCGAATATCAAGGTGTCTCCTTTTTGAATAGCACCAAATTCAGATTTGTCACTATTTATAGCTAAGTTTTCAATGGTAAATCTAGCACCAATGGCCTTAATATTTTCAATATATTTTATTGATTCTTCTAGACTTTTAAGCTTCGTGGCATCATTGCTTTTGTAGTATGAGCGAAGTACATTGTTGGCAATATGATATTTATTGCTAGCTTTTAAAGTTTCGGAATATCTAAAATAAGTGGTTTCGTCGAGTAAGCTTTTGTAATTTTTTACTAAGTACTGGTAGTATGTTGAAGCTTTTTCATAGTTAGAAATAAAAAAGTACGAGTCGGCAATATTTTTTAAAGCTTTAAAAGAATATCTATCATCTAAAGATTTTTTATAAAAAGGAATGGCCTCGCTGTAATAAGCTCTATCAAAATATTTATTGGCTCTTATAAGGTTTCTATCGACTTGTGCGTTTAAACAAATTAAGTAGAAAAATGCTAGTATACATGTAATTTTATTCTTCATAATACATTTTCTTTAAAAAAATCTTGGAGATTTGTCAAACCCTTTTTTTAATCCTAAGGTATCAAAATCAAAAAGGATAAATACCTCGTGACTTCCTGAGTTGAAATTACTTAGGTTTGAAGTAGTAAAGTCAAAAGCATACCCCACAGATAAGCTAGAAGTGGCTCGTAAATTAAACATAGCGCTGAAAGAGTCATTAACTCTGTAAGATATACCTCCTTGAAATCTATTATTAAAAAGAAGATTTAATGAAGTATCTACTACAGCAGGAGATCCTTTTACAGCTTTTAATAAGAATGAGGGTTTTAGTTTTACAACATCACTTAGCTTATATACGTACCCTGCATTTATGAATAAATGAATTTCTTCCCCTCCAATATTTCTAAGTCCATTTTCTTTTTTAATATGTTTTGCATTTATTAAATTGGGAGCAGCAATTCCAAAATAATAATCATTTGTATAGTAGAAAGCCCCAATTCCAAAACTTGGCAATGTTGAATTTTGATTAACAAAGGCAATATCATCCGATAAAAATCCAGTGGTAACATCGTCGTCAGGAAACCTGAAATTATCAAAGTTTGTAGCTAAACTTGTAAAACCAGCTTTTAAACCTAGTGATAATTTATGGTAGTCAGTTAGTTGAATAATATAAGCAAAGTCCGCATAAAAATTAGTTTCCTTTAAAGTTCCATTACCAATATCATCACTTATTAAAGAGAAGCCAACTTCGAATTTTTCGGACAGCGGGGTATGGGCAAATAACGTGTAAGTCTTTGGTGCTCCTATTGCGCTAGTCCATTGTGATCTATGCATAAATCCAAAGTTGACAACCCCAAGTTCATTGGTTACATAGGCAGGGTTGAATACACTTTGATTTATTGTATATTGAGTGTATTGTGGATCTTGCTGAGCAACTATTATGTGCAGCGAACTTAAGGTTAGAGAAATAAAGAGTACTAATTTTTTCATATTATTTGCTTAAATAAATTCGTCCTTGCTTTGCTGATTTATCATCCTGATTATAGTAAAGTATATAAAAATATACACCACTGGTTACATCATTTCCTGAAGATGAATTTTTACCATTCCATTTAGGAGAATTGATATCTCCTTTGAAAAGTGATTGACCATACCTGTTGAATATTTCGAAGGTATATTTAGGGTAGAAATATTTAATATGCGGAATAAAGTAGCTATCATTAATTCCGTCTCCATTAGGAGAAAAGCCATCAGGGATAAAAAAATCATAATCTTTTTCAGAACAGTTTTTGAGAGAAAATGTTATTGGTAATCGTTCGCTTTCACACCCTGAAGATTCATGTACATTTGCAATATAGTAGGTAATGTTTTCTTCTATTAAATTCATGGAGTCTAAGGTGTTTACTCCGTTAGATGAATCAAACCAAGTTAACTGATGACCAAAATAGTCTAAAAAATCACTTTCAAGATCAAAGAGTGTTAGTTTATCAAGTGCACAAAGTTCAGTTTCTCCTGAATAATTTGGTGTAATAGGTGTTAAAACTACTACTGTAAATTTTAGACGGTTAGCCCCTTCACATCCATTAATGTTCTCAACGGCATAATATGATATACCAGTAATTAGTGGCGTTGTATTTTTCAATTGGTTGCCATCAGTTGGATGGTCGTACCAAACAACAGTTCCTGAATTTGCAGTAGCTTCCAAATCAGCAATGGTTGGTGCATTTATTGCACAGAAAGTTGGCGATGTATTGGAACTTATTATATCTTCAGGGGTTACAAAAGTAATAGTTACATTTGAGCGCTCGGAGCTTTCACAGTTGGTGTCAGGGTTTGTTGAGCTTACATAATAGGTTACTCCATCGATTAAAGATGTATTTGGAGTTATTGGGATGTTAGAGGTTTCACTTTCGTACCAAGTTAAATTCGTTCCTTGTGTAACTTGAATATCAGATAGAGCAGGCAGGTTTGGAGAAAAATCAGGTAAACAAAAAGATTGATTTGGGTCTAAAACTGGTTTATCAGGAACTCCACCAATTGAAAATGTTTCTCTTACTTCAAATTCTGTTTCATCTCTACAAGGGGTTGTATCGTTTTGAGTACTCTGTAATACAACTTCATAAATGTCTTCGTCGAAGTCTTGTAAACCGATTTTAAAATTAGAGTTTAATCCTGTTGAATTAAACCCCGATGTGAGTAGAGTTTGATTGGTGGTTAAATTAATGACTGTATACGAAATAATGTATTCTCCATTAGATAAAATAGGAGCATCAATGTTAATTTCAATATCTGAGGCATCACAAGAATTGTCAATGGTTAGGCCTAGAGAAATATCATTTGGTTTTCTACGAACTATAAAGTTTTTATCGATACAGTTCGTACCATCTTTTGGTATTGTTGTAAATGTAATGTTGTAGTCATAATTTTTTTTAGGAAAAATAGACATATCAAGAGAGATGGTGGCTTTCCCATTGATGAAACTTATGCTTTGATTTGTTACTACTGATTCTTGATTAGTAGTTAAATCAGTAACAGTGTAACTTACAATATGTGTATTGTTTGATAAAATTCCATTACTATCCGTTAGATTGGTAATGGTAGCTTCAACGTTATTATTTTGATAACAGATATCAGGAATGTCAATAGCTGGATTAAAAATAGTAAAAGTACCTTCAGTAATGGTAAAATCGTTACACTCAATATCTGTAATATTGGTTATTTGCTTCGTACGTATTCGATAGAGCCCGTTTGGAAGATTTGAAGTTGCTAAATCAATTTGGTGATTTTGAATGGTGTTTGAATTGTCAGAAATGTTAATATTTGACTCAGTTTCTGTGATTATTGGGGTATTAGTCTGATCTAAAATTTCGTATTCAAGATCATAAGTCATTTCTAACGGATGAAGCCTTTGGTGCTCAATATTAATAATTAATGAATTTCCTGAACATTGATTTTCAACTGTGAAAATACCAGTTATATGTGGGTTTCGTCTTACTGTAAAGTTTTGATTTATGCATCTTAAACCATTTGTATCAACATCGTTAAATGACAAAGTGTATTCAGTATCAGTAATTGGTTGGCTTGATAAGTCGAGTGTTAATATTCCTACGCCATTATAAAAACTTACATTTTGGTTAGTTATAATTAATTCTTCATTTGAAGTTACGTTTGTAATTGTGTAATTTACTAATTGATCACCATTTAATTGATTTCCGTTAAGATCGACCATGTTCGTGATGGTGACATCAATTAAGTCGCTATCATAGCAAGTATTTGGGACATTTATTTGGGTGCCAAAAATAACAAAAGTATCTTCAGAGACTTCAAATTGACTACAAATAGCCCCTTGGATATTTGTAATTTCTTTTGTTCTAATTATGTAGGTTCCTGAGGATAATGTAGTATTTGGTAATGTAACCTCATGAGAAATAATGGTGGGGTCAGTAGGGTCAGCTATTTGAATACCAGAAATTGTATCTGAAAAAGCAATTACATTGTTTGAGTCGATAATCTCGTATTCCAAATCATAGTCCATGAAAACTCCATTGGGTCTTTGATGTTGAATTTCAAAAGTTAACGATTCTTCTATACATTGGTTTGCTACAGAGAAATTGGCAGATATATTGGGTATTTGTATACGAACTGAAGTAGTTTCTTCTGAACAGATTCCATGTGTAGGAAAAACAGTATAATCAAAACGATATTCTCCTGGTCCAAAATTGCTAAAAATTTCTTCAATATTAATTACTGAATCATCAATTGCTGTAATTTGGCCCGTTCCATTGATGTCAGTCCAAATCCCATTACTATCTTCTCCAGTTAAATGGTCAAAAAGGTCAACACTAGTACTAGTTGATAAATCTTCTGAAGAACAGATTGTTATGTTTAGAGCGTTTCCTGGTTCAGGAGTTCTATGCACTTCTATTGTAACTTTAGCAGATCTTTCAGGACAAGTATCTACCGCATCAACAGTATAAACGAATGTATATGTTCCAGGACCTGCAGCAGCGGCATTGAACATACTTTCAGTCAAAAAACCAGATGGGGTTCCAGTATCGGGGCTCCAAGTACCATTGAAATCAGCTGTTAAACTAGTTAGATTATTATCTAGGAAATTAAACAAATCTACTGCAGGATTACTGCTACAGGTATTTGCTCCACCCGTTATATTGTTTTCTCCAGGGTATCCTCCCAAGAATATAGTAACATCAGATGTTTCAGGACAGTTAGGATGGGAGTAAGTAAATACATACTCTCCAAACTGGTTAATTGCCCACAGGTTAACAATCCCTGTAGAACTTGATAAAGCATTTTTGATAACCGGATTTTGTACAGCCCAAGTTCCTCCTGCCTCAGGTGTTCCATTAAGATGATTAAAAAGGTTGAATGTTTGGTAATTAGAATCTGTTTCTTTATCACAAATAGTAACTGTACCATCCGAGCCAGTACATTGAGAGTGAACAACGTTGTGAAAAAATAACAAAATATAAAAGATGAACAATAAAGGGATATTATTCTTAATCGAGTGCGCCATAGAATAAAAACTTAAAAGAGAATAAAAATAAATTCAAAATTTCGCAAAAAAAGCCAAAAATAGCTTAGAATTATTAACTAATATACAATTTTTTAACATTTATAAAAAGCTGTAGGTTAATTTTTTAGAAATTTTAAGATATGATTTTTACTAAAAACATCAATATAATAGGGTGCTTATAAGTCATTTTCTTCTGTATATTTGCATAAAAACAGAAAAATGAATGCACATTTTATAGCTATTGGAGGAAGCGCTATGCATAATTTAGCAATAGCTTTACAAAAAAAAGGATATATCGTAACAGGTAGTGATGATGCAATTCATGACCCATCCAAATCTAGATTAGCCAAATACGGCTTGTTGCCAGAGGAGTTTGGTTGGTTTACTGAGAAAATAACTGAAAAATTAGATGTCGTTATTTTAGGGATGCACGCAAAAAAAAATAATCCTGAATTATTAAAAGCCCAAGAATTAGGAGTAAAAATATATTCTTATCCTGAGTTTTTATATGAGCAGTCCAAACACAAAACTCGTGTAGTAATTGGAGGTTCGCATGGAAAAACTACCATAACTTCAATGATTTTACATGTTTTAAATTATCATGAAAAAGAAGTAGATTATATGGTAGGTGCTCAGTTAGATGGTTTTGAAACAATGGTGCATTTAACTGAAGAAAATGATTTTATCGTATTAGAAGGAGATGAATATTTAAGCTCTCCAATTGATATGCGTCCTAAATTTCATTTATACAAACCAAACATAGCTTTGTTAAGTGGTATTGCTTGGGATCATATTAATGTATTTCCAACATTCGAAAACTATGTAGAGCAATTTTCAATTTTCACAAACTCTCTAACAAATGGAGGTATTATGGTATACAATGAAGAAGATACTACTGTAAAAAATATTGTTGAAGAATCTGAGCATGCTATAAAAAAATATTCTTACACAACTCCAAATCATGTTGTTGAAGATGGAATTACCTCTATTGATACACCTGATGGTTTAATGCCTATAGAAATATTTGGAAAACACAATTTACAAAATTTAGCAGGAGCTAAATGGATTTGTCAGCACATGGGTATTGATGAAGATGATTTTTATGAGGCTATAGCTAGTTTTAAAGGAGCAAGTAAAAGGTTAGAAAAAGTAGCGGAAAATAAAGATACAGTTATATTTAAAGATTTTGCTCATAGTCCGAGCAAAGTTGAAGCTACAACGAAAGCAGTTAAAAGACAATATAAAAATAGAAATTTATTAGCTTGTTTAGAGTTACATACCTATAGTAGTTTAAATGCTAAATTTTTAGCAGAATATAAAGGAGCTTTGTCAAATGCCGACAAAGCAGTGGTTTTTTATTCTCCAGATGCTGTTAAAATAAAACAATTAGAAGAAGTTACTGAAGAGCAAATAGCCAAAGCTTTTGAACGAGATGACTTACTTATTTATACAAACCCTCAGGAATTTAAAGAATTTTTATTTGCTGAAAACTTAAATGATACGACTCTCTTATTGATGAGTTCAGGGAATTATGGAGGTTTGGATTTTGAAGAGGTTAGGCAATTACTTTAAACTTTTTAAAAACTTAGCAAATATATAACTTCTGTACTTTTTATTGTAGAATGATTTTAAAACAACAGTTAAACGATTCTTGTATAAAAAATAAAGGTTCCAAAACTTTTTGTTTACATTCCCTTTTTTAGGGTTATCGATAAGTATAATTTGTTTTTCTATAAATTTTTTAGTTCTGTTTGTTTTTAGGTATTCTAATGATTTTGGGTTATTGAAGAAAAAACTTGTGCTAGCTATAAAATTTGTTAAATAATTAGACAGTTTAGAGTTCTTAAGGGTACAAATTGCTTTTTGTATTGATGTTTCTTTAGATAATAAGTATAAATCATAAGAATTCCTTAAAGATACGTTTTTGAACCATTGAGATTTATCATTCAACTGTTTGTTAAAACAGGTCATTAAAATTTGATTATCATTAGAAAGAACTGTAATGTTTTCTGTAGTTTTTTTTAGGGTTTGTTCTATAGTATGATAGTTGAAACTTTTTTCATTCGTAATCATTTTATAGTGAACTTCAATGGCACCAATTTTATTTTTTTTTACCATCTTAGGATAGTGTCTATTAAGAATAGTATTGTCAATTGAATTTTTTGTTTTTTCTTGATATCCATTTTCTTTTAACACTTGTATTGTGTTGTCAAAATGTTTTTTAGGAACTAAAAAATCGATATCTCCAACCATTCTTTCTGAAATGTCTTCATAGAGCCCTTCTAATAAATTACCGGTGCCTTTTAAAAAAATTGGTGTAATATTGTTGGTTAAAAGTAGCTTATTGATTTCTTTAGCTTGTTCAATGATTTGTCGATTTCTTTCACGGTTAAGACTGGTGATATGCTCCATGTATGCAACCAAGTCATCAGGGAGATATTGTAAAAAGTTAGCACGTTTTAAATTACAGTATAAAGCTGGGAATACGTAATGAGCTGTACTTAATTTAACGACGTTATCCCAATTTATTTTATTAGCTTTTATTTCTTGTTCAACTATTTTCAGGTTTTCTTTTTCATGAGTTATAGTTAAACATTTACCAACAAAAAATAGTGTTTCTTTATAGGTCATCAGTAAAAAGTTTTTTTACGGTTGCTATCATTTTTTCATTATTTGAATATGTTAATTTATAGCATTCTAATTCAGCAAACCAATCTAAAAAAGTAGTAGCATTTTCGATTTTAGGTGAAAGCCAAGAGTCAGGTACTAACTGTTGAAAAGCTTCAAGCCTTGAGATTTTGGTGATTTCTAGTTCATTTTCAGGTATATATTTAATAAAAACTAATGTTTTACATGGTTGATTTTTTTTAGAACTAGTATTCCTTGGAGGAAGGTATCGTACTATTTTATTTAAAGCTTTAAAATGATATTCAGCTGAAGTTTCCAATTCGGGATAAAACGGTAAAAGAATAGGGACGCTATTCTTTTTTATAGAGATGGCAGATGAGAAACTATAAACTTCCTTATTTTTAGAAAGAATGGGTACAAAGTCATCAGCCAAACAAGAGAATCCGTTGGCTTGTAACAAAGCCAAAGACGTGCTTTTTCCATTACCAGAATCACCTAAAAAGAGGATTGATTTTTTTTCGTTACTTACAGCAGATGCATGAAAAATTCCCATCCAATTGTCCTCTCCTTTTTTATGGGTGTGTTCAATAATTTTCATTGAAAATTTCCCCTGAAAATAGTGGCTGTCAATGGTTTTCCATGAACCAATTAGAATGTTGTCAATATAGAAATAAATAGAATCATTTGAGGTGAAAACTTTATAATGATACTCTATCTTATCTTGAGAATTGATTTCTAAGTGTGCAAATTTAGGGTGAATTAAAGAGAAGGTGTAATCGCTTAAGAATTCAATAAAAAATATACTGGAATTTATTTTATAGTATTTTCTAATTTGAAAACTACTAGGTATGTTGTGGTTTGAAAATAGTTCTTCCTCAGCTTCCTTTTCTTCTAGTAGCTTTTTAATATCATTAATAAAGTTACAAGCTTCATTGTAAGGTATGTTTATTGATGTATATAAAGCGGTAAAAATTTCTTTTATAGGAGTTTCTAAATCTAATAGTATAAGAGTATCGGCAACTATATTTTGAACAATAATATATTGATTGTTGTGAGATACCCAGACGAGACTTTTGCCCTCTATTTTCTTTGTTAAAATCATAATGATGTAAAAATAATAAAACCAAATTTTAAAAAACTATTTATATGATATTATTGTTCTGATATAAAATTTGTTACTTTTAAAAATTGATTGGTATTTTTGTAGTATGTATAGACATCGAGTAGAGTTAGAAAAGGAAGATTTTTATCTGAATGAACAGGGATATAGGGTTTTTACAGAAAAATACCATTTAAAAAGAGGGTATTGCTGTAAAAATGGATGTAAGCATTGTCCGTATGGATATGATAAAAAAACAGATAGTTTTAAATAGAAGTGACTTCAATTAAGTTGTTGTTTCTAACAATAAAAAAAGTTAAATAAAAATATCAAAAATGAAGAAAATTTTAATAGTATTTATAGCCGTGCAAATTGTTAGTTGTGCCGAGTTACAAAAAGTAGTAAATCAAATACCAAATCAAGGAGTTTTAACTCAAGGACAAATAGGTAGTGGATTGCGTCAAGCATTGGACAATGGAATTAAAAATCAAGTATCTAAATTGACATCAAAAGATGGTTTTTATAGAAATAAATTAGTGAAAATTTTATTGCCTAAAGAGCTGCAAGATGTTGATAAAGGCTTACGAAAAATAGGCTTAGGAAATATTGCAGATGAAGGGATTAAGGTTTTAAATAGAGCTGCAGAAGATGCTGTGAAAACAGCAACGCCTATTTTTGTTAATGCTGTTAAAGAAATAACATTTAACGATGCTAAAAACATTTTATTAGGAGAACAAAATGCTGCAACTTCATATTTAGAAGGAAAAACTAAAACGACCTTATATGGTAAGTTTAATCCGGTAATTAAGAGTTCATTTGGAAAAGTGGGAGCTGATAAAGTTTGGAAAAATTTAATATCAAAGTACAATAGTATTCCATTTGTGAAAAGAGTTAACCCTGATTTAACTGATTATGTAACAAAAGAGGCCTTAAAAGGAGTTTTTCAAATGATAGCGGTTGAAGAAAAAGGAATCCGTGAAAAAGCAGGGCTTCGAAATACCGATTTACTTAGAAGAGTTTTTGCATTACAAGATAGAAGTTAATTATTAGCTGTTTTTACAATAAAAGGGGTTTTCAAAACTGAAAGAACTCAATGTATTATAGGTGTAGATTTGGGTAAAAAACAGGTGTTAAAATGTTAATAAATTAGGTTGATTATAAAAGACGAAAATAATAATTTACATCATTTATTGTTAGCTTTAACCTTGGTTTTGTGTTAAATACCTTTTTTTCAGTGTTAAAAATAATGTTTGTAAACGAAAATTATGTATATTTATAAGGTGTTTAACAAAGACTAAGATGCTAAAGATAAATCAATTACATAAGTACAAAAGACATCTTGAAGAGAGGTATCGTAAATTGGTTGAAAGAGCTAATGATTATAAATATGTTGATGAATGTAAAAGTGATAGATCAGCATTTAAAGCAATGAAAGTTTTAGAAAAACTTAATAGAGTAAAATATTTGAATAAAGAAATATCAAATTCTATTGTGTAATTGTTTAAAGTAATTAAAAGCTTTTAAAAGTCTGCTACCATACCAAGAAAACATTTCTCCATCCACAAAAATAATTTTTGACTGTTGGACGTGTTCTTGTATTTCAAAAACATGTTGTTCTTTAAACGGATAAGGTTCTGAAGAGAGTAAAATCAAATCAGGGTTTCCTTCTTGTTGAATTTTTGTTATGTCAATTTCAGGGTAGCGCTCTTTGTTTATATAAATGTTACTAAACTTATTAAGTGAAAGTAAATGATTAATAAAGTTATTATTCCCTGCTACCATCCAAGGTTTTCTCCATATAAAATATGCTACTTTTTTGTAGTCTTTCTCTTTTATGAAATTATTGAAACTTCGAATTTCAAAATTTAATTTATTTAAAATATTGAGCGCCTCATTTTTTCGATTAAAAATAGTACCGTATTGTTTAATGAGTTTTTTAGTATCGTTTAGAGTGAATATGTCGGAAACATGAGTTGTTGCTATTTTTTCACATTCTTCGACAATTTCTTTTGTGTTTTCTTCTTTATTACAAAGAATAATATCAGGTTTAAGTTCTTTGATTGTATTTATTTTAATGTTTTTTGTACCACCCACAATAACTTTGTTTTTCTTTAGGTGTTTCGGGTGAATACAAAATTTAGTTACACCAACTAAAAAATCTTCTAACCCTAAGTCAACCAAAAGCTCTGTTTGACTAGGAACTAAAGATATAATTCTCTTAGGTGTAGTTTTTAACGTAACTGTTCTGTTAATTTGATCGATCAACTGTTTTTAAGGCAATATACGGAAAACTGATACTTGTTATTACTCCTTTATCTTTATTCTTCATTTTAAAAGAAAAGTTCTCATTAAAGGTGCTTTTTAATCTTTCAATGGTGCTTTCTAATCCAATATTCATTTTTACTTGACAAAAATCATCAGGAAGAGATTTTCCATCATTCTCAATGGTGATGTGAACAGAGTGATTTATTTGTTCAATTATTAAAAGAATATTTAAATTATCATGATTGAAGGAGTACCCATGTTTAACTGAGTTTTCAATAATTGGTTGTAGCAAAAGATACGGTATTTTAGCATTCAAAACGGATGTGTCGCGTATTACGGTTTTAAAAGAGAAGCTGTCAGTAAATCTCACTTCAAGAATACTAATATATTTTTTAAGTGTTGATAACTCAAGTTCTAAACATGTTGTTAGTTTTTCTTTAGTATCTAATAGCTCTCTAAAAAGGTCACTTAGATCCGCAATTGTATCTTGTGCTTTTTTTGGCGATATATCTATCAGGGAAGAAACACTATTTAAGGTATTGAATAAAAAATGAGGTTGTAAGTTAGACCGTATAAGGTTTAACCTTGTTTTCATTAGTTGTCTTTGTAAAATAGATTTTTCCTTTTCTATTCTTTGGTTTTTTTTAAAATAATGATAGGAATATATAACTGATATAATAAAGAAATAAATTAAAATATTAACATCAACTGTGGCTATCGTATATCTGATGATGTCTTTTAATATAAAGTTATTAAACTTTGCGCTTCCATTAAAAATATGAAATAGATAAATACTTAAAACTATAATAAAACTCATTAAAAAAGAAAGAGAAATATGTAGTGTTGCTATTTGTTTCCAAGACTTCTTTTTGTTCAGTAGTTTCTTGGTTGTTCTATTAATAACAACAAAAAATAATATCACCAAAATATAGTCTAAAAATGAGTCAGTTAGTAAAACTAACCAGCTTTTTTCAGTATATCTATAGCCAATTGACTTTAAGTAGTATATTTTAATTAAGTGAAGAATTGAAATAAAAGCATAGAAAATTGAAAAGAATAATGTTAGCTTGTTTTTTGTCATTTTACCCCCATCATTTCTTGAAATTCCTTTTTATATCCTTTGCTAACTCTAAATATTTTGTTATCACTAATTTTTACATCCGTTTCACCATAATTTGATGTAATAATTTCATTTATAAAATTTGAATTTATAATTGTAGATCTGTGAATTCGCATAAAATTATTTGAATTTAATCTATTGATTATGCTAGATAATGATTCACGAAGTAAATATTTTTTATTGTCCATTGTGAAAATTTCTACATAGTACCCAGAAGCTGAAATGTATTTAATAGAATCTATATCTATAAACGAAATTTTATTCCCAGATTTAATGCTTATTTTTTTGTTATTTACGTGGTATTCAGTGGTTTGTTTTTCTTTTACGATATCAAGAATGCTTTCTAAACTATGTTGAAAACCAGAAATTTCTTCTTGATGTTTTTGTTCTACTATTTTATTTATAGTCGTTATAAGTCTATCTTCTTTAAAAGGTTTTAATAAATAGTCAAATGCAAAATAATCAAAAGCTTTTAAGGCAAATTCATTATAAGCAGTAACGAAAATAAAAATAGGTTTTTTAGGAAGGTTTATTTTTTCAATAATATCAAACCCTGTCATGTCCTTGATTTTAATGTCAAGAAATACTACATCAGGGTTTAGAGCGTTAATTTTTTCAATTGCATTTTTTCCGGTAGAGCAATCACCTATAACGTTTAATAAGCCATGTTTTTCTATTATTTTTTTTATTCTAATTCTAGCAAGATTTTCATCATCAACTATTAAGGCAGAAATTTTCATTTACATATTTTTATATAATTATAACAAATCGATAATAATTAACCCTAAACGCTTTTTGTTAAAAATAAAAACTTACTGGAACTAATGTTAATTGGTTTTTGTAGTCTTTTGTGGAAACCAAATAAAACTTAAAGTTTTTATTTTGTGTAAACATAATATGTAGGGAAAACTTGTAATTTAAGCTGTTTTTTAAACAAAATTAAAAAAGAAAAATCATAGTGATGACAGTACTTTTAAAGTAATTTTAAACTTTAACATTATTAACATTTTATTGTGATTTGTGATTTTTTTCACTTACATCTAAAAAAGGTTTTTTTACATCAAATTACAATCTATTTACTTCAAATAAAGATTGTGTATACAGTATTGCCAGTACTTTTATAAATGTTAATTAATAAAAATTTAATAATTTATGAAGCAAAGTTTCAAAAAAGCTTTAACGTTTCTAGCGTTTTTTTGTTTTGTTGTTAGCGTAAGCGCGCAACAAAGAACAATAACAGGAACCGTTAGTGATGAAGCAGGACAATTACCGGGGGTAAGTGTTGTAATTAAAGGTACTGTTAAAGGAACAGAAACTGATATTGATGGTAATTATACTGTCAAAGCTAATGCAGGAGATACTCTTGTATATATGTTTTTGGGGTACAAAAACGTAGAAAAAGTAGTTGGTCAATCATCTATCATTAATGTCAGGATGACTGAAGATGACAATATTCTTGATGAAGTTGTCGTATCGGTAGCATATGCTGCCAAAAGAAAGAAAGATATTATTGGAGCTGTTAGTGTAGTTACTGCAAAAGAAGTAGGTGATTTAAAAGTTACTACCGTAACGGAAGCTTTACAGGGAACTTCAGGATTATCATTAATTAATACATCAGGACAACCGGGGGCGAGTCCAACTATTAGAATTAGAGGTGTAGGTTCTTTACAAGGAAATATTGACCCATTAATCATTGTAGATGGAGCTCAGTTTGCTGGGAACTTAAACTCAATTAACTTTAATGATGTAGAGTCGTATTCTGTTTTAAAGGATGCAGATGCGGTTTCTTTATATGGTAATAGAGGAGCAAATGGAGTTATTATTATTAAAACAAAATCAGGATCAGATACTAACGGAGAAGGTATTATTGAAGTTAGTACTAGTTATGGTTTTTCTGATAAGGCAACTAATGATTACAGCTATTTAAATTCTGAACAAATTTTAACAACTTCTTGGCAGTCTATTAGAAATGCAAGATTAGATGCAGGTGATACGCAAGCAGTAGCTAGTAATTTTGCAACTACAAATTTGATCAGCGATTTAAAAGCGAACCCATATAGTGTTAGTCAACCAGTTGATGCAAATGGGAAACTAAAAGGTAATGCAAGATTACTTTACAACACTAATTATTATGATATCTTAACTCAAAATGCTACAAGACAAGATGTATCTTTAGTGTTAAGAGGAGGGTCAGAAAAAACTAAATATTTTATTTCTGGAGCTTTTTTAAATAGTGATGGGTTTAGTTTAAATTCTACTTTTAGAAGATATAACGGAAGAATTAATCTTTCTTCAGATGTAAAATCTTGGTTAAGTGTTGGAGCAAATGCTTTTGTAACAATTAGTGAGTCAAATGTTCCTACTCAAAGTGGATCATTATTTGCTAATAATATTCAATATGCTAGATCTGTATCTTCTATTTACCCATTATATAAAAGAAATACTGATGGAAGTTTTATTCTAGGTGCAAATGGAGAAAAGCAATATGATTTTGCTGAAAATAGAGGTTTCTTTGGGAATTATAACCCATTAGCAGAAACTTATGGAAGTACCAATTTATTCGAAAGAAATACATTTAACTTTTCACCGTATTTGAATTTAAAATTTACAGAAAAGTTAAACTTTAAATCTCAGTTAAACTATACGAACTATTTATATGAAGAGAATAGCTTTAATAATCATTTCGTAGGAACTGCTCAAGAGCAAGTTGATAATAGATCAAGTACTAAGAGAAGAAATACTACTAAAACATGGAATGTTATTAACACATTATCATATAAAGATTTATTTAATGAAAATCATAGCGTAACTGCTTTATTAGGGCAAGAAATGTATGATAGAACATTCAATAGAGTAAATGCTACAGCAACAGGATATGTTTTTGATGATTTAACAGAATTAGATAACGGAGCTACACCTACAACAGTCGGTTCAATTACAAACAAAAATAGATTATATAGTTTCTTTGGAAGGTTAGATTATAATTTTAAAGAAAAGTATTACTTCGGAACAGGTATTCGTAGAGATGCATCTTCAATTTTTTATAAAGATAACCGTTGGGGAACTTTTTGGTCTGTTGCAGCAGGTTGGAGTATTTATGATGAATTTTTCAGAGGAAGCGAATCAGTTAGCGCCTTAAAATTAAGAGGTAGTTATGGTACAGTAGGGAATCAAAATATTGGCCAACAGTTTACATATATTGATGAACACGGATTAGGCTTTAATGTGTTAACAAACTCAGGTATAGACCCTACAGCTTTAGGTAATAAAGACTTAAAATGGGAGACTCATAATAAATTGAATATAGGTTTAGATTTTGCTTTATTTAATAGTAGAATTTATGGTAGTATAGAATATTATGATAATAGAGTAACTAACCTCTTGTATCAAGAGGTGCTATTTCCTTCTTCAGGTTCAGCAGGTACTGGCCCTGATGATAATGGTACCCCTAGAGATTTAGCGCAATGGAGAAACTTTGGTGAAATGAGTAATAAAGGTTTTGAATTTAATGTTAACTCTATTAACATTGAAAACGATAACTTCAGATGGACAAGTTCTTTTGCTATTTCTACAAATAAAAATAGAATTGAAGATCTTAAACAAAGTGAAAATAATGGTTCTTTTCGTTGGGAAGCTGGAAGAGATCGTTATGAGTTTTATATGAGAGAATGGGCGGGTGTTAACACTAAAACTGGTGCACCTGAGTGGTATAAAGATGTAACAGATGCTTCTGGAAAAGTTACTGGAAGAGAGAAAACGTCAAATTATGATGAGGCTACTAGATATTTCACTGGAAAATCTGCTTTACCTGATTTTGAAGGAAGGTTAGGGACTAAGTTTGAGTATAAAGGAATTGATTTAGCATTAAACTTTAACTATAAATTCGGAAACTATATCTATAATACAGATTATGCTTCTTTAATGAAAGCTAGAAACTTAGGAGAGCAATTAAGTAGTAATGTTTTAAATGCTTGGCAAAAAGATGGAGATGTTACTGACGTACCTAAATTAACTACAGCAAGCGATAATTTTAACTCTAGATCTACTAGATGGTTGCAAAGAGGTGATTTTATTCGTTTAAAGAATATTTCTATAGGTTATAACCTTGATCAAGAAATGTTAGAAAAGTTAAAAATTAGAAGATTAAGGATTTATCTTTCTGCTGATAACTATTGGACATGGAAAAGAGAGGATAATTTAGATGATCCTGAACAAAGTTTTAATGGTATTACTGATAACAGATCTACCGTATTAAAAACATTGTCTTTAGGAGTTAATATTTCACTATAAAAATTTTAGAATGAAAAATATATTTAAATACACATTAATAGGAGCTTTGTTTATAGGTTTTGCATCTTGTAGTGATGAATTCTTAGACGAACCTAAGCCAACAGGATCTGTAACAGATTTAGTAGTATATACTTCAGAAACAGGCGTTGATGCAGCTTTAACAGGGCTTTTTGCCAATTTAAGGGATTTTAGATCAAGACATGATACTTGGGGTGCAAAAGCTTATTATTTAGGGGCTGAGGTTATGGGAACAGATTTAACTGTCCCAGATTTTAACTGGTACATTTTTGAACATAGATGGGATGTAACGGAAAATTCTAACGGTAGAAGGACTAACTGGGCTTGGGAGATTTTTTATTCAACGGCTAATATAGCAAGAACTCATATTGAGGGAATTAATAAATCGACTTTACCTGACGCTAAAAAGAAAGCATATATTGGAGAGTTAAAAGCTGTGGAAGCGTATAGCTATTTTAATTTGGTACGGTATTTCTCGGGATCTTATTTATTAGGGGATGATAAACCAGGAATTCCATTATATACAACTACATTAAGCTCTGGAATAGAACCTTCAGGAAGAGGTACTATTAAAGAAACTTATGATAGAATTATTAAGTTATTAGAAGAAGCTATTCCTAATATGAGTAACTCTCTTACTAAATATAGGTTTAATAAATCTGTTGCTGAAGGTGTTTTAGCAAGAGTTTATTTGGAAATTGGAAATTGGGCAAAGGCAGCTGAATATGCAGCAAAAGCAAAAGCACCTTATGCTTTAATGGATCAAGCTACCTATAAGGCAGGATTTAATACAATAAGTAATAATGAGTGGATGTGGGCTTTACCATTTAATGCTGATCAACAAAGTGGTTTTGCTAGGTTTTACTCTTTTATTGATCATACCAGTCCTGGTTATAATCAAATATACGTTAGTAAAGATTTCCAAGCATTGTTTACAAGTGATACTGATGTTAGAAAATCTTTAATTAAAAAGCAATCTACGTCTAACCAAACTAAACTATATACTACCGAGAAGTTTAGAGATTTAAAAGATAGAATCTGGTGATTTAGTATTCATGAGAGCTTCTGAAATGTATTTAATTGAAGCGGAAGCAAAAGCTGAGGCTGGAGATTTAAACGGAGCTAAACAAGTTTTATTAGAGCTAGTAAAAGCTAGAGATGCAGTTGCTACATTATCTACAGCTACAACAAAAGAAGCATTAGTTAATGAAATTTTAGTTGAAAGAAGAAAAGAATTATATGGAGAACTTGGAGTTTCTTGGTTTGATTTAAAAAGAAGAAACAAAGGTATTTCTAGAAAAGGTGGTGCTTACAGATGGGAAGTTGAATTTCCAGCAGGAAATGCAAGATGGACTTTTAAGATTCCACAAGATGAGATTGATAAAAACCCAAAAATATCACAAGCTGATCAAAACTAAATTATGAAAAGGCTGTTTCAAACAGCCTTTTTATTCTCTTAATTCAAAAACCAGTGAGTTCACATCAAAGACAATAAACTAAGGAATTAATCCCCTTATTTTTGCCCTAGTTATACCAACTTTGTTTTCATTGGTATCATTATTTGAATTAATCTATAAAGTCAAGGAGTCATTAACCTTGACTTTTTTTATTTAATATAGTTTCCATGTTTTTTTGAAGTTCTTTTGCTTTTTCAGCAGCGGATGCCGCAAAATTAGCATTGTTACTTGCATAAATAATTCCACGGGAAGAATTAATTAGTAACCCGATATCTTTATTCATACCGTGTTCACAAACATCTTCTAAATTACCACCTTGTGCACCAACCCCAGGTACTAGTAAAAAACTGTTTGGGATAATGGTTCGGATATCTGATAAGAATTCGGTTTTTGTAGCACCAACTACATACATTAAGTTATGAGAATTAGTCCATTGTTTTGAAGTTTCTAAAACATGTTTATAGAGCTCTTTTCCATCAACTTCTTTAGTTTGAAAGTCAAAGGCACCTTGATTAGAAGTTAAGGCGAGTAAAATGGTATGTTTATTTTCAAAAGCTAAAAAGGGTTCAACTGAATCTTTTCCCATGTAGGGAGCAACAGTAACACTGTCAAATGCTAAATCATTAAAAAACGCTTTTGCATACATTGTTGAGGTATTGCCAATATCACCTCGTTTTGCGTCAGCTATTGTAAAAATTTCAGGATGTTTCTCATTAATATAATTAATTGTTTTTTCAAGGGCTTTCCAACCTTTTAATCCATATGCCTCATAAAAAGCAGTATTAGGTTTATAAGCAACACATAAATGATGAGTAGCATCAATTATCGCTTTATTAAACTCAAAAATAGGGTCTTCTTCCTTTAATAAATGTTGCGGTATTTTGTTAAGATCTACATCTAAACCAATACATAGAAAAGATTTTTTCTTTTTAATTTCAGATACAAGTTGTTGTGTTGTCATGGGTTGTTATAAAAGTTAGGCAAAAGTAAACATTTTTATGAGTTTCTTTTATCTTTGTTATCAATGTTCAGATATATTATAAATAAATTTTTTTACGGTTTTCTAACTCTTTTTGGGGTGGTTACCGTCATATTTTTTCTGTTTAATATTTTGCCAGGTGATCCTGCAAGAATGATGCTAGATCAGAGAGAAAATACAGAGCAATTGGAGAGTATTAGAAAAAAATATGGATTTGACAAACCTGTTTTTACTCAATATTTGTACTATTTAAATGATGTTTCACCGATTTCCTTTCATAGTGAAAATAAAGAAAATTACACTTTTTTGTTAGAGAAGAAGTATAAACACACTAAACTAACATCAATAGGAGCTATTACTATAGTTTTAAAATATCCTTATCTACGTCAATCATTTCAAAAAAATGGTAAAAACGTTTCAGAAGTAATTAAAGAAACTTTACCCAATACAGCTATTTTAGCAATATCAGCAATAACAATAGCTATATTTTTAGGGATACTTTTAGGAATCATGTCTGCTATTTTTAAAGACACTTTATTTGATAGACTAATTGCAGTTGTGAGTACTTTTGGTATGAGTGTTCCTTCATTTTTTTCCGCAATACTTTTTGCATGGTTATTTGGGTTTGTTTTGCATAGATATACAGGACTTGAAATGACTGGAAGTTTGTATGTTGTAGATGATTTTGGGGAAAATATATATATTCAATGGAAAAATTTAATTTTACCAGCTTTAGTTTTGGGAATTCGCCCATTGGCAGTGATAATACAATTGATGAGAAACTCATTGCTAGAAACATTAAATCAGGATTATATAAGAACAGCAAAAGCAAAAGGATTGACCACTTTTCAGGTTATAATGAAACATGCTCTTAAAAATTCATTAAATCCGGTTATAACTGCAATTTCAGGCTGGTTTGCATCTATGCTTGCAGGAGCTGTTTTTGTTGAATATATTTTTAATTGGAATGGATTAGGAAAAGAAATAGTAAACTCACTCAACACATTAGATTTACCTGTGATTATGGGAAGCGTATTGATAATTGCTAGCTTGTTTATTTTTATTAATATTTTAGTAGATATTTTGTATAGTTGGTTAGATCCACGTGTTAGATTAGAATAGTATGAAAAATTTAGCAATAGTTTTAGTGACATTTTTATTTACAAGTTGTGCTGCTTTTCAGCCTAAAAAAATACCTGTAAAATCTTTAGAGGAAAAATTATTGACAGTTGAAAGAGTGTCAATTACTCTAAATGACATATTGAATAATAATACAAAAACAAACACTATTATACAAGTTTACGCAAGTTATTGTCCTTTCAGTCAAGATAGTTTTAAAGATGTGTTGAAACTTCAGCAAAGTAATATAAATATAAATTATATTTTTTTATCAGTAGATCATTCTTATCATGATTGGAAAAGAGGACTAAAAGCATTAAAGGTAGTAGGAAAACATTATTATATTCCTAACAAAGGAAAGGGAGAAATAGCCCGTTTTTTAAAATTAAAAACAATTCCAAGGTTTTTGTTGATAGATAAAAAAGGCACGATTAAAGTATTTAATACATCTAAGGTTTCTAAAATAGAAAGTAAATTAAATAAATAAAAAGGCTCACCTTAATTTTCTTCATCTTACTAAGTAATTGTTATGTAAATAATGAATCCTAGCTTTTTGAAACTGCTTTAAATGATGTTTTTATTACATTTGAAGAAAATGAAATTACATTTCAAAAGATATTAGAAGAACAGATCAACAAAAAGATAATTCTGAATATAAGGGCTTCTTCGTGTGGCGATTGCTTAAAAAGCGTACCAGGTATTTTAGATTTACAAAATAAATATCTTGATGTTGTTTATGTTAATTTGTTATTAGATAGATCAATTAACAAAAGGGAGTTAGGAATAAAAATTATACAGCTTAAAGGAGAACTGTATTTTATAAAATTTGGATGAGATGGTCCGATTTTGAGAGTTTTACATTTAAGTTTGATTTCTGGGTGTTTAGTTGTCGATGAACATAAAAAAATAGTAGTTTATAATGTTACAAAATCAACAGACGAACTAATTGAAAAAAGCTTAAAAAAATGATGTATTTTTGCACTCAAGCTTAAACCTTCTTAACTACACAATTAAAAACTAATATTACATTGAGAAAAAACATCGTAGCAGGTAACTGGAAAATGAACAAAAACCTTAAAGAAGCTAAAGAGCTTGTTAAAGGAATAAGAAAAGGACTGAAAAAAAAGAGTTTCGATAACAAAAGAGTAATCGTAGCTCCAAGTTTTATAAATCTTAATAGTACTGTAAAAAGAACCAAAAAATCTGAAATTGAAGTAGCTGCACAGAATATGCATGAAGCACCTAATGGTGCTTATACAGGTGAGGTTGCCGCAGATATGTTAACAGGAATTGGAGTTAATGTTGTTATCTTAGGTCATTCTGAAAGAAGAATGTATTTCAATGAAACTAATGAATTGTTGGCAAAAAAAGTTGATGCAGCATTAGCTAATAATTTAGAAGTAATATTTTGCTTCGGAGAGTTATTAGAAGATAGAAAATCAGCAAAACATTTTGAAGTTGTAGAAAGCCAATTAAAAGAAGGGTTGTTTCATTTATTAACAGAAGATTTTTCAAATATTATATTAGCTTATGAACCTGTTTGGGCTATCGGAACAGGAGAAACAGCTTCACCTGAGCAAGCTCAAGAAATGCACGCTTTTATAAGAAAGGTATTAGCTACAAAATACAATGAAAAAATAGCTAATGATGTGTCTATTTTATATGGAGGTAGTGTAAAACCAGGGAATGCTAAAGAGATCTTTTCAAAAGAGGATGTAGATGGAGGGTTAATAGGAGGAGCATCTTTAAAATCAGAAGACTTTTTAGCAATAATTGAAGCGATTTAATGGATAGTATTTATATAGAATATAATTTTACAGTTGTTCCTAATGAGCCAGCAACTGAAATTTTAATAGCTGAATTAGGAACAGTTGGTTTCGAGAGTTTTGTAGAGAACAAAGAGGGAGTTACTGCGTATATTCAAAAGCAAGATTGGAACGAAGATATTTTAAAAGATATTTTTATATTAAGTTCTTCGGAGTTTAAAATTACGCATACTAAAAGTGAAGTAGAACAAACAAACTGGAATGCTGAATGGGAGAAGAATTTTAATCCCATCCAAGTTGAAGATAAAGTGAGTATAAGAGCACCTTTCCATGAAAATCCAAACTTAAAGTTTGATATAGTAATAGAACCAAAAATGAGCTTTGGAACAGGACATCATGAAACAACTCATATGATGGTACAACATTTACTGGCTTTAGAATTAGATGGTAAGAAAGTGCTTGATATGGGATGTGGTACTGGAATTTTAGCTATTTTTGCAGAGATGAAAGGAGCTACACTAGTAGATGCCATTGATATAGACGCTTGGTGTTATGAAAATTCTATTGAAAACGTTGAGAGGAATAACTGTAATAATATTAGTGTGTATGAAGGAGATTCATCGCTACTAGAAAATAAGCAGTATGATGTTATCATTGCAAATATTAATAGAAATATTTTGATAAATGATATGGAAAGGTACACAAAATGCCTTAATGAAAATGGTATTTTGTTGTTAAGTGGATTTTATCACGAAGATATTTCTATAATTGATAAAGAAGTTTCAAAATATAAATTATCTCTAGATAAAACTTTAGAAAGAAATAATTGGGTAGCATTACGATATCAAAAATAAAAACAGATGGGTACTATTGAAAAAATTCAAGAAGAGTTAGATGTTTTAACAGAGGAAACAAGAAAACATGAAATTATTTTATATAATGATGACGTAAATACGTTTGACTTTGTTATAGATAGTTTAGTTAGTGTATGTGAGCATACACCAGAGCAAGCTGAACAATGTACTGTTTTAGTGCATTATAAAGGTAAATGTGCAGTTAAAACAGGTGAATATAAAGATCTAGAGTCTAAATGTTCTAAACTTTTACAGCTAGGCTTGTCGGCTGAAATACTTTAATATGGAAAATGTTTTTAAGTATTATGAGTTCTCTGATTTTTTTATAGATAAGTCAGAAGCTTTTTCGGGTGAAGAAATTTGTTATACAGAGTTAAACTCTGAACACTTTTTAATTTTTAAAAAAAATAATTTAAAAGGAAAAGATACTTATGATTTATATGTTTCAAAATTTTCTTCAAAAAAAGAAATAGGTGTTAAACCTCCTGAAATATTGGAATTATTGGTTAATGATTATGATAAATCAATACCTGAACATCGGGTGGTACTAAGAAAATATTTATATTAAAAAAACTCAAAAAAACTTTTTTGAGTTTTTTTTTGTTTTTATGTGACCTATTAAGAAAAGAAGTGTCATAATAGTGTAAACAAAAACGAAAAACGTTTTTAGTTTTAAAAAGTTCATTGAACATTTCATTTATAATAGTTTGTTTTCCCCTAAGTTTATAATTATTATGAGCCCCAAGTCTCTCTGAGTAAGATTCCCCTTGTGCATGGTTTGAAATGGCCGCAAGCTGAAAGGAGAGCTTTTAAAAATGATAAATACAGTTTTAAAGATAGTAGTAGTTAGTTTTTTAAACTAAGTTTGGTTAGACAAAAAGGCCTTAAATGAGAATTTAAGGTCTTTTTTATTTTATATACTAAACGAATTAAGTGTTTTTAATAGATTGGATTTTGATTTAAAATAACTAAACTGAACTTTAATTAATTTTAGTTCATTTTCTATCGATTTTACTTCTCTATAGTTGATAAGAAACATGGAGCCTTCACCTAAATAAAACTTTCTCTCTTCACTTTTTAATAGTTGTTTATAGTTTTTAGCAAGGTTATTTAAAATTTTATTTTGCTTTTTGTACGAGTTAATTTGTTCTGTATTACTTTTTATTTTGTTGTCTATAGTTACTTTCGTTACTGAAATATCAAAATCTACTTCTTTTAATTTTAAGTTTGTTAATTTTATATCAGCACGTTCTTTTTTTAAAAATAAAGGTAAACTAATACTCAATGCTCCTTTGTAATTAGAAGCGGAAAAAGTATTTATATTTTGATAATCTGAAGTCAAAAAATTGTATTGAAAATTTACCTTAGGAAGCAGATTGTTTAATTTAAGTTTTCTAGCCACTTGAAAACTTTCTTTTTTTAATTCTAATACTCTTAACTTAGGATGATTATTAGTGTTAAAGTTATTAGCTATCATTAACGAATTTCCAAGTACTGTATCGATAGTGCTTATGGTATTTATATCAGGAGTTATTAAATCATTTAATTCTAAGGGTATATCATCGTTTAGCCACAAATAATTTGAAAGTTCTAATTTTGATTTAATATGGTTTATTTTAGATTTTTCTAAATCTAGTAATCTGTTCTTTAAATTTATATTAGCTTCTAGTGTGTCTACAGCGGGTTTGTCTCCCGCAAAAAAACTCTTTTTAATATTGTTTAATCTAGTTTTTGCATTGGTTAAATAATTGGAATATACTAATTGAATTTGGTAGTTTTTTAGCCAATTAAAATAGGAGTTTATAGCATTGTATAGTATTTCATTTACTAACAGGTTTTGCTTTTCAATTGATTGTTTCCTATAAAGTTTTGCTTGTTTTAAAGAGGCCATTCTTTTGTTGATTAGTAACCCTTTAGCAAGAGACATTGAAATACCAGCCGCATACAATCCATTTTTGGGGGTTTTAAGTTCAGGGTTTAAATAATACCCATTATTATTTTCATAACTAGCTTTGAAGTCTATTCCATACCATGTAGGTATTTTGAATGTAGTATTAAGATTATTATAGTATTCAGTACTTTTAAAATTTTTTCGTGTGTAATCAACTTCTATTTTTGGGTCAAAAGCACCTCTTGCTTTGAGTAATTTAGCTTCTCCATTACTGGTTGTTAGTTCAGCTTGCTTTAAAAGAGGATGGTATTTTTTTACATATCCTAAATATTCCTCTAGTGTGAGTGTATTTTGTGCTTCCTGAGTGAAGCCAACAGTATTAAAGCAAAACAGTAAAATGATTAAAATTTTTTTCATTATTTTTTGTTTTCGGCTTCTGCTTGTTTTTTGTTTTGTGGTTGATAAAAATTAGGAGGAAAGCTATTAATTTGTCTCCATAATTCATACCATATTGGTACATTTTCTAATAAAGCAATTGATCTTGCTCCTGATCCTATTCTAACTGCCTTTGGCCATGGCTCATGCTCTTTATCTTGAGTTAATAAAACCCTATATTTTCCGTTACTACTGATAAAGTTTTCAATAGCGATGACTTTTGCACCATACGTTCCATAGGATACATTTGGCCATCCACTAAAAATAATTGCTGGCCACCCATCAAATTGAACACGTACTTTTTCACCTATATGTATTAAAGGTAAATCGATGGGTTTAACATACATTTCAACTGCTAAATCATAATTAGCAGGCATTATACTAACTAATTTTTCACCTTCTTTGAAGGTTTCTCCAATACCAGAAATAATGGCCTTGTTAATGAATCCATCCTGAGGTGCAGTAACAAAAAGTAAACTTTCACGTTTTTTGTAATTAGCTAAGCTAGACTCTAGTTTTGAAACTTGGGCTTCGCTATCAAAAGCACTTGATTGAGCAGTAAATACATTGCTTTGTGCCTTTGCAATCTTATCGTTATATGTTGCTTTTAAGGTAGATATAGTAAGTTGTGCATTTATAACATTGTTCTCAGTAGTTAATAATTTATTTGTTTGAGAAATTAATTTAGCATTGGCTTCCTGAAGTTTTGCTTTTTTCTCCTCAACATCTTTAGTTGCTTTTAAACCTTCTTTTTGTAAAGTAACAGCTCTTTTATATTGGGTTTTTGCAATCATTGCTTTTATTTTGACTGCCTCTAAATCAATACTATCACTTTTTACCTTTAAATACGATTGCATAAGCTTGTTTTGTGCTTGTGCAAGTTTTAGTTTTCTTTCTTGTTTTAAAGCAATAACTTGAGCTTTATAAGCTTGTGTTTTTTTTTGGTAAGCAATTACAGAAGAGGATTTAGCATTTAATTGGTTACCTGTTCTTTCAGATAGCTTTGTATCAAAATAGTTACTTTTTATTTCAGAAATTCTAAGTATGGTATCTCCTTTTTTTACAAAATCTCCTTCTTGAATTAACCATTCTTCAATTCGACCAGGAATTTGTGATTGTATACTTTGTGGACGATGGTTTGGCTTAAGCGTTGTAACACTACCTTTACTTGTTATGTTTTGAGTCCAGGGTAAGAATAAAATAACAATTAGTGTAAAAGTGAAAAAAAGTAAGAATTTCTTAAATCTCTTATGATATTGTTTAGTGAAAATTTCTCGTCCAGATTTAAATTTAGTAATATCAATATATTTTGATATTTTATTGTTAGAAATGTTTAACATAGCTTAGTGTGTAAGATTTATAATACTTCCTTTTTTTAGTGTAATGTGTTTGTTGCATTTTTCTTTCCATGTAATATTACTGCTAACTACAATTAAACTCCAAGGTTGAGATTTATCTGCTAAAAAATTGATGATTTTTTGTGTTTCTTCTTTTTTAAATTGATCTAATGGATCTTCAAGAATTAAAACCTTTGGTTTTTTGATGATCGCTCTAGCCAAAATTATCTTTTTTGCGATAGTATAAGCAATTTGTTTTCCTTCAGGATTTAAAATAGTACTCAATCCATTTGGTTGTTGTTTTATAAAGTCTGTTAAACCAACATTTTCTAATGTAGTATATATTTGTTCATCAGTTATCTCTTGGTCTCCAAAAGTGATATTCTCTCTTATGCTACCTTCAAAAGGAGTTTCTTCTGATAATGATAACCCTAGATTTGCTCTATAGTTATTTAGGTGTAAGCTGTTTATAGATTGGTTGTTAACGTATATGTGACCAGAAGTTGGTTCCATCAATCCTGATATCAGTTGTAGTAAGCTTGATTTTCCACTTCCACTTTCTCCTTGAATCAATATTCTATCAGTAGGGTTTATTACTAGTGAAATGTCATTTAATATAGGTATGTTTAGTGAGTTTACTTTATAATCAACACTTTGAAGTTCTATAGATAATTTATGATCATTATTAATTAATTCTCCTTCTTGATTTTCAATGGGTTTGTCAATTATTTGTCCAAGCTTTTCAATGGATGTTAGTACGTCATAAAACGATTCTAAACCAATAATTAGTTTTTCTACAGATGTAATTATTAAAAGAATAATAATTTCAGCGGCAACAAACTGACCAATATTCATTTTTTGATTTAATACTAGAAATCCTCCTATTAATAATAATCCAGCAGTAACCAATACCTTAAACCCTATCATTTGAATGTACTGTAGTATTAAAATTTTAAAATGCTTTTCTCTCGATTGTAAATAATCATCTACTAGATTGTCAGTTTTATTCAAAGCTAGATTTGTTTTACCAGATAATTTGAAGCTCATCACTGTTCGTGCAATTTCTTGAAGCCAGTGAGCAACTTTATACTTGTTTTTAGACTCCTTTAAACTAGTTTCTAATCCTTTTTGTGCGGTGTATTTAAATACTATAAAAATTAATAGTAGTAATAAGAAGCCAAAGAAGATGAAAAATGGGTGGTAAAATGATAATAGTAATAAAGCAAAAATTATTTGTAAAAAAGCCGATGGAACATCAATAAGAATTTTAGATAATCCCTTTTGAATAGTAAGTGTATCAAAAAACCGATTTGCTAGTTCAGGTAAGTAATAATTTCGTAATTCACTCATTTTAATTTTAGGAAATCTATAGCTTAGCTCAATTGAAGCTCTTGTAAATATTCGTTGCTGTATAGTTTCAATGATTCGCATTTGCATTAATTTTAAGATACCTGCAAAGGCAACACCACCAGTAACCAAAATAATTAAAACAACCCAAGAAGCTGACACTTGAGCTCCTTGTAATAAGTTTATGATGGCTTGTATTCCTAACGGAAGAGACAACGCAACAATACCTTCAAAAATAGCGTAATATGCTATTTGAAGTATATCTTTTCGTTCTAGTTTAATAAGACCTAAAAATCGTCTCCATGGTGATAGTATTTTAGTGTTCATTTGATAATGTGTTTAATGCTAGTTCGATAAAAAAGTTAGTTGGATTGTCGTTACTTTTAAAATTTGTAATTGATGGAAAATGTTGTTTTGTAAAGTGTTGATGAAGCGAACTTTCCGTTATTGTACTAGCTAAACTTAGAGGGTACTTATATTTAGGGTTGTGACCAGAAATTATTTCAGATATCCTTTTTACTACATTTTTGTAGGTAATAAAGTATCCTTCTTTATTTTCAGTATCAACATCTATTGTTAAATAAGATTTAGAGTTTTCGTTTATCACAATTTTATTTAAAAGAACTTCATTAATGTGTCCATAATTACTATCTTGAATAGTGGTTCTTGTAACAACTTTTAGAGCAGTAATTAGTTTTTCTTTAGAATCGTTAATGCTGTAGGTTTCAATTACTAATTGGTATTCTATCCATCCCCAATACCAAGAGGTTAAGTAGATTAATAGCTTATGTTTACTTTCAAAATATCTATATATAGAGCTTTCGTTAGAGCCAATTTCTTTTCCAAGCTTTTTGAAATTGAAACTTTCAAAACCAAATTTTTCAATTAAAATAATACTATGTTCAATTATTCTCTTACCTAATTCAGAAGATTCAGGGTTTTTGATATAGATTCCTTTGGGGGTTTCTATTTTTATATTTGAAAGTAAATTTTTCATAATTAAAAATATTTACCGCAAATTTAATAGTATTACTTTTAATAAAGTGTGAAATAGTGTTAAATAAATAAAAATATTTACTTATAATTTAGGTACCTTTCTAGTAAAGTTTTTAGTGAAGTTTGATTTTGTTATGAATGTAGATAAAGGGATTAATTTAATTTTTTAAATGTAAAATCAATTTTAAAACTATCATTGGAAACTAGAGCATATAGTTTTTCATTATTTTTCCAGTATTTTATTTTTTTGGGGAATTCGTTTAATTTATTTTCACAAATAAAAGAAGAATCTGTCTGTTGGGTGAATTTAAATAAAGTGGGGTATTTATTTATTCCTGTAACTTTTAGGTATAGAGTGTCGTTAATAGTTTCTATGCTTAAGGTTTCTTTAAAAATAGTGTCTCTTTTTTTTAGTGTAATCCCTAGTCCTTTGAAATTTGAGTTCCAATTTTCATAGGTGATTTGACCAGGTTTATCATTTAAACGTTGCCATTTTCCAATAAGGAAAGTAGGTTTTGATAGGGGTGATTTACATGAAAATACAAGAGTAACCCATAAAAAGAGAAAAAGAAATCTCATAATAAGTTTGTTTTAAGTTAGTTGTGTGTTGCTCAAATTTAAAGAAAAATCGTAAATTCGCAATCCAAGAAAAGATATAATGCTAGATAAATTACAGATAGTTAAACAACGCTTTGATGAAGTGTCAGATTTAATCATTCAACCTGACGTGATTTCTGATCAAAAACGTTACGTACAATTAAATAAAGAATACAAAGACTTAGGGAAGGTTGTAAAAAAAGCAAACGAATATGAGGGGCTTGTAAATACAATTGAGGAGGCTAAAGAAATTATAGCTGATGGAAGTGATGCGGAAATGGTAGAAATGGCTAAAATGGAAATGGAAGAGTCTAAAGCTCGTATCCCTGTTTTAGAAGATGAAATTAAGTTTTTATTAATACCTAAAGATCCCGAAGACGCTAAAAATGCTGTAGTGGAATTACGTGCAGGAACCGGAGGAGATGAAGCAAGTATTTTTGCTGGAGATTTATTTAGAATGTATACTAAATATTGCGAGGGTAGAGGCTGGAAAGTTTCTACTGTAGATTTTTCTGAAGGTACCAACGGTGGTTTTAAAGAAATACAGTTTGAGGTTACTGGTGATGATGTGTATGGAACTTTAAAGTTTGAAGCTGGAGTTCATCGTGTTCAACGTGTCCCTCAGACTGAAACTCAAGGTAGAGTTCATACTTCTGCAGCTACCTGTATGGTTTTTCCTGAAGCCGAAGAGTTTGATGTAGAAATTAATCCTAAAGATGTTCGTATTGATTTTTTCTGTTCTTCAGGACCAGGTGGTCAATCTGTAAATACTACATATTCAGCTGTGCGTTTAACGCATATACCAACTGGTTTAGTAGCTCAATGTCAGGATCAAAAATCTCAACATAAAAATAAAGAGAAAGCTTTTAAAGTATTACGATCACGTTTATATGATATGGAATTAGCCAAAAAACAAGAAGCTGATGCTGCCAAACGTGGTTCAATGGTTACATCTGGAGATCGTTCTGCAAAAATTAGAACCTATAATTATCCACAAGGTCGTGTTACGGACCACCGTATAGGATTAACACTATACGATTTACAGAATATCGTAAATGGTGACATTCAAAAAATTATCGATGAATTAATGCTGGCTGAAAATACTTCTAAGTTAAAAGAGTTAGGAGAAACAATATAATTTAAGATATTGAGCTCAATCTTTTAAGATTGAGCTTTTTTATTTACAACCATTTATTTGTTTTGTCATTAAATAAGTTATAAATTTGTTACTTCATTTTTATTCTATCCTTAAAGGGGAAATGTCTGAGAATTTAAAAGCGTCTTTTTAAGTGCTCAGCCAAAACTTCAAAGTTACTTTTTATTAAGTTTTTCTTTTTTTTAATAGAATTATTTAACCATTAAAGGTTAAATATTTTCGTGTTATGAATATTCAGTTGTAAATAAGTTTATTTGTGGCATGTAAAATGAAATTAAAATAGAGAATAATTTAAGAATATAAAATACAATAATATATGTTAAAAATTATAGTAAAAGAAGGTGAGAATATTGATAGAGCCTTAAAACGTTATAAGCGTAAGTATAGAGACGTTAAAATTTTACAGCAATTAAGAAATAGAAAACAATACGATAAGCCATCTGTTACAAGACGCGCTGAGATTAAAAAGGCAGCTTATAAAGAGCAACTATTTAAAGAAGATTAGTATTTGTTTTTTGAATGAAAAAAGCTCAATCAGTAAGATTGAGCTTTTTTCATTTATATATAGTAGCTTTTATGAAAATAAGCTATCTATTTTTTCACGTTCTTCAGCAGCCAAAGCTGAATCTACTAAAATACGACCACTGTGCTCGTCAATAGTGATTTTTTTACGATTAGCAATCTCTAATTGGATTTGAGGTGGAATAGTAAAGAAAGACCCTCCTGCTGCACCGCGCTCAATAGAAACAACAGCTAGACCGTTTTTTACTTTATTACGAATTCTTGAATAAGCGTTTAATAAATGAGCATCGATAGATTCAGAGTACTCTTTAGATTTATCCTTTAATAATTGCTCTTCTTTTTCTGTTTCTTTTAAAATAGCATCAAGTTCATTTTTCTTGTGAGTTAAATGATTTTCTTGTTGAGCTAGTTTTTCTTTAGTACTAGAAATCACTTCGTTTTTCTGAGCTATTTTAGCCTTGTATTCTTTAATTCTCTTTTCTGATAATTGAATTTCTAATTCTTGATATTCAACCTCTTTTGTTAAAGAATCGAATTCACGATTATTACGAACGTTTTTCTGTTGTTCTTCGTACTTCTTTATAAGAGCTTTAGATTCGGTTATAGCTAACTTCTTACTATTAATATCAGATTCTAAACTAGCTAAATCGCTTGATAAATTAGATAGTCTGGTGTTTAATCCGGCAACTTCATCTTCTAAATCTTCAACTTCTAAAGGTAATTCACCACGAACGTTTCTGATTTCATCTATTCTAGAATCAATTAGCTGTAAATCATATAACGCTCTTAATTTTTCTTCTACCGTTACTTCTTTTTTTGCCATCTTTATATATAGTATATTGGATTTGTACTTTCTTCGCTTAAAATAATTGCAAAAGTACTAAATTTTTTGCTAAGATAATCAACCAAAATATTTTTTGTAAACTGCTCACTTTCATAATGACCAACATCTGCTAATAAAATCTTTTTTTCAGCCTTAAAGAATTCATGGTATTTAAAATCAGCACTTATGTATGCGTCTGCTTTAGCTTTTATAGCATTATTAATAGCAAAACTTCCTGACCCTCCCAAAACAGCTACTTTTTTTATAGGCTTATTCAATAGTTCTGAATGACGAACACAACTAGTTTTAAATGTTTTTTTTACAAAGTTAAGAAACTCATTTTCATTTATCTCATCAGTAAACTCACCAATCATTCCCATTCCAATATGTTGATTTTCATTATCAAGAGTTATTATTTCATAAGCTACCTCTTCATAAGGATGATTATTAAACAAAGCGTTTAATATTTTTCCTTCTAAATAAGAATCAAAGGTTACTGAAATACATGTTTCATCTTCAAATGTTAACTCACCTTTATTTCCAATTGTAGGGTTTGATTCTGTATTTCCTTTAAAACTTCCTTTTCCATTTACATTAAAAGAACAATTGTCATAATTGCCAATAGAGCCAGCACCGGCATTAAATAATTGTTCTCTAAGATAATTAGCTTGTTCAGTTGGCACATAGGTGGTTAATTTCTTAATAATCCCTTTTTTAGGAATTAACGTTTTAATACTTTGTAAACCTAGTACTTCACACATTTTTGTAGACACTCCATTTTGAACATTATCTAAAGCAGTATGTGTAGCATAAATGGCAATGTTGTTTTGAATTGCTTTTAAAACAACTCGTTCAACATAATTATTTCCA
This sequence comes from Tenacibaculum sp. nBUS_03, assembly GCF_051201695.1. GTDB lineage: Bacteria > Bacteroidota > Bacteroidia > Flavobacteriales > Flavobacteriaceae > Polaribacter. Next base: position 1,570,737 of record NZ_CP179214.1, on the reverse strand, counting down.
TTTAATTTTTTTAGACCACTAAATATAATAGGATGAAAACTTATGATTAAATTACATCCTTTGGCTATTGCTTCATCAATAGTTTTTTCTAAAGTGTCTAGTGTCACTAAAACACCTTTAACTTTTGTTGAGTAACTACCTATAAGAAGTCCTACATTATCAAAATCTTCTGCATAAGAAAGAGGTGCTAATTGTTCTATATAATTTGTAATGTCTCTTATTTGCATAGTTCAGTTTTACATGTTTTAAATCAATATCAAAGTTAAGATTTTTAATTACTTTCGTTGTAATGAAAGTAATCCGTTTTTTATTATTTCCAATAGCTATCATATATGATATTGTAACGAGTATACGTAACATATTGTTTGATAAAAATATTTATAAGAATGAATCTTTTTTTATTCCAGTAATTGCTGTGGGTAATTTAAGTGTTGGAGGAACAGGAAAATCTCCACAAATCGAGTACTTAATACGCCTATTAAGTAAAAACTATAAGTTAGCTACACTAAGTAGAGGATATAAAAGAAAAGAAAGAGGTTTTCAAGTTGTAAGTTCAAAACACTCGGCAGAAGATGTAGGGGATGAACCACTGCAGTTTTATAAGAAATTTAAGGATGAAATTACTGTAGCTGTTGACGCTAACAGAGTAAATGGCATTAAGCAATTGATTGAAAGAAATAATAAACTAGAAGTTATATTGTTAGATGATGCTTTTCAACATAGGAAAGTGAAGGCAAGTTTATACGTGTTATTAACTAAGTATAAAGATTTATTTGCTGATGATTTTATTTTACCAACTGGAAATTTAAGGGAAAGTAGGAGAGGAGCGAAAAGAGCAAATATTATAGTTATAACTAAGTGCCCAGATAGTTTGTCGGATAAAGAACAAAAAGATATAATTAAAAAAATTAATCCTGAAAGTACTCAAGAAGTATTTTTTACTTCTATTTCTTATGATGATAGGTTGTATGGAAATAAGAGTATGCCAATTAAGGAGTTAATAGGAAAAGAAATAGTTGTAGTTACAGGGATTGCAAAACCCGCCCCTTTCTTACAATTTTTAAAAGATAAAAAGATAAAAGTTAAGTATTTAAAATTTCCAGACCACCATCAATTCACTAAAGGTGATATTGAAAAAATAAGGTTGACATATGATTCAATTAAATCTTCTAAGAAATTAATCCTGACAACTGAGAAAGATTTTGTTAGGTTAGAAAGTAAGGTAGATAATCTATTTTATTTACCAATAGAAAGTTCTTTTTTAAAAGATGATAAACAAAAATTTGATTCTTTAATAGAGACTCATGTTAAAGCTATGCATAGTTAATCTTGGTATTATTTTTGATGTTTTTGAATAGGTAAAATAAATATAGATGAAAAAAATAATGACATTTTTAGTATTGTTAGTCGCAATCAATGCTATTTATTCTCAAAATAAAATACTTACTGATGCTTTTAATGAAAAAATAAAAATTAATTGGGAAACATCTTACAAGGAGGCTTTAAACAAATCAAAAAAAGAAAAGAAACCTGTGTTAATCTATTTTACAGGATCCTGATTGGTGCGGACCTTGTATAAAATTAGATAAAGAATTGTTTCATACTACGAAATTTGTAGAGTATGCCAATAAAAATATGATTTTATACATGGCCAATTTTCCAAGAAATAAAGATTTGGTAACCAAAGAGGCTTCAATTGTAAATATAAGACTCAGTAAAAAATATAAAAATTCTTTTCCTACGGTTTTGTTAATAGATAAAAAAGAAAGAGTTTTAGGAGAAAAAAGAGGAAGTTATATGCCTGAATATTATTATCCGTTTTTTGAGAAAGTTATTATAAAGCACTACAAAAACAATCCGAAGTAATAACTACGGATTGTTTTTATGCTATTTTTAGCAGTCAAATGTATCTTTTGCCTGTGCAGCAATTTGTTTTATTTCTTGTTCATCTTCTTTAGGGCATATTAGAAGAATATCATCTTTCTCAACTATTATAAAATCTGTTAATCCTTGGATAATGACTTTTTTACCATTTTGAGTTCTTACCATATTTCCATTTGAATTTCTAAAAATAGGTTTTGCACCTACAATAGCGTTTCTTTGTTGGTCTTTAGGGAGCTTATTGTAAAGTGAACCCCAAGTACCAAGATCATTCCAACCAAAATTTACAGGCAATACATGTACGTTTTTAGCCCTTTCCATTACTCCAAAATCAATAGAAATATTTTCACATGATTTATAATTACTGTTAATGAAATCATCTTCAAATTCAGTATTATATACATTATTTCCATCATCTAGAGTAGCAACCATTTCTGGTAAGAATTCTTTGAAAGCTTTTAAAATGCTTTTCGTAGACCAAACAAATATTCCTGCGTTCCATAGATAATCTCCACTATCCAAAAAATCTTTAGCTTTGGTTAAGTTCGGTTTTTCAGTAAAATTCTTTACTTTTTTTATAGTAGAACCACATTTTTCATACTGTATATATCCATAACCGGTGTTAGGTGAGTCTGGCTGAATTCCTAATGTCATTAAGATATCTTGTGTTTCACAAGCATTAAATGAAGTTTTAATATTGTTTAAAAATTCATTCTCATTTTCAATCCAGTGATCAGAAGGAGCCACCAACATTACAGCATCTGGGTTTTGTTGATGTATTTTTAATGCAGAGTATAAAATACAAGGAGCAGTGTTACGCATGGTAGGCTCTAATAGTAACTGCTTACTTTTTACTTTAGGTAATTGATCTAACACTAATGATTCATAACGTTTATTAGTTGCTATAAGTATATTATCTGAAGGAATTAGCTTATTTATTCGACTAAAAGTTTTCTGAATCAAAGATTCACCAGTTCCTAGCATGTCATGAAATTGTTTAGGATACTGTTGTGTACTAACTGGCCAAAATCTTGATCCAACTCCACCTGCCATTATAACTGCGTAATAATTATCGTTCATAATTTGTATTGTATTACTTACTTAATAAGAAGAACTTCTGCATTTTGATTAAAAAGATACACACGTTTATTTGTTAAGTTTAAACATTCATAACGTGTTCTGCGTTTGTTACCTCTTTTATATATCTTATCTTTAAATCTAAAAACACTTCCATTTGGAATCTCAAAGATAAAATTCTTTCCTACTTCTGCTTTACCATTTCGCAAAACTAATGATAATTTTACATCTGTGTCGGTACTCGCTTTTGGATTTTTTAAATAGTTAGCTAAATGAGGTAGTATTTGAGTTGGGTAAATTTCAGGTTCTAAAAAAGGAAGCATTAAATGCTGAAAAATAGTTTTCCACTCTTTGCCATGAGGTTGAACTCTGCCAAATTTTTGATGCGTAACATGGTGTGCAATCTCATGAATTAAGGTTAACAAAAATTGATAATGGTTCAAGTTATTATTTACTGTTATTAACATTTTTCCATTAGGCATGCTTCGGAAATCTCCGTGTTTAGTTTGTCGTTGATTAACTATTTTTAGATTTACTTGATGTTTATTTATCAAATATTCAACTAAAGGAATAGCTTTTTCTGGAATGTATTTTTTTAAAGTTTTTTTCAATTTGTTCTATAAAAATACTTTGTTAAATTTACTGTGTTATAGCTTTATTTTAAGGAGTAGAACTAGAAACTTGTAATACTTTTCCGTTATAATATTTGTTGCCAGTTAATGCGAATCCAAAAATATAATCAGCCATTTCTTTTGCTGAAAGAGGAGCTTCATACCCAGGAAAAGCTTCTTCAAGCATTTCAGTTTGAACTGCTCCTAAGGCTAAAACATTAAAAGCTATATGCTGTTCTTTATATTCTTCTGCTAATAATTCTGATAATGTAATAACTGCACCTTTTGCTGAGCTGTAGGCTGCAAGTCCAGGGAATTTCATACTTCCTTGTATGCCCCCCATACTGCTTACAGTTACTACATGGCTTCCTTTCTTTAAAAAAGGAATTGCTTTTTTTGTAAGTTCAGCAACAGCAAAAACATTCACGTTGTATACTTCTTGAAAATCTTCAGAAGATAATTCTGTAAAAGGCTTATTAATTAACTTTCCAGCATTATTGATTAAAATATCAACATGACTCCAATTGTTTCTTATAAATGTTTCAGCTTTTTTTAAATCCTTACTAGAAGATAAGTCAACAGAAATAGTTGTAATATTTTTATGATTTAAAGTATCAAGAGGAATAGTATTCCTTGATAAAGCTAATACATGATGACCTTGATTTGCAAATTGTTTAGCTAGTTCATAACCTATTCCTCTACTTGTACCAGTAATAATTATGTTCTTACTCATGTTTGATTTTAGTATTTGTTTTAGAATTTAATTGTTTTAAAGTATTCCATCTATTTTTCAGAATTACATTTCCCTTAAAGGAAGATTGTTTTTCTGCTATTTTTTTTGTGTACAAAATCCTCTCTTTAAGCAATGGATGACTATTTAGATATTTTGGTATTTCAACTTCATTTTTCTTGTTTAGAATTTGAAATAACTCGGGCATTCCAAATAAATTTAAATTATTTTGTTGCATAATTTTCATACTATAAACATCAGCTTCTTTTTCTAAGCTCCGAGTATATGACAATTGAGAAAATAAATGTGCATTCGCAGTTAAAATAGTTGAAACACTATTAAAGTCATTAAAAATAATAGAGGTGAAGACTTTTCCTGATAAGTTTCTAATTAAGTTTTTTAGTACATGCCTATTTTCTATATGAGATATTTCATGCCCTAACAAAGCTGTTAATTGGTGTTCGTTTTCTATTTCATCTAGTAAAGAAGAATATATCACTATTTTTCCACCAGAAAGAGCAAAAGCATTTAATTCTTTATTATTTGTTACAAATACTTTTATTGGGAAAGTAGTATTTATATTCATATCATTAATGAATAATTGTAAATTATTTGATTTTACTTCATCAATATCTAAATCATTTAAAAGCATATTAAAAGTGTGGTTACCAAATTCAATAATTTGCTTTTCACTCATATTAGACACAAAACTAATAGCTACAGTTGGAATTATATAAAAATATACACCAAACAGTATTGTAAAAATAGCCAGAAGTAAACTAACTAAAGACTCTTTTTATGTGAGTGTAAAAAGGTATCAACTTTATTATGTAAGTTTTTGTGTTTATTCTTATTTATATATTCTATAAAACTAGTGTCAGAGCTTTCAATTTTTTGAAAAGGAAAAGTACTACCATAGGTAAAAGAAATTAAACCTTGTGTATGAACTTCCGATCTCTTAATGTTTTGAATATTCCATGAAATATGCTCAACGTTATTTTCTTTGTTATGGTAGGAAATTTTCCAAGATATGGAATTGGGACAAATAAACGCTACATGAGTTTCGGAGGTTTTACCATCGAAATAGTTTGCTTTAAAGGGCATTTATAGTAGATCTAAATCTAAAAAATCTAAAAAATCTTCGCCAGATGCATCATCATAATTATCATAAGATGTTTGTTGTATCGTGTTTGTGTTTAAACCTTCATCAATCTCTAAAAAGCGGAAGATAAAATTAAATGTTCTAATAGTTACCCATGGAGTGGCAATACCTAATGTTACTATAATTAATAAAAAGTTAACTATCATTAATTCAAAAACATCTCCAGGTTTCATGTTTAATTTAAAGTTTACTTTTTTACCATCTTGTGTTATTTCAGTATTATCAGCATAAAATCCCCATAAGTTTTTAATATACCAAAAAGAATAAATACCTAATGTAAGATAAAATAAAAAAATAAATTTTAAATTTATCCAAAACAAGGTTTCTCCTTTTCCTTTAAAGTCAAAAGATAAGTTTCCAAATCGCAAATGGCTTAAGATATATTTTCTAATTTCAATTTGAAACCAAGCTCCGTAGATACCAAAAGTTAAAATTGTTAGAATCATACCAGTGATAAATTTCCAAAACAATTCCATTCTATTTCCTAAATACTTAAAATGAATACCTCTCCAGGAGCTTCTAGATGAACGATAACGGGCTGCACCATGGATGGCGAAAGGAATAATGAATATGAAGAATAAATAAAATATAGCAACAGTTATAATGGTTGTTATTTGCTCTCCAGATTGTAAGCCGTAAATTAATGTACCGTATAATAGAATGAAAATTAAATATATTTTAATAAAACCTTTAAAAACTTCTTTTCCAGTTCCATGAAAAGAAAAACGAGAGTCATCTAACTCAGTTGATTGGTAATGGTATTTTAAAATTTCAACTTTAGCCCAAGGATAGTAGAGTCCAAGAGACAATACTGTTAGTAATATATTTTTAAAAAATATAATAGCAAATTCAACTCCGTTACCAAAATATTTAAAACTTTTTTTTTCGGTTTTTAATCCAGAAATAATTTCCATCGTAGCTTTTAGTTTGTTTTAATCAAAAATGCAATTTTATTTTTTAGTGTGCAAATATTATGAAATCCGTATTTTTATATATCTAATGTAATTATTAGTTGTTTTTTTAGACTACATAGTAAATCTTATTAAGTTATGAAGTATTTCTTGTTTATTTTAGTTTGTGTGGCTAGTTTATCATGTTCTGATAGTATCGATAAGGATATTGTGAATGCTCCATACGAAGAAAAATGGCTTGTAGATGAGATGTATATTAAGGAAGGTGCCCCGTTTGCTTTGATAGACAATCCAAGTTTCAAAAAAGTAGATGATATTGAAAACGTAATCGATAATGATCTTGTATTATTATTTAGCTATAATGGTAAGATAAAGGTGTTTCCATACATTTATTTAAATTACTCAGAAGTTGTAAATGACAAAATAGATGATTTGGAATATGTTGCCACCTATTGCCCACAAACAAAAAGTGGTATTTGCTTTAATAAAAATATAGGAGACAAAAGTTTAAATTTGTTTGCGTCTGGTTTTTTATTTAAAGATAATTTGGTTTTAACATCACAAGAGGAAAATGTTTTCTGGTCACAAATGTTACTCACTGGTATTAAAGGCAATCAAAAATTCATGGATATAAATGATTTGTTTTCTATCGAGACAACTTGGAAAACTATCAAAGAATATTTTCCTGAAGCTCAAGTGTATTATCATAATTTACTTAATAGAGGAGAATTGATCAAAGATAACAGTTCGATCAAAGCGAAGACAACTAAATTTTTTGGTATTGTTAATGATGGAATAGAAAATACTGTCGAAGTTTTTCCTTATACTAATTTCAAGCAATTTAAGATAGAAAAGTTAGTTGTTAATGGAAGGAAAACTATTATTGTAGGTGATGAAACTAAAAATATTTTCACTTCATTTTATGAGCCTATAGAAGAGAACTTAGAGGTTGATAATGATTTTCCAATAGTTTTGAAAGATAGTAAAGGAAATAGGTGGAATATATTAGGTGAAGCTATTGAAGAACCAAAAAAGGTACAAAATTAGCCTCACCTAGTTTTTTTCATGCTGAATTATGGGCATGGAATTTTTTTTATAACAACAAAGTTACCATACATAATTAAATTAATGAATTATAGAAATTAATTATTTTAATAACATCACTTTCTTCTTTATATGATAATTTATTTTTTTTGATATAAGCGTTTATTTGACCTTTTTTATCGTTAATTAACTTAGAAATATTCGATTTTTTTAATTTTATTTTTTCCAATTTTTGATTATCAATATATGTGTAGTAATTAATTATTTTAATATATTCTGCAGGTTTGACTTGCTGGTTAGTCATTTTATTAGTGACAGGTTTTTTCAATTTTCCAGAATACTTTTTTATTACACTAAGTTTTCCATCAACTATTTTTTCAAAATACTGTTCATTAATATTTATAAAGAGCCTTTTATTAACAGTAATGCTTTCAATGTTTTGATATATATACACACTATCTTTTGATATTTCAGATAAGAATTTTTCTTCGTCTAAATCAAAATTAATGTTATTGATATAATATTTTTTACCAGTTTTTGATAGAATAGTAGAACTGTTATTCCAACTATTAAATAAATAAAAAGAACCTTTAACTTCTCTAAATTGATCTGTCTTATTAAAAGCTCTTGCATCATTATGTTGAAAAGTACCTCCGAGGGTTTGAGTATTAAAGTTAACCTTCATTTTTGGAGCTTCACTTGAGTTTGTAGGCGAAAAAACTCTCTTTCCTTGGCAGTTTATTTGATTTGTAATTATAAGTGCTAAAATTAAAATAATTTTCTTCATCTCTTCCTCAGTTTGTCATATCTTTAATAGTAATTCACTTTTAACTGTTGTTTAGTAATTCATTAAAATAGTTAAGTATTTTAATAACATCATTTTCTTTCTTATAAGACAATTTATTACTTTTAATATATTTTTTAATGTCTTCCTTTTTAGAAGAAGTGATTTTTTGAATACTTGATCTTTTTAATTTTATTTTTTTAATTTTCTTATTTTGCCTTAGATATAATATTTCAGTCTTGACATATTGTGGTTTCTTTACCACTTGATTTGTCATTTTATTTATTACTGCTTTTTTATATTTCCCTGTGTATTCTTTTAATAATTGTACTTTTCCATCAACAAGTAGTTCATAAAAAGTACCATCAATATTTTTAAATGAAGAAAGGGGCGTTTTAACGGTTTTAAGATTGTTAAAAATGTATATACTATCATTGCTAATTTTAGCAACGAATTGTTTGTTTTCTATATCATAGTTTAAATTATCAATTTTTAGTTTTTTGTTAGAAAACGAGGTTAAGGTAGACAAGTTTTTCCATGACTTAAACAAATATATGGAACCTTTCATGTTCTCATTAAAACTATTTTTTGAATTTAAGTTTGTGTTTTGAAACGTTCCTCCAATTTTTTGAGGGTTAAAATTAAAACCTTCTACTTGAGAATTTACAAGCAATGATACAAATGATAGACATAAAATTAGTATTAACTTTTTCATTGTAAAGTGTTTATTTGTATGTAAATATAATAAAAAACTACCTTTAAATGAATAAAGGTAGTCTTAAAAATTATACAATTTTTATATTTTTATTGATCCCACCACAATTTTGTGAATAGGCCATCAGCACCTTGCGCAGCAACAGCAGCGTCATAGCTACTTTTGTTTTGACTAGGCTCCGTTGAAGGATAAGCATGTCTTGTAGGAATTTGATTTGTACCATTTAATGCATCAACAGCAGGTGTTAATACAGGAAAATCTAACCTTCTCCATTCAGCCCAAGCTTCGTAAGGTTGGTAGAATAAAGAAATCCATTTTTGCTCAGCTATTTGATTCATATCATTTGCAGCGTCATAAGCAACACCAGCAACTCCTAAATAAGTAGTTGCATCTGCAGAAGATACCCCCCATTGCTCTAAAGAAGATTTAACACCATCTTCGTAGTAAGACTGAACAGTTCCAGAAATCCATCCTAACTTAGCAGCTTCCGCTTTGTTAAATGAAACTTGAGCAAATGTGAACATAGGTAATGATTTAGTTCCATTTTTAATCAAGTCGTCGTTCATAAAAGAAACGTCAGCATTAGGTACTGATCCAGCTCCTTGCCAACCATACTGTAAACCTACATAAGTTCCTGTAGAAGCTGCGGGTGCACCGAATTTTGGTAAACGAGGGTCATTTAAAGCTTGTAATCTGTTAACTAAAACATCACTTAAGCATTCATCAGTTCTACCAGCATCAACATAATCATCCTGGTAAGGATTATCATACTGATCATCAGCAACACATTCAAACATAATATTCTCACTAGTAGAGGCAATTGCTCCAGGCATAGCTTGATTAAACATTGTAGCTGCATAATCACCTGAATTTGGATATACTTTAGCTAAACGAATTGCCATGTTCATTTTTAACGTATTAGCAAACTTCTTCCATTTAGCCATGTCTCCTCCGAAAAAAGTATCTCCAGAAGGACCTGCACCACCATCTATTTGTGCAAGAGCTTCATCTATTTCTTTAAATAAATCTTTATAAATAAACTCTTGAGTATCATATTTAGGATTGGGATTATCTACACCTCCTAATGCTTCAGAATAAGGTAACATCCCCCATCTGTCGGTCATCCATTGAAAGTAGTATGCTTTTAAGATTCTTGCAACAGCAATTTGGTTACTGTTAGATCCAAAAGCAGCCATTTCAACTGGACTATTAGTATTAGCATCTATAATTGTTTGAAGAGCTAAAACAGGTTTATTGTAAATTCCTACCCTACCTTGTTGTCCTGTACCACTACCATCTATGGCCCAAGCAAAATTAATAGTTTGGTATCTAGACTCTTCAGTATATTGAGTTTGTGATAAATGTTGAACGTATAATGAAGGCGTAGGAGTTCCAGATAAGCTTAAAGCTCCAACTAATTTTGCTTGACTTGCCGTAAGTAAAGATGATGGTATAACCGCTGATGGATTATTCAAGTTGTCATCAGTATTACCAAAGTCGTATGATTCACAGCTATAGCCTACCACCAAAAAGGTAGCCAATGCCAGAGCTCTATATACATTTTTTCTCATTTTTTCTTAAAATTTTAATTAAAATTTAACTTTAATATTCATACCAAAAGTTCTACTACTTGGTAATTGTCCACCTTCTTCCCATCTTAAACCTGCATTGTTTACATTTTCAATCTCTGAAGGATCAACACCATCAACACTAGAATAAATCAACCACAAGTTATTAGCATAAGCATTAACTGAAATAGTTTCTATAGGAGTGTTTTCAAAAATTTTGTTAGGGAATGTATATCCTAATGATAATTGTCTTAACTTAACATAAGAAGCATCATAAATCCATCTTTCGTGTAAAGCAAATAGTCTTTTCCAATAAGTTTGGCTATCTACATAGTAAGAAGCAGGAGTTCCAGAATTAACATCAACACCTTCTACTAAAACACCCCCAGTTGTATTAGATACATTATTAGCGTTTAATGAAGTTCCTGATGCAACTGCACCGCTAGCGTCAACTAATGGGTCTCTTACAGGGTTTCCTTTAGCATTATCTCCTACTGTAGCAACACCTAAACCTGCATAGTTGTTAAACATTTGTGTAACAGAGAAAAATTTCCCGCCTTTTTGGAAGTCAAGACTAAAAGATAAGTTAAATCCTTTATAGTTAAATGAATTAGTTAAACCTCCGGTAAAGTCTGGTAACAAATTACCCAAATATTGGTTTTGATCAAATTGGATACTACCAGTACTACTTAATAACATTTTACCGTTAGCATCTCTTTTGATTTTTCTACCATAAATAGCTCCATATTCCTCACCAACTCTAGCCTCAATAGTTAAACCTCTCCAAGAACCGTCTAGTACGTCAGTTGTAATTGCTTCTCCAGTTGTTGGATTAACATATAATTCATCTACTTGTCTTTTTAAAGTTGCAAAGTTTAAACCAATATCCCATGAAAAGTTTTCATTTTTAATAGGAGTACCGTTTAACGCCACCTCTATACCTTTAGATGAGAATTTACCCGAATTTACTGTAGACGCGTTGTATCCAGTAGCTCCTGATAAAGGAATGTCAATAGGTAAGTTGATATCTTTTCTGTCAAAATACGTAAAGTCTAAACCTAATCTATTTCCAAAGAATTTTAATTCAGTTCCAATCTCAAACTCTTGTCTTATACCTCCTTGAATACTAGCGTTAGCTTGTGTAGCCGAAGGGAAAAATGGTACAACACCATTTAAAGAGTTTCCAGTTTGATATACGTTTTTAGTAGCATTAATATTTGGGAAATCCGGTGCTTCAGCATAACCAATACGTAATTTACCAAAGCTTAATTCTTCAAAGTTAATTAATTTGTTAAATATGAAACTTAACGAACCTCCATACGTCAATACTCTATTGTCATCAGGGTTTGCAGTTGAGTTCCAGTCAGATCTTACTGTTCCATCTAAGTAAAGTATGTCATTATATCCAAGAGAAGCAGTTGCAAATATACCTCTGTTTTTGCTATTCCACTCTCTGTTTGTATAAGTAGGTCTATCTTTAGAAGAAGCTACTGTATATACTCCAGGGATAGTTAAACCTCCACTAGTTTGTCCCTCAATGTATCTTTCTTGCCATTGTCTTAATTCAGTACCAACAGAAGCAGTTAAATCTAAATTGTCTGTAAGGTCTTTGTTGTAAGTAGCCATTGCAAAAAATTCAGTAGAGCTAACTGTTCGATCTCTTTCTTCAAAATATGTCTGATTTAATCCTCCAAAAGCAACTCTTCTATCTCTTTTGTATGTGTTTACGGTTCTTCTGATTTCTGTATTTAACGTAATATTATCAGTAATCTTGTAATTAATTCCTACATTACCATAAACAGCATTTTTAGTTTCGTTTTTAATATTTTGATTAGTTTCAAAATAAGGAGAATCCCAATATAGTGGATTTGTATTAGAAGTACTTCTAAGATTCCATGTATAAAACTTACCTCCTTGGAAATATGAATCTCTTAATCTATCCATATCCAATTGTCTTTGGAACCATTGGTTGAAGTTAGAAGCAACACTTCCATACCCACCAGTAGGGTCGTTTAGTGTAGTTCTGTATTGGTAGTTGATGTTTGTATAAACTTCAAGCTTATCAGACACATCAAAACTAGCACTAGCACTTACTTGCTTTAAGCTTCTTTTAGAGTTTGGTAAAACACCTTCGATGTCAACATTTCTTAAAATAGTTTTAACATTGTAACCGTCACCTCCTTTAGAGAAAGATAATGTTGTATTGTTTGTGATTCCAGTGTTAAAAAAGTTTCTTACGTTATCTGGGTTAGCAGACCATGGTCTTAATTTACCATATTCTGAAGATCCAGGAATCCAGCTATCCCAATGTCTAACCATTGTACCATCTAATTTAGGTCCCCAAGACTCATCAGCAGCGTAATTAGGAATGTTTTGACCGTTTAAAGTAGAAAAAGTTTGTGAGTATCCACCACCATATTCATTTTGGTATTCAGGTAAGATATATACGTTAGAAACTTGTAAAGCTTGATCGATAACGAAAGATGTTTTTCCGTTTTTAGCTCTTTTAGTTGTTATTACAACAACCCCATTTTTACCAATAGGTCCGTATAATGCTGTAGCACCACTACCTTTAAGAACGTTAAGACTTTCAACATCATCAACGTTGATGTCAGCAGAATTGTCAATTTTCACACCATCAACAACATAAAGTAAAGCACTCTCACCTCTTAAACGAATTAAAGCATTTCCAAATCCAGAACTTGGAGCACCTAACATTTGAACACCAGCGACTTTACCTGCGATAGAGTTATTAATATCTACCTCTCTGGTTTGAGTAAGTTGTTCACCTTTTACAGTTTGTTGAGCAAAACCTAAACTTTTTGCCTCTCTTTTAATACCTAATGCTGTTACTACAACTTCATTTAAAAGATTATCATTTTCTAGTTTCACATCAATAGTGCTTGAAGCACCTACAATTTTTTCAGTATTTTTCATTCCAACAAAACTATAAACAAGGATGTCACCTTCTTTAGCTTTTATTGAGTATTTACCGTCAAAATCTGTCTCTGTACCCAGGGTAGTCCCTTTTTTAAGTACAGAAACTCCAGGTAAAGGTCCAGATTCATCGGAAACAGTACCTGAAATTGTTTTTTCTTGTGCAAAAGAAATTTGCACAACCAACGCTAACAGTAGCGTTAAAATTCCATTAAACTTTGTTTTCATTGCGTAATTGTTTGAATTAATTGCGTCAAAAGTCTTAAATTAAACTTAAAAAAACAACTAAATTGTTAACTAATTATTAATTAAATTGACAATTTTTCAATTTCGCTAATGCTTTTGGGGTATTGTGAGCTTTTTTTTAACTTTATTAAAAATAATTAGATAATTTTAATGAAAGAAAAGAATTATCGAAGTTAAAGTTACTGTTTTTTGATTTTCCTAAAGAAAACTCTATGTTTATTAATGTGTTTTTTAATAGTTGCTTATAGCCTGCTCCTAAGCTGGTTAGGTTGTTTTTGTTGTTGTTTAGTTCCATTAAGTATGCATAGTCAAGTAAAGCATACAGTTGCGATGTTTTTGATGATTTATACCGATACTCTGCGTTTATGAATGTGTATTGTTTTGCGAAATAACTTTGTTCGTTAAATCCTCTAATAGTTGTTGGACCTCCTATTCGAAAAAGTTCATTAATTAAATAATTTTTAGAGTTTAAATAGCCTATTTCATTTTTTATGTATACTGAATTTCGATTATTTATTTTAAAAATGTTTTCTATTTCGGATTTAATTTTTAATTGTTTTTGATGATTAGTTTTTGACCTTCTACTTCCAAATAAAGGAGAGATTTTAAAATGAAACTTTTTACTTGAGAATATCGATTGGTTATTTTTTATTTCATAATCATACGATAAGCCCAAAAAGTAATTTGAATAATCATTTACATCAAGTTTATCTTTTACTTGTAATGTGTTTGTTGAGTTGGTTTCGTTGTATGATATAGCTAAATTTGATTTGTAATTTAATGTGTAAGCTATTTTTGAATTTAATGTGGAGTTTAAAAAAGTTGAATCTTGTTTGTGAAGTTCAAATGAAAAGCTTGGGGTTAGCGGGGTGTTGAATAAATATGGGGTTTTTGCAAATAATTTTAAAGATTGATTTGTTCTGTTAAATGACTTCCATGAAACTTCAAAAGTTTCACCCGAATTTAATGTGTTGTTAAGTAGTAGGTTGACATGTCCGTTTAGTTTAATTCCCTTTTTGTTTTCTTCAGAGGTAAAGTTTATTAACCCGTCAAAATTGCTTTTATTTTCTTTTTTTAAATACAAATACAAAACTGTAGAATCTTTACTGAATAAAAGTTCTGGTTTTTTTATAGGTTTAACAAATTGTAATGATTTAATTTTGTTATCTATTTCTGAAATTTTTCTTTTACTTACGGTCGTTTCTTTTTTAATTGAAAAATAATTTTCTATGTACGATTCAGGAAATTCGTCATATCCTTTAATTATAACTTTATCAATGAATCGTTTTTTTAGAATTCTAGTTTTTAAATGAGCATATAATGTATCTTTTCTTAACAGTATGTTTTCAAGTTTTATAGATGAGAAAGAATTGCCTTGGTTGTCTAGTTTTGCAGTTTCATTTTTTAAAAATTGTTTCAGTTCTTGTATTTTTAATTTAATGTGAGTTTTTTTCTGGAGAAGAACAACTGTGTTTGTTTTCTTTTTAAGATTAAAGTAATAATTGAAATTATTATTTTCAACTTTAAAAGAATAATCATGGTTGAAATAGCCTATTGATTTAAGCTTGTCTGAAATTTTTTCTATTTCCTCAAGCATGGTTTTTTTTGAAAAGTGCTTCAGTTTAAAGTCTATTTTCTTTAGTATTTCATTTTCAATAGAGTCTTTTGAAGATATTTTTAAATTTAATTCTTGAGCTGAAACTGATTTAGATAAAAAATGCAAAAAAATGAGTAGAATATATGTTCTGGAATGTCTTTTCAATGTAAAGTTTTTTTAGCTAAAATACATTTAATATTAAGTATTTAAGGAAATACTGAGTTGTTGATTAAAAATAACTGACTGATATTTGAATAATTAGAAATTAATCGTACATTTGCGCACTCTTAGAAATTAAGAGAAATTATTAGTACAAACGAAAAATAGTAATTAATTAGTATGCCAACTATTCAACAATTAGTTCGTAAAGGAAGAACCAAAATAACTAAGAAGAGTAAATCGGCTGCTTTATCGGCATGTCCTCAAAGACGTGGAGTTTGTACGCGTGTTTACACTACCACACCAAAAAAACCTAACTCAGCTATGCGTAAAGTAGCGCGTGTTAGATTAACAAATGGTAATGAAATCAATGCGTATATTCCAGGAGAAGGACATAACCTACAAGAGCACTCGATAGTATTAGTTAGAGGTGGAAGGGTAAAAGATTTGCCAGGTGTTAAGTATCATATTGTTCGTGGAGCATTAGATACAGCTGGAGTTGAGGGAAGAACTCAACGTAGATCAAAATACGGAGCAAAACGCCCAAAAAAGTAAATTTAAGATAGTAACTTTTTTAATGTAAAGACATGAGGAAAAGAAGAGCTAAAAAAAGAGTTTTATTACCAGATCCAAGGTTTAATGACCAATTAGTGACACGTTTTGTGAATAACCTAATGTGGGATGGTAAGAAATCTGTAGCATTCAAAGTTTTTTACGATGCAATTGATATCGTAAATGAAAAGAAAACTGACGAGGAAAAGTCAGCTTTAGAGATTTGGAAGGATGGTTTGTCAAATGTGATGCCACACGTAGAAGTTCGTTCTCGTCGTGTAGGTGGAGCAACATTCCAAATTCCAATGCAAATTCGTCCAGACCGTAAAGTATCTATGGCTATTAAATGGATGGTTTCTTATGCGCGTAAGCGTAATGAAAAAACTATGGCACAACGTTTAGCTTCTGAGATTTTAGCAGCTGCTAAAGAAGAAGGTGCTGCAGTTAAAAAACGTACTGATACTCACAAAATGGCTGAGGCAAATAAAGCGTTCTCACACTTCAGATTTTAATAGAAATGGCTAGAGATTTAAAATATACTAGAAATATTGGTATTGCTGCGCATATTGATGCAGGTAAGACTACTACGACTGAGCGTGTATTGTATTATACAGGTGTTAGTCATAAGATAGGTGAGGTACATGATGGTGCTGCAACTATGGACTGGATGGAACAAGAGCAGGAAAGAGGTATTACAATTACTTCTGCTGCTACCACTTGTGAATGGAAGTTTCCAGTTGAAAACGGAGAGCCTACAAAAGATACTAAAGGATATCACTTTAATATTATTGATACTCCAGGTCACGTTGATTTCACGGTAGAGGTAAACCGTTCATTAAGAGTACTTGATGGATTAGTTTTCTTATTTAGTGCAGTGGATGGTGTTGAACCTCAATCTGAAACTAACTGGAGATTAGCAGATAACTATAAAGTTCCTCGTATTGGATTCGTTAACAAAATGGATCGTCAAGGTGCTAACTTTATGGCTGTTTGTCAGCAGGTGAAAGATATGTTAAAGTCTAATGCTGTACCAATTGTAATGAATATTGGTGATGAAGCGGATTTTAAAGGTATTGTAGATTTAGTAAAGAATCGTGCTATTGTATGGCATGATGCTACTCAAGGTTCTACTTTTGATATTATTGATATTCCAGAAGAGTTAAAAGAAGAAGCTTCAGAATTACGTGGTAAACTTATTGAAGAAGTTGCTGCTTATGATGAAAACCTTTTAGAAAAATATATGGAAGATGAAGATTCTATTACAGAAGAAGAAGTGCATGCTGCTCTTCGTGCTGCTGTAATGGATATGTCAATCATTCCTATGATTTGTGGTTCAGCGTTTAAAAACAAAGGTGTTCAGTTCTTATTAGATGCTGTATGTCGTTATTTACCTTCTCCATTAGATAAAGATGCTATTGTTGGGACTAATCCTGAAAATGGTGAAGAGCTTACTCGCAAACCAGATGTAAAAGAACCTTTCGCTGCTTTAGCATTTAAGATTGCTACGGATCCTTTTGTAGGGCGTTTAGCTTTCTTTAGATCTTATTCAGGTCGTTTAGATGCAGGATCTTATGTTTTAAATAACCGTTCAGGTAAAAAAGAACGTATTTCTCGTATCTATCAGATGCATGCTAACAAGCAAAATGCAATTGATTTCATCGAAGCTGGTGATATTGGTGCTGCTGTAGGATTTAAGTCAATTAAGACAGGGGATACATTATCAGACGAAAAACACCCTATCGTGTTAGAGTCTATGGATTTCCCAGACCCAGTAATTGGTATTGCGGTTGAGCCTAAAACTAAAGCTGATGTAGATAAATTAGGGATGTCTTTAGCTAAATTAGCAGAAGAAGATCCAACGTTTACTGTAAGAACAGATGAGGCTTCAGGACAAACTATTATCTCAGGAATGGGAGAGTTACACCTTGATATTATTGTTGATCGTTTAAAACGTGAATTTAAAGTAGAGGTTAACGAAGGGCAACCTCAGGTAGAATACAAAGAAGCTATTACTGCAAGTGCTGATCATAGAGAGGTTTATAAGAAACAATCTGGTGGACGTGGTAAATTTGCTGATATTGTATTTACTATGGAGCCTGCAGATGAAGGTGTTCAAGGATTACAATTTGAGTCTATAATCAAAGGTGGTAATGTTCCTAAAGAATTTGTGCCTTCTGTAGAAAAAGGATTCAAAGAAGCAATGAAGAATGGGCCTTTGGCTGGTTACGAAATGGATTCTATGAAAGTTACCTTAAAAGACGGGTCTTTCCACCCTGTGGATTCTGATCAATTATCTTTTGAGTTAGCTGCAAAAATGGGTTATAAAGCTGCTGCAAAAGCTGCAAGAGCTAAGATCATGGAGCCGTTGATGAAATTAGAAGTATTGACTCCTGAAGAAAATATGGGAGATATTGTAGGAGATTTAAATAGAAGACGTGGTCAAGTGTCTGACATGAGTGATCGTGCAGGATCTAAAGTTGTAAAAGCT
This sequence comes from Tenacibaculum sp. nBUS_03, assembly GCF_051201695.1. Lineage (GTDB taxonomy): Bacteria > Bacteroidota > Bacteroidia > Flavobacteriales > Flavobacteriaceae > Polaribacter. The sequence continues at coordinate 1,552,275 of NZ_CP179214.1, read as the reverse complement.
TTAGTACCATTATCAGAAATGTTTGGTTATGTTACAGCATTAAGAACAATGTCTTCAGGTAGAGCAACTTCAACTATGGAATTTTCTCATTATGCAGAAACTCCAAATAATATTTCAGAAGAGGTAATTGCAAACGCAAAAGGTTAATTAAGATGAGTCAAAAAATTAGAATAAAATTAAAATCTTACGATTATAATTTAGTAGATAAATCTGCTGAGAAAATCGTAAAGACAGTGAAAAGTACTGGAGCGGTTGTAAATGGGCCAATTCCATTACCAACTCATAAAAAGATTTTTACAGTATTACGTTCACCACACGTAAACAAAAAATCAAGAGAACAATTTCAATTATCTGCTTACAAGCGTTTGTTAGATATTTATAGTTCTTCTTCAAAAACTATTGATGCTTTAATGAAACTTGAATTACCAAGTGGGGTTGAAGTTGAGATTAAAGTATAAGTAAATCAATAACTTTCGGTTTAATTTTTTTAAGCCGAAAGTTTTTTTTACTTTTGCACACCGAAATTTAAGTATTTCGAAACATTTTCTGTTTTTTAATGGAAAAAAGACATGTCCTGAGGGTTTCGCAAGGGAAAAACGGTTAAACACATAATAGTTAGAGCTAAAAGTGTTTATGCTCTTTTTTTTTACGTTAAACTTGAAGGTAATGTCAAAATGAAACATTTGTTTCAAACAATTTATATTAATAGACGCGCTGGATAAAATAGATCTATCGTCTGAAAATTAACAAATATGTCTGGGTTAATAGGAAGAAAAGTAGGAATGACCAGCTTATTCGATGAAAACGGGAAGAATATTCCTTGTACAGTAATCGAAGCAGGTCCTTGCGTCGTTACCCAAGTCAGAACCGAAGAGGTTGACGGCTATAACGCGTTACAACTTGGTTTCGATGACAAAAAAGCAAAAAGCTCAAATAAAGCTTTAGATGGTCACTTTAAAAAAGCTGGCACAACTGCTAAAAGAAAAGTCATTGAATTTCAAGGATTCGAAGAAGAGTACAAATTAGGAGATTCAGTTACTGTTGAGTATTTTACAGAAGGAGAGTTTGTAGATGTATCAGGAGTTTCAAAAGGTAAAGGATTTCAAGGTGTTGTAAAGCGCCATGGATTTGCTGGAGTTGGACAAGCAACTCACGGTCAGCATAACCGTTTAAGAGCGCCAGGTTCTATTGGTGCTGCTTCATACCCTGCAAGAGTATTTAAAGGAATGCGAATGGCAGGACGTATGGGAGGAGATAATGTAAAAGTTCAAAATTTAAGAGTATTGAAAGTGGTTCCTGAAAAGAACCTAATCGTTGTTAAAGGAGCAATTCCAGGACACAAGAACTCTTATGTAACTATTGAGAAATAATGAAAGTAGCAGTATTAGATATTACAGGAAAAGATACTGGTAGAAAAGTTGAACTTTCTAGCGAAGTATTCGGAATTGAACCAAACGATCACGCAATTTATTTAGATGTTAAGCAGTATTTGGCTAACCAAAGACAAGGTACTCATAAATCTAAAGAAAGAGCTGAAATAGCAGGTAGTACAAGAAAGATAAAGAAACAAAAAGGAACTGGTACTGCAAGAGCAGGTTCTATCAAGTCTGGTGTTTTCAGAGGTGGAGGACGTATGTTCGGACCAAGACCAAGAAACTATTCTTTCAAATTAAATAAAAACTTAAAGCGTTTAGCTCGTAAGTCAGCTTTAAGTATCCAAGCTAAAGATAATAATTTAGTAGTTGTTGAAGATTTCAATTTTGAAGCTCCAAAAACTAAAGAATTTATTAATGTATTAAAAGCTTTAGAATTAGATTCAAAGAAATCTTTATTTGTTTTAACTGAAGAAAGTAAAAATGTTTACTTATCATCAAGAAACTTAAAAAAATCTAAAGTTGTAAATGCTACAGGTATTAATACTTATAACGTTTTAAACGCAAGCAAAGTAGTTATAGCTGAAAGCTCATTAGAAGGAATTGAATCTAATTTAAGTAAATAGGGAAGAAATGAGTATTTTAATTAAACCTATTATTACGGAAAAAGCTACAAATGATAGCGAGGTCTATAACCGTTATACATTTGTTGTAAATAAGAAAGCTAACAAAGTTGAAATCAAAGGAGCTATTGAAGCTACTTATGGTGTTGCAGTATCAGCTGTAAGAACTATGAATCACCCAGCTGAAAGAAAAACTAAATACACTAAAAAGGGTTTAGTATCTGGATTAACTAGTGGTTACAAAAAGGCCGTTGTTCAGTTAGCAGAAGGAGAAACTATTGATTTTTATAACAATCTTTAAGAAAAGACAGAATGTCAGTTAGAAAATTAAAACCAATAACACCAGGTCAGCGTTTTAGAGTAGTAAATGGGTTCGACACCATAACTACTGATAAGCCGGAGAAATCTTTATTAGCTCCGAAAAAACGATCTGGAGGTCGAAACAATCAGGGAAGAATGACTACACGTAATATCGGTGGTGGTCATAAGCAAAAATACCGTATTATCGATTTCAAAAGAGATAAAGAAGGTATCCCTGCAACAGTAAAAACTATAGAGTATGATCCAAATCGTACTGCATTTATTGCCTTAGTTAGTTATGCTGATGGAGAAAAGCGTTATGTAATTGCACAAAACGGATTAAAAGTAGGTCAAACTATCGTTTCAGGTAAAGAATCTACTCCAGATGTGGGTAACGCTATGTATTTAAGTGATATTCCTTTAGGTACAACAATTTCATGTATAGAATTACACCCAGGTCAAGGAGCTGTTATGGCTCGTTCTGCTGGTTCTTTTGCTCAATTAATGGCAAGAGATGGTAAGTACGCTACAGTTAAATTACCTTCAGGAGAAACAAGATTAATCTTATTAACTTGTAAAGCTGTTATAGGAGTAGTATCTAATTCAGATCATCAATTATTAGTATCTGGTAAAGCAGGTAGAAGCAGATGGTTAGGTAAACGTCCTAGAACTAATGCTGTAAGAATGAATCCGGTTGATCACCCAATGGGTGGTGGTGAAGGACGTTCATCAGGAGGTCATCCAAGATCTAGAAATGGTATACCAGCTAAAGGATACAAAACTAGATCTAAGACTAAAGCTAGTAACAAGTATATCATAGAACGTAGAAAGAAATAATAAATCATGGCAAGATCATTAAAAAAGGACCTTACGTTCACTACAAGTTAGAGAAAAAAGTGATGGCTAATGTTGAAGCAGGAAGTAAATCAGTTATTAAAACTTGGTCAAGAGCAAGTATGATTACACCTGACTTTGTTGGACAAACAATTGCTGTTCACAACGGACGTCAATTTGTTCCAGTATATGTTACTGAAAACATGGTAGGTCATAAATTAGGAGAATTTTCACCAACACGTTCTTTTAGAGGACACGCAGGTGCAAAAAATAAAGGTAAAAAATAGTAGGAAATTATGGGAAGTCGTAAACATAACATGGCAACACAGTTAAAAGAAGCGAGAAAGCAAAGAGCTTTTGCAAAGCTTACTAACTGTCCTACATCACCAAGGAAAATGCGCTTGGTGGCTGATTTGGTAAGAGGAGTAGAGGTTGAAAAAGCTTTACAAATCTTGAAGTTTAGTCCTAAAGAAGCATCTAGAAATTTAGAAAAATTGTTAATGTCTGCAATTGCAAACTGGCAAGCTAAAAATGAAGATGCAAGTATTGAAGAGGCTGGATTATTTGTGAAATCTATTTGTGTAGATAGCGCAGGAATGTTAAAAAGATTAAGACCAGCTCCACAAGGGCGTGCACATAGAATAAGAAAACGTTCTAATCACGTGACTTTAGAGTTAGGAGCTAAAAATAAAAGTAATTAATCAAAGTAGAAATGGGACAAAAAACAAATCCAATAGGAAATCGTTTAGGAATTATCAGAGGATGGGAATCTAACTGGTATGGTGGAAATGACTACGGAGATAAAATTGCTGAAGATGATAAGATAAGAAAGTATATCTATGCTAGATTATCTAAAGCAAGTGTTTCTCGTGTAATAATAGAGCGAACTTTAAAACTTGTAACCGTTACTATCACTACTGCACGTCCAGGTATCATTATTGGTAAAGGAGGTCAAGAGGTAGACAAGTTAAAAGAAGAGCTTAAGAAAATTACAGGTAAAGAAGTTCAAATCAACATTTTTGAAATTAAGCGTCCTGAATTAGATGCTAAATTAGTTGCAGCAAGTGTTGCACGTCAAATTGAAAATAGAATTTCATACAAGAGAGCTACAAAAATGGCTATCGCTGCTGCAATTAGAATGAATGCTGAAGGTATTAAAATCCAATTATCAGGTCGTTTAAATGGAGCTGAAATGGCACGTTCTGAGCACTATAAAGAAGGAAGAATTCCTCTTTCTACTTTTAGAGCAGATATCGATTACGCACTTGTTGAATCGCATACTACATACGGAAGAATTGGTGTGAAAGTATGGATAATGAAAGGTGAGGTTTATGGTAAACGTGAGCTATCTCCATTAGTAGGATTATCTAAACAAAAAGGAAATTCTAACAAAGGAGGAGGAAAACGTCAACCTCGCAGAAGAAAATAATTTTTTTAAAAGAAATTACACATGTTACAGCCAAAAAGAGTAAAATTCCGTAAAGTCCAGAAGGGTAAGGGAAATATGAGCGGTAACTCTGGTAGAGGTACTCAACTTTCAAATGGAATGTTTGGGATTAAATCTTTAGACCAGAATTTACTTACATCTCGTCAGATTGAAGCAGCACGTATTGCAGCAACTCGTCATATGAAAAGAGAAGGGCAGCTTTGGATTAAAATTTTTCCAGACAAGCCAATAACTAAAAAGCCTTTAGAGGTACGTATGGGTAAGGGTAAAGGAGCACCTGATCATTTTGTATCAGTAGTTAAGCCAGGTAGAATTTTGTTTGAAGTTGGTGGAGTACCAATGGATGTTGCAAAAGAAGCTTTACGTTTAGCAGCTCAAAAACTTCCAGTAAAAACGAAGTTTGTTATCGCAAGAGATTTTGATTTTAACGCTTAATTCTATATAAAATGAAACAATCAGAAATTAAAGAATTATCTATCGCAGACTTACAAGAACAGTTAGTAGCGTTAAAGAAAAATTATACGGATCTTAAGATGGCTCACGCCATAACTCCATTGGAAAATCCATTGCAGTTAAGAAGCTTAAGAAAAACTGTAGCAAGAATTGCTACAGAATTAACTAAAAGAGAATTACAATAATTCTAGTCAGTTTTAAAGATGGAAAAAAGAAATCTTAGAAAAGAGAGAATAGGTGTTGTATCTAGTAGCAAAATGGAGAAATCTATCGTTGTTAATGAGGTAAAAAGAGTAAAGCACCCAATGTACGGAAAGTTCGTTTTAAAAACGAAGAAGTATGTTGCACATGACGAGAATAACGATTGCAACGAAGGTGATACTGTAAAGATAATGGAAACTCGTCCATTAAGTAAATCTAAGCGTTGGAGATTAGTAGAAATCCTAGAAAGAGCTAAATAATATGTTACAAACAGAATCAAGATTAAAAGTAGCAGATAACACTGGAGCAAAAGAAGTTTTAGTGATTAGAGTTTTAGGTGGAACAAAAAAGCGTTACGCTAGCGTTGGAGATAAAATCGTGGTTACGGTAAAATCTGCAACTCCAAACGGAACTGTAAAGAAAGGACAAGTTTCTCGTGCAGTTGTTGTTCGTACTAAGAAAGAAGTTAGACGTAAAGACGGATCTTATATTAGATTTGACGATAATGCTTGTGTACTTTTAAATCCTACTGAGGAAATGAGAGGTACTCGTGTATTTGGACCTGTTGCTCGTGAATTACGTGAGAAGCAGTTTATGAAGATTGTATCATTAGCACCTGAAGTGCTTTAATATCGTATTTAAGATGAAGAAGTTCAAAATCAAATCAGGAGATACTGTTAAAGTAATAGCAGGAGATCACAAAGGATCAGAAGGTAAAGTTTTACAAATCCTTAAGGATAAAGATAGAGTTGTAGTCGAGGGAGTAAATATGGTTTCTAAGCATACTAAACCTAGTGCAACAAATCCACAAGGAGGAATTGTAAAAAAGGAAGCTTCTTTACATATATCTAATGTAGCTTTAGTTGAAAATAACGAAGCTGTTAGAGTTGGATATAAAGTAGAAGGAGATAAAAAAGTAAGATTTTCAAAAAAATCAGATAAAGCAATATAACCATGAGTTACGTACCAAGATTAAAAGAAGAGTACAAGAGCAGAGTTATCAAAGCTCTTACTGATGAATTTGGTTATAGCAATGTAATGCAAGTTCCTAAACTACAAAAAATTGTAGTAAGTAAAGGAGTAGGTGCAGCTATAGCAGATAAGAAATTAATTGAATATGCTATTGATGAGTTAACAAGAATTACTGGTCAAAAAGCAGTTCCAACAATTTCTAAAAAGGATGTTGCAAACTTCAAATTACGTAAAGGTATGCCAATTGGAGCAAAAGTTACGTTAAGAGGAGTTGTAATGTATGAATTTTTAGACCGTTTAGTAACAGCTTCTTTACCACGTGTAAGAGACTTTAACGGAATTAAAGCAAATGGTTTTGATGGTAGAGGTAATTACAATTTAGGAATTACTGAACAAATCATCTACCCAGAGATTAATATTGACCAAGTTAAAAAAATCAGTGGAATGGATATTACTTTCGTAACATCTGCAAATACTGATAAAGAAGCAAAGTCATTATTAGGAGAATTAGGTTTACCATTTAAAAAGAATTAAAAGATGGCTAAAGAATCAATGAAAGCGCGTGAGCGCAAAAGAGCTAAAATGGTTGAAAAGTATGCTGAAAAGAGAAAAGCTTTAAAAGAAGCTGGAGACTATGAAGCATTACAAAAATTACCAAAGAATGCATCACCTATTAGAAAGCACAACCGTTGTAAATTAACTGGTCGTCCAAAAGGGTATATGCGTCAGTTCGGAATTTCACGTGTAACTTTCCGTGAAATGGCTAATCAAGGGCTAATCCCGGGAGTAAAAAAAGCAAGCTGGTAATATATTTTACCTTAATAAATCTAGGTGTATAATTTTAAATTATACACCTTTTTTTGTTTTATAATCAATTTTTCTAGGGATTAATCAGCTTAAATAGCTGGTAAAATGTAGTCAATAAATTCAAAGTCAAAACGATAATTGGCTAAAAGATTTTTTTTTCGAAAAGTTTATGTATATTTGCACTCTGTTTTTTATAGGGTAAATACCGTCTTGTAAGTAACTGTTTGTAAAATAGCAAAGCCTTGCAAGTTTTTTTACTTCTGAAAAACAAAAAATGAATATTAACTGGTTTCAGGTTCAATTAAAGTGATTATTGAAAACCAAAACCGAAAATTAATTAATTATGTACACAGATCCAATTGCGGATTTTCTTACTCGTGTCAGAAATGCTATAGCAGCAGGTCATAGAGTAGTAGAGATTCCTGCTTCAAAATTGAAGAAGGAAATGACGAAAATTTTGTTCGATCAAGGTTACGTTTTAAGCTATCAGTTCAATGAAGATAAAGTTCAAGGAACTATCAAGATTGCTTTAAAATATGACAGAGAGACAAAAGAATCAGTAATCAGAAAAATTCAGAGAATTTCAACACCAGGTTTACGTAAGTACGTTGGCGCTAAAGAGATGCCAAGAGTATTAAACGGATTAGGTATTGCTATTGTTTCTACATCAAGAGGTGTAATGACAAACAAGAAGGCAAGACAAGAAAATGTTGGTGGAGAAGTTTTATGTTACGTTTACTAAAAAGCATTTTGTAAAATGAGTAGAATAGGAAAAAATCCAATCGCATTACCACAAGGTGTTGAAGTTAAAGTAGACGGAAACGTGGTTACAGTTAAAGGTAAATTAGGTGAGTTAACTCAAGAGTTAAAGTCTGGTATTACTGCAAAAATTGAAGATGGTATTTTAACAGTTGAAAGATCATCAGAAAGTAAAGACGATAGATCAGCCCATGGTTTATATCGTGCTTTAATTAATAATATGATTGAGGGAGTAAGTAAAGGTTATACTAAAGAACTAGAGTTGGTTGGTGTAGGTTATAGAGCTTCTAATCAAGGTCAAAAATTAGAGTTGGCTTTAGGTTTTTCTCATAGTATTACTTTAAATTTAGCTCCAGAAGTTAAGGTTGAAACGGTATCTGAAAAAGGTAAAAACCCAATCATTAAGTTATCTTCATTTGACAAACAATTAGTTGGTCAGGTAGCCGCTAAAATTAGATCTTTCCGTAGGCCAGAGCCATATAAAGGAAAAGGTATTAAGTTTGTAGGAGAAGTATTAAGAAGAAAAGCAGGTAAATCTGCATAATAAATAAGATAAATTATTATGGCATTATCAAAGCTTGAAAGAAGACAACGTATAAAGCATAGAATTAGAAAGATTGTCACAGGAACTGCTGAAAAACCAAGATTATCGGTTTTTAGAAGTAACAAAGAAATTTATGCTCAATTAGTTGACGATGTAGCAGGAGTTACTTTAGCATCTGTATCGTCAAGAGATAAAGAAATAGCATCAAGTTCTAAAGCAGAAGCTGCAACTGCAGTAGGTAAATCTATAGCTGAAAAAGCTACTAAAGCTGGCGTAAAAATGGTTGCTTTTGATCGTAATGGGTATTTATACCACGGTAGAGTAAAAGTATTAGCAGACGCTGCTAGAGAAGCTGGTTTAAAATTTTAAGAAATTATATTATGTTAGGATATAAAAACATAGAAAGAGTAAAACCAAGCGGATTAGAGCTTGTAGATAAATTAGTAGGTGTACAACGTGTTACCAAAGTAACTAAAGGGGGTAGAGCATTTGGTTTCTCTGCAATCGTAGTTGTTGGAGATGGTAATGGAGTTGTAGGTCACGGATTAGGGAAGTCTAAAGATGTTGCCTCAGCTATTGCTAAAGCAGTAGAGGATGCAAAGAAAAATTTAGTTCGTATTCCTATTTTAGACGGAACTTTACCTCACGAACAAAAAGGTAAGTTTGGTGGAGCGAAAGTATTCATTAAGCCAGCTTCACATGGTACCGGGGTTATTGCCGGTGGTGCAGTTCGTTCAGTATTAGAATCTGTTGGTATTAAAGACGTATTATCTAAATCTCAAGGGTCATCTAACCCACATAATGTGGTTAAAGCTACTTTTGATGCATTATTACAATTACGTAGTGCAGCAACTATAGCTAAGCAAAGAGGTATATCTTTAGAGAAAGTTTTTAACGGTTAAAATTTAAGACGATGAGTAAAATTAGAGTTACACAAGTAAAAAGTCAAATCGGTCGCCTTAAAAATCAAAAAAGAACGTTAGAGGCACTAGGTTTACGTAAAATGAACCAAACTGTAGAGCACGAGGCAACTCCATCTATAGTTGGTATGGTAAATACAATTAAACACTTAGTTTCCGTAGAGGAAGTTAAATAAGACATAAATAATCATGAGTTTACACAACTTAAAACCGGCAGAGGGATCTGTTAAAAAAGTTAAGAGAATTGCACGTGGTGAAGGTTCTGGTAAAGGTGGTACCGCTACAAGAGGTCACAATGGGCAAAAGTCTCGTTCAGGATATTCTCGTAAAATAGGATTTGAAGGAGGTCAAATGCCACTTCAAAGACGTGTGCCTAAATTTGGTTTTACTAACATAAATCGTAAAGAATATGTTGGTGTTAATTTAGATAAATTACAAAATTTAGTAGATAGCGGAAAAATTACTGACACTGTTAGTTTAGATGTTTTAGTAGAAAACCGTTTAGCTCGTAAAAACGACTTAGTTAAAATATTAGGTGGTGGAGAGTTAAAAGCTAAATTAAATATTACTGTACATAAATTTACTGCTACAGCTAAAGCTGCTATTGAGGCTGCTGGAGGCGAGGCGGTTACCTTATAAGAAAACTGTAAATGATGAATTTTATAAATACTTTAAAAGATATTTTCAAAATTGAAGAGTTAAAAGAAAAAATAATTTTAACTATTGGTTTAATTGCTGTTTACAGGTTTATGTCGGCTGTTCCATTACCTGGGATAGATCCTACACAGCTTACAGCATTAAAAGATCAAGCTGGAGGAGGTCTTTTAGGTTTATTAAACGCATTTACAGGAGGAGCATTTGCTAGAGCGTCAGTAATGGCACTTGGTATAATGCCTTATATTTCTGCATCTATTGTAGTTCAGTTAATGGGTATTGCTGTACCTTATTTGCAAAAACTACAGAAAGATGGAGAAAGTGGAAGAAAAAAGATTACACAAATTACTAGATGGTTAACTATCTTAATTACATTGGTTCAAGGACCAACGTATATCACAGCAATTAAAACCCAATTCGGTTTACCAGAATCAGCTTTTTTAGTTGGTGGTGCTACCTTTTGGATTTCATCAATGATTTTATTAACAGCAGGAACCATATTTGCTATGTGGTTAGGTGAGCGTATCACTGACAAAGGAGTTGGTAACGGAATTTCGTTATTAATTACTGTAGGTATTATCGCTAACTTTCCTGTCGCTTTTTTACAAGAAGTACTTTCTAAAACAGAAAATGCTGGCGGTGGAGGAATCATGATGATTTTAATTGAGTTAATAGTTTGGTTCGTTGTAATTTTATTAACCGTATTATTAGTTACCGCAGTTCGTAAAGTAGCAGTACAATATGCTCGCCGTACAGCAGTTACAAACATTAAAGACGTTGATGGAGCTAGACAGTATATTCCATTAAAGTTAAATGCTGCAGGTGTAATGCCAATTATATTTGCGCAAGCTATAATGTTTTTACCTGTTGCATTAGGACAAAAATATCCAGCTTTAAATAGTTTAGCTGATAATTTCGGTTTATGGTATAATGTAATATTTGCTGTTTTAATTATCGTATTTAGTTATTTCTATACGGCAATTACTATACCTACTAATAAAATGGCTGAAGATCTTAAGAGAAGTAATGGTTTTGTTCCAGGCTATAAGCCAGGTGAAGAAACCGCTAATTATTTAGATTCTGTGTTATCAAAAATAACATTCCCAGGGTCACTATTTTTAGCTGCTTTATCTATTTTACCTGCAATAATTGTAAAATTTGGAGTTACTCAAAATTGGGCAATGTTTTATGGAGGAACATCTTTAATCATTATGGTAGGAGTTGCTATAGACACAATTCAGCAAATTAATTCATACTTATTAAACAGTCGATATGACGGTTTAATGAAAACAGGTAACAGTAACAGAAAATCATTAAAATAATATGGCTAAGCAACCAGCAATTCAACAAGACGGGACTATAACAGAAGCATTATCGAATGCAATGTTTCGTGTAGAATTAGAAAACGGACATATTGTTACGGCTCACATTTCAGGAAAAATGCGCATGCATTATATTAAGTTATTACCTGGAGATAAAGTGAAATTAGAAATGAGTCCGTATGATTTATCAAAGGCAAGAATTACTTACAGATATTAAAAAACAAAACTGATGAAAGTAAGAGCATCATTAAAGAAAAGAAGTGCCGACTGCAAAATAGTACGCAGAAAGGGCAGATTATATGTAATTAACAAAAAGAATCCTAGATTTAAACAAAGACAAGGGTAGTTATGGCAAGAATCGCAGGTATTGACATTCCAAAGAATAAAAGAGGAGTTATCGCTTTAACTTACATCTTTGGTATAGGAAGAAGCAGAGCTAAAAATATTTTAGCAGAAGCAAAAATAGATGAGAGTATCAAAGTTCAAGATTGGACTGATGATCAAATTGCAGCAATTCGTGAGCAAGTTGGAACTTTCACTATCGAGGGAGAGTTACGTTCAGAAGTTCAATTAAACATTAAACGTTTAATGGATATCGGATGTCAAAGAGGTATTCGTCACAGACTTGGACTACCATTAAGAGGTCAAAGAACTAAGAATAACTCTCGTACAAGAAAAGGTAAGAGAAAAACTGTAGCTAACAAGAAAAAATAATCGTTAGATTATTTTTACTAATTGTAAACAATCATGGCAAAGTCTAAAGTAACAAAGAAACGTAAAGTTGTAATTGAGTCTGTGGGAGAAGCTCACGTAACGGCATCATTTAACAACATAATTATATCTTTAACAAATAAAAAAGGAGATGTTATCTCTTGGTCTTCAGCTGGTAAAATGGGCTTTAGAGGTTCTAAAAAGAATACTCCTTATGCAGCTCAATTAGCCGCAGAAGATTGCGTAGGTGTAGCTAAAGAAGCTGGATTACGTAAAGTAAAGGTATATGTAAAAGGACCTGGAAATGGTAGAGAATCTGCTATCAGATCAATTCACAATGCAGGAATAGAAGTAACTGAAATAATTGATGTTACTCCAATACCTCATAATGGATGTCGTCCTCCAAAAAGAAGAAGAGTATAAGCTGAACTTGTTTCAGTTTATATTTTCTTATTGATATTTTTAAATATCAGTACAACTTATAAATTTTAAACCAAGTAGGATATAAGATTATCGAAGGAGTAAGCCTTAATTCATAATCCCTACTAAACTAATTAAAAATGGCAAGATATACAGGACCAAAAACTAAGATTGCTCGTAAATTTGGTGAAGCAATATTCGGAGATGATAAAAACTTCGAAAAAAGAAATTACCCTCCAGGACAACATGGTGTAGGTAAAAGAAGAGGTAAAAAATCTGAATATGCTATCCAGTTAATGGAAAAGCAAAAAGCTAAATACACATACGGTATTTTAGAGCGTCAATTTAGTAACTTATTTAAAAGCGCTTCAGCTTCTAAAGGTATTACTGGTGAGGTTTTATTACAATTATGTGAATCACGTTTAGATAATGTTGTTTACCGTTTAGGAGTAGCTAACTCAAGAAGAGGAGCACGTCAATTAGTTTCTCATCGTCATATTACTGTTAATGGTGAGATTGTAAACATACCATCTTACCGATTAAAAGAAGGAGATGTTGTAGCTGTTAGAGAAAAATCTAAATCTTTAGAAGCTATCGAAAATGCATTAGCTTCTAATAGTAGTGTTTACGAATGGTTATCTTGGAATGCTGATCAAAAATCAGGTATTTTTATTAAAGCACCTGAAAGATTACAAATTCCTGAGAACATTAAAGAGCAGTTAATCGTAGAATTATATTCTAAGTAATAAATTAATCATATTGGAGTTCAGCCAAAGGGTTTGTCAGTATTTCTTCAAACTTATAAACCGCGCAACTGAATAACAATTAAAATGAAGAAAAATATGGCAATTTTAAATTTTCAAAAGCCTGATAAAGTAATAATGATTGAATCTACAGATTTTTCTGGAAGATTCGAATTCAGACCTCTAGAACCAGGTTTTGGATTAACTATTGGAAATGCTTTAAGAAGAGTATTATTATCTTCTTTAGAAGGTTTTGCAATAACATCATTACGAGTTGATGGCGTTGATCATGAATTCTCAACGATAGAAGGAGTTGTAGAAGATGTTACTGAAATCATTTTGAATTTAAAACAAGTTCGTTTTAAAAAACAAATTGAAGAATCTGACAGAGAAACTGTTTCTATAGCTATTTCTGGCCAAGAGCAATTAACAGCAGGTGATTTACAAAAATTTATTTCAGGATTTCAAGTATTGAATCCAGAATTAGTTTTATGTAACATGGATAAATCTGTAAGCTTTAGTGCTGAAATTACCATAGAAAAAGGTAGAGGATTTGTGCCAGCAGAGGAAAACAAAAGAGCTGGAGCACCTTTAGGTACTATTTTTACTGATTCTATTTATACTCCAATAAAGAATGTAAAGTATGCAGTAGAAAACTTTCGTGTTGAACAAAAAACTGATTATGAAAAATTAGTTTTTGATATTGACACTGATGGATCTATTAATCCTAAAGATGCATTAACTGAAGCAGCTAAAATTTTAATTCACCACTTCATGTTATTCTCAGATGAAAGAATAACTTTAGAAGCTGATGAAATAGCTCAAACTGAAACGTATGATGAGGAATCATTGCATATGCGTCAATTATTAAAGACGAAACTTGTAGACATGGATCTTTCAGTTCGTGCTTTAAACTGTTTGAAAGCTGCAGAAGTAGATACTTTAGGAGACTTAGTATCTTTTAACAAAAGTGACTTAATGAAGTTTAGAAACTTTGGTAAAAAATCATTAACCGAATTAGAAGAGTTAGTGATTAATAAAGGACTAAATTTTGGAATGGATTTAGGTAAATATAAATTAGATAGAGATTAATCTTTCATATTTTGCTCCTCATAAAGAGTTGAAGCAAGATGAAAGCAAAACCCAAATGTCATGAGACACGGAAAGAAATTTAACCATTTAGGAAGAAAAACAGCGCATAGAAAAGCAATGTTATCAAACATGGCTTGCTCTTTAGTTGAGCACAAGCGTATTAATACTACTGTTGCTAAAGCGAAAGCTTTGCGTAGGTTTATCGAGCCTTTAATTACAAAATCAAAGGCTGATACTACTCACAACAGACGTATAGTATTTAAGTATTTACGTGATAAAACAGCTGTTACGGAATTATTTAAAGAAATTTCTGTAAAAGTAGCAGATAGACCAGGAGGGTATGTTCGTATCATCAAATTAGGAAACCGTCAGGGAGATAACGCTCCAATGGCAATGGTTGAATTAGTTGATTATAATGAATTATACAACCCTAAAGGAAATCAAGCAAAAAAATCTACTCGTCGTAGCCGTCGTGGAGGTTCTAAAAAGGCTGAATCTGTTGCTCCTGTTGAAACTAAAACTTCACAAGAGGAAGAATAAAAATGAAAATTTTTATCAATCATATAAAAGGGATGAACATTTAATGTTTATCCCTTTTTTTATATATTTTTGCAACTCAATTACTCAATACAATACACTAGACTAAATGAAATATCAATCACGTAAAAAAGCTTTAGTACTATTAGCTGATGGTACAATTTTCTATGGTAAATCAATAGGAATTGAAGGTACATCTACAGGAGAAATCTGTTTTAATACAGGTATGACTGGCTACCAAGAAGTATTTACTGATCCTTCTTATTTTGGGCAATTAATGGTCACTACAAATGCTCACATAGGTAATTATGGTGTCAATAATGAAGAAGTCGAATCAGAAGGAATTAAAATTTCAGGATTAATTTGTAAAAATTTTAGTTT
This sequence comes from Tenacibaculum sp. nBUS_03, assembly GCF_051201695.1. Classification (GTDB taxonomy): domain Bacteria; phylum Bacteroidota; class Bacteroidia; order Flavobacteriales; family Flavobacteriaceae; genus Polaribacter. Next base: position 1,537,182 of record NZ_CP179214.1, on the reverse strand, counting down.
TACACATTCAAGGGTTGATTCTGAAGGAAATTTAAAAGATTGGTTTGAAAAGCATAATCTTGTGGCAATTTCCGATGTTGATACAAGAGCACTTGTGTCATATATTAGAGATAATGGTGCTATGAATGCTATTATATCAACAGAAGTTGATAATATTGAAAACTTAAAAAAGAAGTTGTCTGAAATTCCAAATATGGAAGGGCTAGAGCTTGCTTCTAAAGTATCAACTAAGGAGCCTTATTTTGTAGGTGATGAAAATGCTTCAATAAAAATTTCAGCTTTAGATATAGGAATAAAAAAGAATATACTTAGAAATTTCGTTAAAAGAGGTGCTTATGTAAAGGTTTTTCCATACAATGCAACTTTTAAGGAGATGAGCGAATTTAAACCTGATGGGTATTTTATATCAAATGGCCCTGGTGACCCAGAACCATTGATTGATGCACAAAATGTAGCAAAAGATATTATAGCAAAAGACTTACCTTTATTCGGTATATGTTTAGGGCATCAAGTAATAGCATTGGCTAATGGTATTTCTACATATAAAATGCATAATGGGCATAGAGGTATAAATCACCCTGTAAAAAACTTACTTACAGGGAAAGGAGAAATTACTTCTCAAAATCATGGGTTTGCAATTAATAGAGAAGAAACGGAAGCACATAGTGAAGTAGAAATCACTCATGTTCATTTAAATGATAATACAGTAGCTGGTATCAGAATGAAAAATAAAAATGTCTTTTCTGTACAGTATCACCCTGAGGCTAGTCCTGGCCCTCATGATGCAGAATACTTATTCGATCAATTCATTGAAAACATAAGAAAGGCGAAAGCTTAATATAAATTCCCGCAGAAAAGCGGGAATTTATATTTGATAACGTTTTCGTAAAATCATACTAATATAAGATAATACAAAGGTAGTATTTTGTAAATTTACTACTTTAAATATACTAATAAAGAAAAACAACTATGAGTATTATAATCAATATCCATGCACGCCAAATTTTTGATTCTAGGGGTAACCCTACAGTAGAAGTAGATGTAACAACTGAAAATGGTTTTACAGGAAGAGCAGCTGTACCCTCTGGAGCTTCTACTGGAGAACACGAAGCAGTAGAGTTACGTGATGGAGGGGTTGCATATATGGGTAAAGGTGTTTTAAAAGCTGTTGAAAATGTTAATACCTTAATTGCTCAAGAATTACTAGGAGTGTCAGTTTTTGAACAAAATATGATTGACAAAATAATGATTGATTTGGATGGTACCCCAAACAAATCTAAACTAGGGGCAAACGCAATACTAGGTGTCTCATTAGCAGTAGCGAAAGCAGCTTCAAATGAATTAGGATTACCATTATACCGTTATATAGGAGGTGTTTCAGCAAATACATTGCCTGTTCCAATGATGAATATAATCAATGGAGGATCACATTCAGATGCTCCAATCGCATTTCAAGAGTTCATGGTTATGCCAGTAAAAGCAGAAAACTTTACTGAGGCAATGCAAATAGGTTCAGAAATTTTTCATCATTTAAAGAAAGTTTTACACGATAGAAATTTATCTACTGCTGTTGGTGATGAAGGAGGTTTTGCTCCAACTTTAGAAGGAACTGAAGATGCAATTGAAACTATTGAGTTAGCAACTAAAAATGCAGGATATAAATTTGGAGAAGAAGTAATGATTGCTTTAGATTGCGCTGCTGCTGAATTTTTTGTTGATGGTAAATATGATTACACTAAGTTTGAAGGTAGCAAGGGGAAAGTAAGAACAAGCCAGGAACAAGCTGATTATTTAGCAGAACTAGCTTCTAAATATCCTATTATTTCAATTGAAGATGGAATGGATGAGAATGATTGGGATGGTTGGAAATATTTAACTGATAAAATAGGAGATAAGGTACAACTAGTAGGAGATGATTTATTCGTTACTAATGTAGAACGATTATCTAGAGGAATTGAAAATGGAATAGCAAATTCAATTTTAATTAAAGTAAATCAAATAGGAACTTTAACAGAGACTATTGCTGCTGTTAATATGGCCCATAATGCAGGGTATACATCGGTAATGAGTCATAGATCAGGAGAGACTGAAGATAATACTATTGCTGATTTAGCAGTAGCTTTAAATACAGGACAAATAAAAACAGGATCAGCATCACGATCAGACCGTATGGCTAAATATAATCAGTTATTACGTATAGAAGAAGAATTGGCTGATGTAGCTTTTTTTCCACAAAAAAAAGCATTTAAAATATAGCATTATCTAAGTAAATTTTTTTTTAAAAAAACTCGCAAAATAAAGCGAGTTTTTTTAGTTTATCAGTTAAATATTTATATATTTGACCTAATAAATTGCATTAAAAAAATATTATGAAAAAATTACATTTATTTACTTATTTACTTATTTCTTTTAATCTCCTGCCAAGAAGATACAAATAATATTGATAGAATAGATACCAAAGTTGATTTAACTGATTTATCTTTGATTGAAGGCAAATTTAGTTTTTCTAATAAAGAACAACTAGCAATAAAAATTGAAGCATTAAAGAAAAAGTCAAAAGAAGAAATCCAAAAATCTTTTGAAGATGTTTATGAAAAAGACTTTATGTCTTTAACTCCAATGGTTAATCCTAAGAATCATCAATTGTTAGAAAGCATCCAAAAGAGAAAAAATAAGAAATCAAAAAATTCTTTTACTTTTAATCTCGAAAATTTAGTAGGAGACAAAGTTTTTGCCGCATTTATAAATGATGAGGGAGAAATAATTGTGGAGAATAAATTATATCTTTTTACTCCTAGAGGGTTGTTTTTTGGAGATTTAACTAAAGAAAATGAAATTCGTAGAGTTGCAATACAGAGGAATAAGTTGTCTTCAAGGATGGAAATGTGTGAATTCAGAAGGCTAGAAGGAGGAGTTAGAGAAATAGAGCCAGATGTTCATAGATACATTGCTCCAATAAATACTATGCATGCGCCTTGTGGTCGTGAATCTAATTCTGGTGGAGGTTCTTCAAATACTGGAAATAATACAAATTCAGAAGTTTTCGATGCTAAAAAATCTGATATAGGGTTAAACAAATTAATACAAAATTTAAGAGTAGTTTCAAACCCAAAAGATAACTGGTTCCAAAATGTTTTTGGAGAATATAAATATGCACACGAATATTTTAATGATAGAGATTATCGTTTTGAATTAGATTATTGGAATCAAACATGGTTTATTTATAGGTCTTTAGGAGTAGAGTCTGAGACTCACAAAGAAGGAATGTTTTGGTGGGATAATGTTAGATCTGATGAAATGATTTTAGGAATCAATAAAGTACATTTGACTTATAATTTACCGGCACCTAATATTACTTTTTATCAGAATTATACTTCTAATCAACAAAATCAATATTTGCTACCTCCATTGTATATGTATGATAACAAATTTATGATTGAAAAAGGAAAATCATGGCAAACTCCTTATTATGACCCGGTAAAAATTAGAATTAATAATCCCAGCACAAGAATACCTTTTTTTGAGTTTAGAGATGAAGGTGTTTTAAATATTTATTTAGGGAAAGTTTTTGGAGTTAATGTTCCTGCTTACAATGTATTATCGGATTCTAACATTAAACAGTTGTATGCGCTTGGCTCGAGATTTATTAATAATAAAATTAGCAGTGGAAAAAAAATTAGAAAAGATTTTATTGTTACTGTTCAAAGTACTGGAAATCAAATAGATGTTTTTTATTTTGACGAATTTAGAAGAGTCTATAATATTGATGAATTAGAGAATAAATTTGATTCTGACTGGGGTGCAATTATTGACGCTAAACTCACTGGGGATGGTAAGTTTTCCTCTGATTATGGTTTGCAAAACCTTAACCCTACAGGTGGTCCTGCTTTTGGTTATTTGGGGAAGTATAAGTACAAACATATAGATGTTTATGGTTTAGCTAGAAGAGGAAATGAATGGAGAGGTTTAAGATTAAATTTTAAATAAAAAAAAATGAAATTAAAATTATTTGTAGCTATCTTATATTGTATGTTTGGATTTAGTCAAGTTTATTCACAAGAGGAAAAAACAACTTCCGTTTGGAGAATTAATTTTTTAAATCCAGGTATTGAATATGAGATGCCTACAGGTGGAAGTTCTACCTTTTCAATTGGAACAGGTATTGGTTATAGTGGAAGCTATCCGCATTCTGATGTAGGTTTAAGTTCAGGGTTTATAACTTCATTTAATCCTTTTTTAGATTTACAACAAAAATGGTTTTATAATTTAGATATACGTAAAACTAAGGGGCTAAATGTAACTAATAATTCAGGTAATTTTTTATCAGTGAGAGCTTTAACAAGAGGAGAATCGTTTTTTGGAAATAATAACGGAACTGATAAATTAGATTTTGCAGTTGGTCGTACTTGGGGTATTCAACGAAAATATGGTAAAAATTTTCATTTATTATTTGATATGGGGCCTATATATTATTTTGATATAGAAGGTAGAAAAGGTTTTTTCCCTTTGATGATACAATTAAATTTAGGTTTTGATTTGTAAAAATCAAATAGCACTATGGTTTGAAGATATTTATTTTGAAAAGATTTCAGCTTTTATTATTTCTTTTAATAGCTATTCATAGTTTGAATAGCTTTTCTCAAATTGATTTTAATCATGCAATTCTTTCAGGCAAAGAAATATCTAAAGAAGATTCAGATGATAATTTATCTCCAACTATTATACAAACTTTTGTAATAGGACTTTCTTTGCCTCAGTCTACAAAATATTACTTTAATTATGGAGAAGGTGTAGATTTAAAGAACAGATTATCATTTGATGCTTTTTACACAATTAACTATCCTTTATTAAAAAAGCTTACATTAGGATTGGTTGTAGGATTTCAACATCAATCTCAAGGTAGTATTACAGGGATGAAACTAGGTGCAGTTCTGAGGTATTATTTTAAAAATTATAAATCAGCTAATTTTTATTTCAAAGCAACAAGAAGCTTAGCATTGTCAAAAAACGTTCAAAATAAAGTTGGCTACGGTAATGCTAGAGCAGGTTTAGAATTTCCAGTAAATACAATTGGTAATTTAAACATTGTATTTTCTGTTTATTGGGATAATGATTCCTATAGTTTATCTAAGCCGTTATTAGATAATGAAATACCTGATGAAATTACTTTTCATGGAGGCTACGGAATTGGTATTGGGATTCAGTTTTAATCATAAGTATTTAATCTCAAAAAGTCAAAAAGTTTTTTTTACTCTTATAGACTTTTTTTTATGTTAAAAATCTATGACTATCAATTTTTTAAATTTATAAAAAATGGTATCTTCGCAATTCACTTCAATTAAAAAAATTTTTAGATAAAAAATGGCAGATATAGCAAAGTTACAAGTTGGCGAAAATACGTATGAGTTTCCTTTAGTTAAAGGAACGGAAAATGAAACTGCAATTGATATTAAAACCTTGAGAGGTGCTACTGGTGGACTTATAACAATAGATCCTGGATATAAGAATACAGGTTCTTGTCAAAGTGCTATTACATTTTTAAATGGAGAAGAAGGAATATTAAGATATAGAGGTTATTCTATTGAAGAGTTAGCTGAAAAAGCTGACTTCTTAGAAGTCGCTTATTTGTTAATTTTTGGAGAATTACCAACAAAAGAACAATTACAAAAATTTCATAACGATGTTAGATCAAAAGCTATTGTTGATGAAGATATAAAAAAGATTATTGATGCTTTCCCTAAAAACGCGCACCCTATGGGAGTGCTGTCATCATTAACTAGTGCATTAGTATCATTTAATCCTACTTCTGTAAATGTTGATTCAGAAGAAGATATGTATAACGCTATTGTTAAAATATTAGGAAAGTTTCCTGTTTTAGTAGCATGGACAATGCGTAAAAAACAAGGCTTACCATTAAACTACGGTTCTAAGAATTTAGGATACGTAGAAAACATTATGAAAATGATGTTTGAGCAACCTAATGAAGAATATATTATAAATCCAATAATTAAAGATGCGTTAGATAAGTTATTAATTTTACACGCAGATCATGAGCAAAATTGTTCTACTTCTACTGTAAGAATTGTAGGTTCTTCTCATGCTGGATTGTTTGCTTCTTTATCTGCTGGAATATCAGCTTTATGGGGGCCATTGCACGGAGGAGCGAATCAAGCTGTATTAGAAATGCTAGAAGCTATTAGACAAGATGGTGGTGATACCAAAAAGTATATGGCCAAAGCTAAAGATAAAAATGATCCTTTCCGTTTAATGGGATTCGGACATAGAGTTTATAAAAATTTTGATCCTAGAGCTAAAATAATTAAAGTAGCAGCTGATGAAGTTTTAGCTGATTTAGGAATTGATGACCCAATTCTAGATATTGCTAAATCATTAGAGCAAGAAGCATTAAATGATGAGTATTTTGTTAAAAGAAAATTATATCCTAATGTAGATTTCTATTCAGGAATTATTTATAGAGCTATGGGAATACCGGTTGAAATGTTTACAGTAATGTTTGCTTTAGGTCGTTTACCAGGTTGGATTGCACAATGGAGAGAGATGCGTTTAGGAAAAGAACCGATAGGTCGTCCTCGTCAAGTATATACAGGTGAGAACCACAGAGGTTTTGTGAAGATTAGTAAGAGATAAAATATACTAAAAATGTCATTTAATATTTAGATGACATTTTTTATTGAATTCATATTATGAAAGAAATAAAAATTATAAAAAACAGATCAGATATTGGTGCAGGCACAAGAGGTTCTGATATGGGGATTGATGCAATTGAAATTGCAGCAATAAACAAGGGAAGTAATTATTTTGAGCAATTTGAATTTGAAGATGTAATTACTAAAAATGAGTCTGTTTATAATAAAGAGAATAATTCATTTGCTAAAAGAATAGAATCTGTTTTTGATCAATGTAAAAGATTATCTAATCATGTGAAAGTAAATTTGCAAGAAGATAAGTTTCCAATAGTTCTTTCTGGAGATCATTCATCAGCATTAGGAACTATTAGTGGTGTTAAAGCGGCGAATTCAACAAAAAGAGTAGGAGTAGTTTGGATTGATGCTCATGGTGATTTACATTCACCATACACTTCTCCTTCGGGAAATATTCATGGTATGCCTTTGGCAGCAGCAATTGGAGATGATAATGTAGATTGCCAAGTTAATGATATTGATAGAGAAACTAGTGAGTTATGGGATAGAATGAAAAATATTGGTATACCTGGCCAAAAAGTACAACCAGAAGATGTTATTTTCTTCGGGGTCAGAGATACTGAAGAGCCTGAGGACAAGCAGATGGAAAGGCACGGAATAAAAAATTATAAAGTAGCTGAAGTTAGGTATCGTGGACTTGAAGTTTGTGTGAATGAAGCGCTTGAAAAGTTAAGTAATTGCGAGGTAATTTATATTTCTTTTGATGTTGATGCTATGGATTGTGATATGGTTTCTTATGGTACGGGGACTCCAGTTCCAAAAGGGTTTGATCAATATGAAATAATAGATATTATAAATCAATTGCTGGAAAGTAAAAAAGTAGCTTGTCTTGAATTTGTAGAGGTGAATCCTTTATTAGATTTTAAAGGCAATAAAATGGCTGAAACTGCTTTTGATGTTTTAGAAAAAGTAACAGAAACCATCAGAAAAATATAACTTATTTATATACAACTTTAATAAAACTAGCCTTATAGGCTAGTTTTTTGTTTTTAATAAAGTTATGAAAGAGTATTGCTAGTTTAAATAAACTAGTATATTTGTGATTGTAAACTTTAGGAGTAGCTAGGAAACTAGTTTGAGAAATATCCTTGGAACCTGATATGGTTAATACCAACGTAGGAAAAAGTTATTATTTTATTTTAGCACTTAGCTTATCACGCTGTGCTAAAACTTCTTCTTTAGTTTACTTAAACGTGTTAATATGATAAACATAAAAGTAAACGGTACACAACAACAGTTTTCAGAGAAACCAACAATACAAAAATTAGTTTTCAAACTTAAAATTGATACTAACGGTATAGCTATTGCTATCAATGATAGCGTGATTAAAAGAGAGAAATGGGAAACCAAAGAGCTTAAAAGTAACGATAAAGTTTTAATAATAAAATCTACTCAAGGAGGATAAAATTCTCAAAAACTAACTAACAATATTCTATAATTTACTTTAAACAATTATGAAAAAAAAAGATACTGCTCCAAGCAACGGAATAACAAGAAATCCATTTCCAAATTCAAAAAAGATTTATATAAAAGGAGAAATGTACCCTGATCTTAAGGTAGCAATGAGAGAAATAGAATTAAGTGATACAGTTGATTCTATGACAAAAAAAAGAAAACCTAATGAACCAGTAACTGTATATGATACCTCGGGTCCATATACTGATCCTAATAAAGAAATTAATATTCATAATGGTATTGAACGTATTCGCGAACCATGGATTTTAAATAGAGGAGATGTAGATGAATTAGATTCATTTTCGTCAAAATATTGTAATGAACGTTTAAACAATAAGAGTTTAGATCATTTACGGTTTAATCTAAAACACAAGCCAAAGCGAGCTAAAAAAGGAAAAAATGTAACACAGCTACATTATGCAAAAAAAGGAATTATTACTCCTGAGATGGAGTACATAGCAATTCGAGAAAACCAACGAATTGATGATGTAATTCGTTTATCCAAGCAACATCCTGGTCAAGATTTTGGTGCAAGTATTCCTGAAAAAATAACCCCTGAATTTGTTAGGGAAGAAGTAGCCAGAGGACGCGCAGTAATACCCTCAAACATAAATCATCCAGAAGCTGAACCTATGATTTTAGGGCGTAATTTTTTAGTGAAAATTAATGCAAACATTGGTAATTCTGCTACTACATCTTCAATTGAAGAAGAAGTAGAAAAAGCAGTTTGGGCTTGTCGTTGGGGGGCTGATAATATCATGGATTTATCTACAGGTAAAAACATTCACGAAACTCGTGAATGGATTATCCGTAATTCACCAGTTCCAGTTGGTACAGTACCGATTTATCAAGCCTTAGAAAAAGTAAAAGGAATTGCAGAAGATTTAACTTGGGAGATTTTTAGAGATACTTTAATAGAACAAGCAGAGCAAGGGGTAGATTATTTTACGATACATGCTGGTGTACGTTTACGTTACGTACCTATGACAGCAAAGCGTATAACTGGTATAGTATCTCGTGGTGGCTCTATTATGGCCAAATGGTGTTTAGCACATCACAAGGAAAGCTTTTTATATACACATTTTGAAGAAATTTGTGAAATAATGAAAGCTTATGATGTTGCTTTTTCACTAGGAGATGGTTTACGCCCAGGGTCTATTGCTGATGCTAATGATGAGGCACAATTTGCCGAATTAGAAACTTTAGGGGAGTTAACTAAAATAGCAAGAAAGCATGATGTACAATGCTTTATTGAGGGGCCTGGGCATGTGCCAATGCATATGATAAAAGCAAATATGGATAAGCAATTAGAGGCTTGTGATGAAGCACCTTTTTACACATTAGGTCCCTTAACAACAGATATAGCCCCTGGTTATGATCATATAACTTCAGGTATTGGAGCAGCAATGATTGGTTGGTTTGGATGTGCTATGTTGTGTTATGTGACTCCAAAAGAACATTTAGGGTTGCCTAATAAAGAAGATGTTCGTACTGGAGTAGTAACCTATAAGTTAGCTGCACATGCAGCTGATTTAGCTAAAGGACATCCAGGAGCACAGCATAGAGATGACGCTTTAAGTAAGGCGCGTTTTGAATTCAGATGGGAAGATCAGTTTAACTTAGGATTAGACCCTGAGTTAGCTCGTGAATACCATGATGAAACCTTACCTGCAGAAGGAGCAAAAATAGCGCATTTCTGTTCTATGTGTGGACCCAAATTTTGTTCTATGAAAATATCGCAAGAGGTTCGTGATTTTGCAGCAGTTAATAGAGTAGAAGGAGATGAAGTATTTGCAAAAGGAATGGAAGAGAAGTCTAAAGAATTTAAGGAGAAAGGCTCGGAGGTCTACTTGTAATCTATTGTTAATTATAAGTTGTAAATTAATATATAGTTAGATATTTGTAATTCATAATCCTTAATTTATAATTTTATAATCATGCTTGTTTTAATAGCTCCAGAAGAAGATATAGAAAATGAAATCAAAATCTTACATCAACTTTTTGAGGAAGGGTTAGAGTATTACCATTTTAGAAAGCCAAATAAGAGTTATCGAGATCATGTTTTATATTTAAATCAGATTGATAAAAAATATCATGCTAAAATAGTAGTTCATTATTTTCATGAATTGATTAATGAGTTTAACTTAAAAGGGATTCATTTTCAAGAACAAAAAAGACGAGATGCGTTAGAAAACGGAAGTCAATATTTTATAGGTTTAAATATGAAGGGAAAAACAATGAGTAGTTCTTTTCATGACCCTAATGAATTAAATAGTTGTGATATAGAATTTGATTATCATTTATTAAGTCCTATTTTTTCATCTATTTCGAAACAAGGATATAATGGAAAAGGATTTGATGTAAATGATATTGATAAAGTAATTGTAGGTATGGGAGGAATAACTAATGATACTATTAAAAAAACGATTCAATTAGGTTTTAAGGGAATTGGTGTTTTAGGAGGTGTTTGGAAATCTTCTAGACCAGTTGAAAATTTTAAATTGATAAAACAAAATTACGATAGATTGGTGTACAGAAGCTAAAAGTTATTTTAATTTTTAGTGTAAACAATAATAGTAAGTTAGCATGAAAGCATCTAAAACATTCATTTTAACCATAGCAGGTATTGATCCGTCAAGTGGAGCAGGCATCACATCAGACATTAAAACTTTTGAAGCTCATGGATTGTATGGATTATCTGTTTGTACTGGAGTAACTGTTCAAAATGATATTGACTTTAAAGAGTGTATTTGGATTGAAAAAGAAATAATTCTGAAGCAAATAAGAACACTTTTTGAAAGGTTTTCAATATCAGTAGTTAAAATAGGTATTATTCAGTCTTGGGAAGTTTTATTAGAGGTGGTTCAGGTACTAAAAAAATTAAATCCATCAATACAAATAGTGTTAGACCCTATTTTAAAAGCAAGTGCAGGTTTTGATTTTCATTCAAAACAGGACTTGAAAGTATTTGAGAAAGTTTTAAATCATTGTTATTTTTTAACACCAAATTATAATGAAATACAAGAACTATTTCCTGGTAAAACAGTTGAAGAAACGATTGAGTTCATTTCAGAAAGGACAAATATTTATTTAAAAGGAGGCCATAGAGAAGAAAAAAAAGGTTGGGATGAAGTGTATTATAGTAAAATAGTAAAAATGAACATCGCACCAATAGTTACTTCTGTTTATCAAAAACATGGGAGCGGTTGTGTGTTGTCATCAGCATTAGCATCAAATTTAATAAAAGATATTTCTTTAGAAGATGCGTGTAAAAATGTTAAAATGTATATTGAAGAGTTTTTAAATTCAAATGAATCTTTGTTAGGAGAGCATAATTATAAATAAAATGATAAGTAAATTACACTATATAACTCAGGGAAAAACTGCTGAAGAACATTTAGAAAATATTCAAAGAGCATGTTCATCTGGTGCAGAATGGATTCAACTGCGTTTAAAAAACGTTGATCCGAAAACAATTTTAAAAACAGCTAAAAAGGCAAGAGAGATTACTGCCCATTATCAAACAAGATTAATTATAAACGATTATTATAAGGTAGCAAAAGAAGTAAATGCTGATGGAGTTCATTTAGGGAAAAAAGATGCATGTCCATTAAAAGTACGTGATTATTTAGGGAAGTTTTACACTATTGGAGGCACTGCAAACACTTTAGAAGATTGTAAAGTGTTGTTAACAAAAAAAGTAGATTATATTGGCTTGGGGCCTTTTCAATTTACTAAAACTAAAAAGAATTTAAGCCCTGTAATAGGAGAAGCTGGATATAAAGTATTGATAGAAGAATTAAATTCGCAAACTCCTGTAATAGCGATTGGAGGGATTACCTTAGATTCTGTTAAAAGTATAATGAAAACAGGTGTTTATGGAGTAGCTGTTTCTGGGACAATAACTAACGATTTTACAAGTATTCCAGTTTTTCATCAATTATTAAAGGCTCCAAGTACTAATGAACAAGTTTATAAATTAGATGATAATAAATAGATATAATGAATACTAAACTAACAATAGCAGATAAAGTTTTTTCGTCCAGATTATTTACAGGAACAGGAAAGTTTAGTTCATCTCAATTAATGAAAGACTCTATAGTCGCTTCGGAAAGTGAGTTAGTAACTGTTGCTTTAAAAAGAGTAGATGTTCAAAATGAAGACGATGATATATTATCACATTTGAATCATTCAAGAATTAATTTATTGCCTAATACTTCTGGAGTTAGAACTGCAAAAGAGGCAGTTTTTGCAGCTGAATTATCAAGAGAAGCGTTGGCAACAAATTGGGTTAAATTAGAAATTCATCCAGACCCCAAATATTTATTACCTGACCCTATTGAAACATTAAAAGCTGCTGAAGAGTTAGTAAAATTAGGTTTTGTAGTTATGCCTTATATTCATGCTGATCCAGTTTTATGTAAACGTTTAGAAGAGGTAGGAACACAATGTGTAATGCCGCTAGGAGCGCCAATTGGTAGTAATAAAGGATTAAAAACCCTAGAGTTTTTAGAAATAATAATAGAGCAATCTAATGTTCCTGTTATTGTTGATGCTGGTATAGGATCGCCATCGCATGCTGCATATGCAATGGAAATTGGAGCTGATGCGGTATTAGTGAATACTGCAATTGCAGTTTCTAAAAACCCAGTAGCAATGGCAAAGGCTTTTAAAATGGCAGTTGAATCTGGAAGAATGGCTTATGAAGCAAAATTAGCACCTGTTAGAGATAAAGCTGAAGCTAGTAGTCCATTAACAAGTTTCTTAAGTTAATAAAATTAGGCTTTCTTTTTTAGTTACCTAAAAAGTAAGTATAAAAATGTAGAATGAATTTTATGAAAACCGAACAACATAAAAGTTTCATAAATACTTTTAATAAATATCATTGGAATATAGAATTGCAAAGTATTTTCAATAAAACTACATCTGATGTTAAACAAGCTTTAATAAGAAATAAAAGGAGTTTAGAAGATTTTAAAGCTTTAATTTCACCTGCAGCAAAGCCGTTTTTAGAAGAAATGGCTCAAATGAGTAGTGAGTTAACTAAAAAGCGTTTTGGAAATACCATACAAATGTACGCTCCAATGTATTTAAGTAATGAGTGTCAAAATATATGTACTTATTGTGGATTTAGTTTAACGAATAAAATACCTAGACGAACTTTAACAGATACAGAAATATTAAAAGAGGTTGCTTTTCTAAAAAACAAAGGATATGACCATATTTTATTAGTAACTGGTGAGGCAAATAAAACGGTTGGTGTAACTTATATTAATAATGCAATCAAACTAATCCGTTCTCAGTTTTCAAATATAACCATAGAAGTTCAACCACTTGATCAAAAGGAGTATGAACTACTTATTGAAAATGGTTTATATGCGGTTTTAGTATATCAAGAGACGTATCATAAAGAGGAGTATAAAAAACATCATCCTAAAGGAAAGAAATCTAACTTTAAGTATCGTTTAGAAACTCCTGATAGGTTAGGGAAAGCAGGAGTTCATAAAATAGGGTTAGGTGCTTTATTTGGTTTGGAAGATTGGCGTGCAGATAGTTTTTTTACAGCGTTACATTTAAAATATTTACAAAAAACTTATTGGAAAACAAAATATTCTATTTCATTTCCACGATTGCGTCCACACTCAGGAGGTTTAGAACCAAAAGTTGAAATGACTGATTCAGATTTGGTACAGTTAATCTGTGCTTTTCGTCTGTTTGACGAGGATGTTGAATTATCAATGTCTACTAGAGAAAGTGAAGTTTTTAGAAATAATATTGTTAATTTAGGAGCAACTTCTATTAGTGCAGAATCAAAAACAAACCCCGGAGGATATTCAGTAGAACCACAATCGTTAGAGCAATTTGAAATATCTGATGAACGTAGTACTGAAGAGATTGTAACTATGCTAAAAGAAAAAAAACTAGAAGTAGTTTGGAAAGATTGGGAAGTATTTAGTTAACTAAATAGGATTAAAGTTTCTTTGAGATATTTATTATTAAAGAAAAAGAAAATTAATAAAATGAGTTTAACTCCAGAAGAAAAAAAACAATATAACCGTCATCTTATTTTAGATAAAATAGGAGAAAAGGGGCAGTTGAAGTTAAAAAAGTCAAAAGTTTTAGTTATTGGAGCTGGAGGGTTAGGGTGTCCTGTTTTACAGTATTTAACTGCTGCAGGAGTAGGTACTATTGGAATTATAGATGATGATGAAGTAGATCAAAGTAATTTACAACGTCAAATTCTATACACAATAGATGATATTGGTTTGTCAAAAGCTGAAACGGCATCAAAACGATTGTCTAAATTAAATCCATTTGTGAATTTTATAGTATATAAAGAAAAGTTAACTCGCGAAAATGCAATTTTATTATTTGAAAGCTATGATGTTATTGTAGACGGAAGTGATAACTTTTCTACAAGATATTTAACGAATGATGCATCAATACTAACTAATAAGCCTTTAGTGTATGGTGCTATTTTTAAGTTTGAAGGTCAAGTGAGTGTTTTTAATTACAAAAAGAGTGCAACTTATAGGTGTTTATATCCTTCACCTCCAAAACCAGATGAATCTCCTAATTGTTCGGAAATAGGGGTTTTAGGAGTGCTACCTGGAATTATAGGGAGCCTACAAGCAAATGAAGCAATCAAAATAATTTGTGAAATTGGAGAGGTATTGGCTAATAAATTATTGATGTATGACACATTAAGTATGCGTCAGATGGTATTAAAATTTGAAAGAACCGAAAAAGCTGAGGTTACCGAATTAGAAGAAGACTATGATTTTTTCTGTGGAATAAAATCAATGAATAATGAAATTTCGTTGGATGAATTACAAAAGAATTTAGAGATATATAATTTATTAGATGTTCGAGAAAACTGGGAACGTGAAGAATACCATATAGGAGGACAGCACATTCCATTAAGAGAAATTTCACAACGATACTTAGAACTAGATGCTTCAAAACCAATAGTGGTTTACTGTAAATCAGGTATGCGAAGCAAAAAAGCGATTAATGTTTTAGAAGAACAATTAAAGGATGTTATTTTTATGAATTTAAAGGGAGGAGTATTTTAATAGTTTATTGATTTATAATACTCTTTTTCTTTTTCAGTAGGAACATATTTTTTAAATTCCGGCTTTCTATATATGAATGCATTATAAATAGAGTCGTTTTGTTGTATTAAACTCCTCATAGTAGCTAAATCTCTACATGCCTTATAATCTCCTTTATTATTTACTAAAATTCTAAAAGGAATTCCTGTAATGTTAAGAGAAGTTTTATCTTCCCCTCTATTTTTTGATATAATTTGTAATCCTTGTGGAGTATTTTTAATTAGATAATTTATCCACCTCTTATTATTTCTATCTAAAGAAACATCTATAAAAAGTATGTCTTTGGAGTTTTTAAACTCTTTTTTTATTTTTTCAAGTTGTGGTTTTTCCAATAAACATGAACTACACCAAGTAGCCCAAAATGTAATAATTGTTTTTTTAGTTAAGGTTTTGGGTAAACTAATTTTCTTATTCTCTTTATCATATAAATTTAATGGAGGTAAAGTTTTAGTTCTTTCAATAGAGCCCCAAATTAATTTTGCATTAAAATAATCTCCTTGATATATATAGAAATATTCCTTTTTTATAATTAAAGGCTGAGAAAATAGATAACCAATTAAAATTGTAAAGGTAAAAAATAATGTAATGAACTTATAAGTCCTTTTTAATTCTTTTCTAGCTAAGAATAAACCAAATAATGAAAAGAGAATAATTATAAGGTAAAAAGGGAAATATAACTTATCCAAACGATAAAATGGGTAAAATTGTATAGCTAGTAGAGGAATATATTTGAGAGATATTTTTCTTGTTACTAATCCGCTTACAAAAAAACCAATAAAACAAAACAGAATAGAAATCCATTTTAAATTATATATATCATGTATTTTAATTACATCTCTAAAAATAAATTGAATAAAATACAAAGTCAATCCAAAAGCCAAAATACCCAACAGAATTGTTAATAATGATAAAACAATTTTTTTCATAACATGCAATTTATTTGATTATAAAGTGTAAGTAAATTTATCAAAAAAAATTAACTACTAGGATTAAATATATCTAATTATAAAATATCAGTGTTAGTATATTTTAATGCTTTTTAATTATTCCAAAAAGTATCATGAGAACTTAGTGTTGATGCGTTTATTTGTATTTACCTTTGTGTCTAAAATCAATAAAGGGTACTAGATGTTAGATTATGTAGTAATTGGAGGAGCACAAGCAGGATTGTCTATGGCTTACCACTTAAAAAAAATGGACAAAAAGTTTGTAGTTCTTGATGGAGAAAATGAAATAGGTGCTTCATGGTTGAATAGATGGGATTCTTTAAAACTTTTTACTCCCACTGAATACAATCATTTACCTGGATTAAAATTTAATGCTCCAAAAGGGTATTACCCTTCAAAAATTGAGGTTAGCAATTATTTTAAATCCTATGTAAAAAAGTTTAAAATACCTGTACAGTTAAATACTTTAGTAACTTCCGTTAGCAAAGTTAAAGACGGATTTTCTATTAAGTATAAAGATGGAAATATCGAGGCAACAAACGTAGTGGTAGCTACAGGACCTTTTCATATTCCTTACACCCCTCCTTGTCATACTAAAATATCTGATAGTATACTTCAAATGCACAGTAACTATTACAAAAATAAAAATCAGTTACAAAAAGGAGACACATTGGTTGTAGGAGGAGGAGACTCAGGGTACCAAATTTTAAATGAGATTTCAAAAAACTCTTCTAGGACGGTTTATTTTTCGGGAGATACATCTGTAAAATCGTTACCTCAACAGTTTTTAGGTAAAACATTATGGTGGTGGTTTACTTTAATTGGTTTTTTAAGTTACAGTAAGTATAGTTGGATTGGTAAAAAAATTAGTTCTTCTTCACAACCAGTAATTGGAACTGATGTAAAAGAAATACTTTCTAGAAAAAATGTCGTTTGCGTTGGAAGAACAAAAGATGCATTTAATAATGACATTCTTTTTGAAAAGAATAAAATATCTAGTATTAAAAATATTATTTGGGCTACAGGATATCGCCCAAATTTTAAATGGATTGAAGGATTAGAGTTAGATGAAGCAAATTATCCTAAAAATTATAGAGGTGTAAGTAACATAGAGGGCTTATATTTTATCGGGTTGCCTTGGATGTATACTAGGGGGTCAGCAACATTAGGGGGAGTTTCAAAAGATGCTAGCTATTTAGCTGATATAATGCATAAAAAATAAGAAATATTTTTACCTTCGTAGTATGAAGCAAACTACCAATACTATTTTAATGGTTCGCCCTGCTAGTTTTAGGATGAATGAACAAACTGCTGTAAATAATTATTATCAACAAGAATTAGCTGGGATGTTACCTGCAACTATTAATGTTAAAGCACAGCAAGAGTTTGATGTTTTTGTTGGTAAATTAAAGGCACAAGGAATAGATGTCGTTGTAATTGAAGATACTAAAACACCAGATACACCAGATGCTCTATTTCCTAACAATTGGATTTCTTTTCATGAAAATGGTGATGTTGCTGTATATCCAATGTTTGCTGAAAACAGAAGACTTGAAAAAAGAGATGATGTCTTAGAGGTTCTAGAAAATAAAGGATTTATAATAGAAAATGTTATTGATTATTCTGAAGCTGAACAAGAAGGTGTTTTTTTGGAAGGAACTGGAAGTATGATTTTAGATCGTACTAACCGAAAAGCTTATTGCGCTTTATCCCCAAGGGCAGATGAAGAGTTATTCATTGAATTTTGTGAAGACTTTGAATATACACCTGTGGTTTTTGTAGCAAATCAAACAGTAGAAAGTACTAGAGAACCTATTTATCATACTAATGTTATGATGTGTGTTGCTGAAACTTTTGCTATAGTTTGCTTAGACGCAATTGATGATAAAAAAGAAAAAAAAGAGGTGCTAAAGCATTTGAAGCTTGATGGAAAAGAAATAATTGCTATAACTGAAAAACAAGTAACTCAATTTGCTGGGAATATGTTACAGCTTGTAGGGTCTGGTGGCCAACGTTTTTTAATAATGAGCTCTTCCGCATACAGTTCATTAACTTCAAGTCAGGTTGCTATAATTGAAAAGCATTGTAAAATAATACACAGTTCACTTGAAACTATTGAAACCTGTGGTGGTGGAAGTGCTCGTTGTATGATGGCTGAAGTGTTTTTAAAAAAATAAAACTCTTGAGTTACTTTCTATTTATACACCTTCTTATGGTATATAAAATAACTTAAAATGATGAAAAGATTAATTATTCTTTCAGATTTATGGGGGAAAAAGAAGGCTACATGGTTAACAAATTATACAGAACTATTAAAAAATGATTTTGAAATTGTTTTTTATGATAGCTGTGAACTAGCTGAAATTAATACAACGATTTATACAGAAGAAAACCTGCATCAGCAATTTGTAAATGGCGGTATTGAAAAAGCTATTTATAAACTTTTCGAAATTGAAAAACAAAATGATACAATAGTACTTGCGTTTAGTATAGGAGGAACTATAGCTTGGAATTTTGCAATGCAAAGTAATAGAAAATTATTAATGTACTGTATTTCTTCTACTAGATTAAGATATGAGTCTAAAAAACCTTTGGGTAATATTTTCTTATATTTTTCAGAAAATGATAAGTTTGTGCCTAAGGATACTTGGTTTAAAATAATGAATTTACCTATTCTAAAAGTAAAAGGAAATCATGATATATATAGAGATAAAAACTTTGCAACATTTGTTTGTGAAGAGATTATAAAGAACAAGATAAGCTATAGTAAGAAGTAATGTTTTTATTATAAATAAAAGGGTTTCAAATTTAATTGAAACCCTTTTATATTAAATTCAAGTTTTTAAGCAATAGAAGTATTTGATATTTTATAATTCTTATAGTACTGCATTAAAATAAATGAACAAATAACTGATGATGCAATTCCTTCAATAGCTAAGGCAAAAATAATTAAAGATAAATTTAGGTTTTTACCCCAAAATGAAGAATTTCCTAAAACAGTTATTAATTCAGGATCAATAAAACCTACATATACGATTAAACCTAAAATTGTAAGTCCTACTGCTAAAACGGAAGTTCCTATTCCTATTGAAAAGTTTGAGAAATATAACGATTCTTTATTTAGTTTAATATTTGTTTTTATAGCCTTGTTAATTCCCCAAAGCACAAAAACAAAATTTAATAAACGTAATTCAGAAACATTATTTAAACCCAATATTTTCATTAAGAAAAAGAACCCAACAATGCCTCCAAAAATGAGTAAGGCAGAGTTAATGATTATTTTACTTTTTGACATAATTGTATATTTAAAATTACAGAACTCTTAAATATACGAAATAAACTTGGTTAAGCTGTTGTTTTTTAGATGGGTAATTTAAATAAAAAGCTCAATAATTAAATATTAAGCTTTTTATTTTTATAAAATTAAGCAAAAGCTTCTTTTAAAATTGTTATTGGATGTTTAGCAATACGTTTGGTACCGTCGTATATTTGATGTCGACAACTCGTTCCTGCTGCAACAATTTCTGTTTGCTTAGAACAGTTTCTAATTTTAGGAAATAAAGTGTCTTCACCAACTTGCATACTAATTTTATAATGTTCTTTTTCATAACCAAAAGAACCAGCCATACCACAGCATCCAGTATTCATGATGGTAACCTTATAGTTTTTAGGAATATTTATAATACTAAAGGATGCATGGGTGCTAGATAATGCTTTTTGATGGCAGTGGCCGTGAATTTTAATCTCTTTGTGTTTTTTACTAAAAAGGTTCAAATCTAGCTTTCCTTTCTCATTTTCTCTAGCAAGGAATTCCTCTATTGTGAACGTGTTTTTCGCAATTTTTTGAGCACTTTTTTTATCGTCGGCTAATCGAATATATTCATCTCTAAAGGTCAATATCGCAGATGGTTCAATACCAACTAAAGGTGTTTCTTCTGAAATTAAATTTTTAAAAATAGAAATATTTTTATTGGCAATATTTTTAGCTTCTCTTAAAAAACCTTTAGAAATATAACTTCTACCGCTCTCAGCATGTTTAACAATTTTAACGAAATAACCTAATTTTTCTAATACGATAACCGTGTCTTTTCCAATTTCAGTATCATAATAGTTTGTAAATTCATCATTAAACAGGTACACTATCTTTTTTGATATTTTCTCTGTGTGATTTCGTAGCCAGACATCTAAAGATTGTTTTGTTAATTTAGGTACTGATCTTTCAGTGGCTACACCAAGTACTTTTTTAGCAACAATCGTATTTGTGAAAAAATTAGTAATTCTAGGAAGTTTACTTCCGAGTTTATTGAATTTAGCATTATTTGCAAACATTTTATTTCGGAAGGAATAACCGTTGGTTTCTTGATATTGGAACAAAAACTCTGCTTTCATAGAAGCAATATCAACATTACTAGGACATTCTGTAGCACAAGCTTTACAACTTAAACATAAGTCTAAGATGTTTTTTAATTCTTTAGAATCAAACTTGTTTTTTGCTGTATTGTTAGTTAGTACTTCACGAAGAGTATTAGCTCGTGCACGAGTAGTTTCTTTTTCATTTCGTGTAGCTCTATAACTAGGGCATAAAGTTCCTCCAGCTTCTGGGGATTTTCTGCAATCTCCAGAACCGTTACATTTTTCGGCTAATTTTAATATACCTTCACTATCTGAAAAGTCTTGTATTGTTTCAATTTCTGGTTCATTTCTATCAATTTCATAACGTAAACTTTTATCCATAGGAAAAGCATCAGTAATTTTTCCTTTATTGAAAATGTTATTAGGATCAAAAGCTTTCTTGATTCTACGTAATAATTGATAGTTATTCTCACCAATCATTAGCGGGATAAATTCTGCACGAACAATTCCATCTCCATGTTCACCACTAAATGAACCTTGATATTTTTTTACTAATTGGGCAGTTTCAGTAGTTATTTTTCTGAAAAGAGAAACATCTTTCTTCTTTTTTAAATTTAAAATAGGGCGTAGGTGTAATTCACCTGCGCCAGCATGAGCATAATAAACTGCATCTTGCTGGTATTTATCCATGATTTGAGTAAACTCTTCAATATACTCAGGCAAATCATTTAAGGCAACTGCTGTATCTTCAATACAAGCAACAGCCTTCATGTCGCCAACAATATTACCTAATAACCCTAAGCCAGCTTTTCTTAAATGGTGAACCTTAGCAATATCTTTTCCGTAAACTTTAGGGTAATGATACCCAAAGTTATTAGCTTCTAAATCTTTTATAAGTTTGTCAGCTAAATCTTCAGCTTTTTCTAGTGTATTAGCAGATACTTCAAGCATTAACACAGCTTCTGGATCTCCTTTTAAAAAGAAACGATTTTTTACTTGTTCACGGTTATTTTTTGTACAGTCTAAAATTACTTTGTCCATAAGTTCACAAGCATATAAATTATGATTCATAGCTGTAACTGTAGCTTTTAAGCTTTCATTTACACTGGTGAAATGAGGACAAACCATAATGCTTTGATTAGGAGGTAAGTCGTCAAGTTGAATAGTAATTGCTGTAGAAAAAACTAAGGTACCCTCACTTCCAGATAAAAACTTAGCAGGATTTATGGTCGGTTGATCACCACCAAATAAATCTGAAGTTAAAAATTCATCAACAGCATATCCAGTATTTCTTCGATGAATACTTTCTTTAGGAAATTCTGTCTTTATTTCTTTTTGAATGCTTTGTTGTGAAAGTTCCTTAAAAATTGCACTATAAATTTTACCTTCAAGAGAATTACTTGATTTTTTTTGCTGGAATTCAAGAGAGTCAATTTCGGAAAAAATAACATCGCTTCCATCACTTAAAAGCCCTTCAATACTTATTACCTTGTCACGAGTAACACCGTAACGAATTGATGTGCTACCTGATGAATTATTCCCTACCATACCACCAATCATGCAACGATTTGAAGTTGAGGTGTTTGGTCCAAAAAAAAGACCAAAAGGTTTTAAGAAACGATTTAAATCATCACGAATAATACCTGGTTCAACTGTAATAGTTTTTGCTTTTTCATCAAAGGCAAGCATATTGACGAAATATTTAGATACATCAACTACAATTCCATCTCCAACGCATTGTCCTGCTAAAGAAGTTCCTGCAGTACGAGGAATTAAAGTACTATTATTTCTAGTAGCAAAAGAAATTAGTTTTTTTATATCTTCTTTGTTTTTAGGATACGCAACCGCTAGCGGTATTTTACGATATACAGAAGCATCAGTAGCATAAATGTTTTTATGAAGGTTGTCAAAATAAAGTTCTCCTGAAAGATCATTTTTAAGAGATTGTAAAAGTAGTTTATCGATCATTTCGCTTTATAAAAGGTAATAATTTTAAATATAAAAAATATAAGAAGTTTTATTTCCAGTGTTTACATTTACTAGTATGTCCAATACCAGGGTTAAATGCATTTGTTGGATCTAATTTTTGATAAAAATTTTGTAACGTTGGTTTAGCAAAATACTCATGACCTACATTGTGTTCAGCAGGATACTCTGCTCCCCTTGCATCAAATGTTTTTAGTAGTTCTTTTTTTAAGGCTTTCGCATCAACTCCTTTCTTTACAACATAGTTTTGGTGTAAGACATGACAGAATAAATGGCCATAATATAATTTTACTTCAAGTAAATCGTCTATCTCTTGCGGTAATTTTTCAAACCAATCTTTTTCATTTCTAGGGAAAGCAATATCCATAGACATCATGTCACCTACTTCTTTTTGATGAATAGCGTGATATCTACCTATAGCACTTCCAGCTACAAATCGATGAAGTAATGCCTTTTTACCTTCTTTTTTGGTACAGGCAAAATAGCTACCTTCATTACTTTTGAAGAAGTCATTGAAATACGAGTTAGCCTCATCTATCCCCTCATCAGACATTTCGATAACCCAATGATGTTCATACAGATCTCTATATTGTTCCATTCTTTTAGGGAGGTGATTTGGCCAAATTTTACTCATACTTTGCATTAATTTATCCGAAAATTTACTGGGTAGAAATTTAAATTTACTTGCAATCAAATCTACTTTTCGTTTTAACGAAAATAATTTAGGTATGAAGTTTGGTCCCATTTTATCAATGACAACAAATGTATCTTTACTATATTTTTTTGTAGCATCATAACAATCTCTATGAAGATATTCTCCTGAAACAGGTAAGCTTTTAAAGTTGGATAAAATATCTCTTCTTATTTTCCACAATACCTCTGGATTATTAGTCCCTATATAAAAAACCTGGTGTCGTTTAGGAATTGGATACGTATCTAAACGAACTGCAAATACAGCAACTTTACCAGCACATCCCGATGCACCATATAATCTTCTTCCGTCAGCATTAAAACGTGCGGGAGTATTTGCATTGACATCTCTAACTCTTTCATGATACTCATTATCAGATGCTAATTTATTTGGAAACTGTACCTGTTTCTCTGTATAGTTATTGGTTTCAAGATTAGTTAAAATTTCTTCGGGAGTACTTCCCAAATCAATACCCAATTCATTCACTAATAATAACTCGCCTTGTTCGTTAATTTGAGCATACAAAGAAAGTTGGGTGTATGCTGGACCTCTTTTAACTAATGCCCCACCAGAGTTATTACATATACCTCCAACAATAGATGCACCAATACAAGAAGAGCCAATTACGGAATGCGGTTCTCTTCCGTAAGGAGCTAATTTTTTTTCTAAACCAAATAATGTGCTACCAGCCAAACCAACAATTTGTTTTCCTTCGTCAAGAATTTGAATTTCATTAATTCTCATAGTACTAATAACTAATACTGGGCGATCATAGTCATTTCCATTCGGTGTAGAACCTCCTGTTAGCCCTGTATTTGCGGCTTGCATAATAACGATTATGTCTTCTGCAACACAAATCTGTAAAATTTTCCATGTTTCTGATAAGGTAGCTGGTTTAGCAACAGCAAATGCTTCTCCAGAGCCAAATCTAAAACCCTTACAATAGGCCTGTTTACTCGATGTATCTGTTAGTAAATATTTATTACCAACAATAGCTGTTAGTTTATTAATTAGTTCTGTGCTGTTTTCCATATTATCCATAGTATTCTAGGGTGACAAAATAAAATTAGCTAAGTGTAAAAATACTCGTTTTAAGATTTAAAATACAATAAATTCAGTTATTTATAACATTGTAAAAACACTAAGGGTTAACGAAATAATACATGAATTTACTATGTTTGTTCTAAATTTTTAGGTTCTAAATTTGTAGCGAATAGACAAAAAGTTTCATTTGCGAATTATTTAATAGGAATACTCCTTTTGAAACCTGTATCAAAGCAAATAAATGAATCTGTGCCTGCTACTCCATTAATAAGATGAACTTTATCATATAATATTTTTTGAAGATGTTCATTGTCCTTGGCAAAAATTAGAATAAAAATGGCGTAATTACCTGAAACGAAATTACATTCTACAATTTCTTCAATTTTTTCAAGTTCTTTCATTACATCTTTAGCAAATCTAGCTTCTCTAAGTCGAATTCCAGTATAGGATTTCGTTTTGTAGCCTAACTTTCTTTCATCAACGATAAAAGAAGTGTTTTTAATAACACCATCGCTTGTTAATCGTTTCATTCTTTGATGAATTAACGAATTTGAAACTTTGAGTTCCTCCGCTATTTTAGAATAGGGTTTCCTTGCATCTACACGAAGTTTTTGTAGTATTTGTTTGTCTATGTAATCAAATTGATTATCCATAATCTTTAAAATCTAGCTTTAATGTCAAATTAACTTTTATTTGTGTTATTTATGTTATTTTTGATTAAAAATAAATACTTAAGGTGTAAATTTAATTATAATATATTAGTTTTAAAAGAAATACATTTTATTTTTGCGGTAAAATTTATTAAAATATGTCATCAAAAAGCATAGTAGAAGCTGGTAATGCTATTAAAGATTTTGTTTCTCCAGAATATATTCGCAGTCGCTTTTCAAAGATTATGTCTGATATGTATAAGGAGGAGGTTCCTCTTTATGGTGAACTGTTAGATTTGGTTCATGATATTAATGAAAAGGTACTTTCAGAGTCGAAGGAAGACAAGGAGCAATTATCACGAACTGGAGAACTATCTAGATTAAATGTGGAGCGTCATGGTGCAATTCGTTTAGGCAAGCCTGAGGAATTATTTACGATGAGACGTTTATTTAAAGTTATGGGTATGTATCCTGTTGGATATTATGATTTGGCACCAGCTGGTGTTCCTGTACATGCTACAGCATTCAGAGCTATTGATAATACAGCACTTAATCAGGCACCATTTAGAGTTTTTACTTCTTTATTACGTTTAGACTTAATTGATGATAATCAGCTTCGAAGTAATGTTGAATCGATTCTTGAAGACCGTCAGATTTTTACGGACAAAACAATAGAATTTATAGATAAGTATGAAAAAGACGGGGGATTAATTGAAGAAGATGTTGAAACTTTTGTTCGAGAAGCATTGGAATCTTTTAGATGGCATGAAACAGCTACAGTAGATTATAATATGTATCAAATGTTATTAGATCAGCATCGTTTGATTGCTGATGTAGTTGCGTTTAAAGGTCCGCATATTAATCATTTAACCCCGAGAACTTTAGATATAGATAAAGTGCAAAGTAGTATGGAGGCTCGTAATATTCCTCCAAAAGACACTATAGAAGGACCACCAGCAAGAAAATGTCCAATTTTATTACGTCAAACAAGTTTTAAGGCTTTGACCGAGAAAGTATCTTTTAAAAATAGCACAGGAAGTGAAGAGTTGGGGGAACACAAAGCTCGTTTTGGTGAGATTGAACAGCGTGGTGTGGCATTAACACAAAAAGGACAAGATTTATATAATGAGCTATTAAGTAAAACACGTAGAGAAATAGGAGGGTCACCAACCGCTGAAAACTCAACTGAATATAATGAACTATTAAAAGAAAATTTTAAAGTTTTTCCAGATAGTTACATGGAAATGCAATCTCAAGAATTAGCCTATTTTCATTATTTTATTTCGGAAAAAGTAAATAAATTATCACAAAATAGACTATACACAAAAGCAGATATCAATCAGTTATTAGTGGAAGGGTATTTAAGTATAGAACCAATGGTTTATGAAGACTTTCTTCCTGTAAGTGCAGCTGGTATTTTTGCTTCGAATTTGGGTACTGATGATGCTAAACGCAAATATGAAGGAACTTCCAATCAAGCGTTATTTGAAAAAGATCTAGGTGAGCCAGTCTATGGCTTGGTAAAATGGTATGAGGATATGCAGGAGGAAACTATTCAAAAATGCTTGGAACAAATAAATGCTTAATACATTTTAGATGAAGAAAATATAGTATTTTCATTAAAACAACGTTTAACTATATCGTTATTTAAATGTAACGACATGATTAGTAAACAAAAAGCCTAACTAATTAGTTAGGCTTTTTGTTTACTATCTTTTTCTTTTTTCTTCGTTTTTAAATTTACTTACTTTAAACTCTTTGAGCTTATTATTTTCTTTTAAGTATAGTAGTATATTATTTTTAGTAGATAAACTGTTTTGATTGTGAATGTTTTTAAGTGGAATTTCTATCGTATAAATACCTTTTTCTGTTATTGACTTACTGTAGGAAGAAGCATTTTCAGATTTTAACAGATACTTAGTTGTTGTATGGTGTTTATCACCTTGAGATACTTTAATACTGTCAACATTTATTTGAGTATTGTAGTCAACAGAAAATTTTAAAATATAATTAGTGAATGCTTTTTCGGTTGGTCTGCCAGGGAAAACTATTTGTTTTGTAGCTGATAACAATTTCAGTGATTCGTTACAACTAATAAATGTAAATAGCGATAAGAATAATATGCAGATTTTTTTCATAAGAAATTTAATAAAAACATGGAATAAATAATTATTTATTCCATGTTTGATTTTAATCAAATTATTTTACAATTAACTTTTTAGTGATACTTTTATTATTGTTAGTGATTTTAACTAAATAAATCCCATTTGAGAAGCCAGCAAGACTAATATTTTTTTCAGACTTTTCAATGATTAAATTTTTAACAACACTTCCAATTATATTGTATATGAGTATGTTTGTTTTTCCAGTAAGATTATTTAGTTTAACGTTAATGTTTTTGTTATTTGTTGGATTTGGAAATAAAGATATAGCGTTTTTAGGTAATTTGTTTTCTTCTGTACCTAAAGCAGATTGGCTTATAGAGGCTTCCCAAACACCTCTACCGTAAGTAGCGGCTCTAAGTTTGTTAGTGGCATAATGAATTTCAATGTCATGAACTATAACGTTAGGTAATCCACTTCCTAACCTAATCCAGTCTCCTTTTGAGTTTGTTCTGTAGTACACACCTAAATCAGTAGCTAAAAATAATTCGCCATCAGAACTACCTGTTCTGTATACTATTTTATGTGTAGGTATATTGGGTAAAGTTCCTGTTATATTAGTCCAGCTAGAACCACCATTTGTAGATTTAAAAACTTTCCCAGCTAAGTATCCTGAATATGCTATGTATACTTCAGAAGGGTTTGTTGGGTGTACTTCAATACTTTTCACATTTCCTCTTTGGGGTAAAGTAACGCTAGTCCAAGTTGTTCCACCATTTGTTGTTTTTTTTACAACTCCACTCTGACCAGAAACATATATTACATTAGCATTTGAAGGAGCTATTGAAATAAATTCAACGCTGCCTACTGATGAATTTAAATTAATCCAATTGTCTCCTCTATCAGTAGACCTATAGATGTCTCCAAAACCTCCAAAAATAGTCCTTGGATCAGTAGGATGTATTTCTAACTCCCAAACAAAAGGTGCTCCAGAGGGGGTGTTTACTCCAGTGGCAGCAGTTTTAAATCCATCTAAAGTCCTATTCATTCCCCCAAGTTGACTACAACTCCAAGCGATATTTGAATTTGAATAATCCCATAATCCTTCAACGCCATCACTACCAGGGTTTTCTCCTTTAAAGCCATTACTACCATCATAAATAGCGATATCATTATCCTGAGCTCCCATGATTAACTTTCCTTGATCTTTGGGAGTTCCAGAAACATTATAATATTGAGTGATAGCTAAACCAGAAGATAAATCAGTCCATTTTGCATCAGAAGAAGCGTCTCCCTTAAAAATTCCACCATCATTTACTGAAAACGCAGTATTAGTTCCAGGAATAAACATCATATCATGATGATCAGAGTGAACATAAAAATATGGTTTTCCAAGTTGCCAATATCCATCTAAGTACTTTTCCCAGCTAGTACCTCCATTTTTTGAACGCCAACCCTCAATACCACCAGCTAAAATTAAGTTTTTATCTAAAGGAGAAATAGCTAAAGTCATATTGTATCCACCTTGAGAGGCATATCCATCAATTGTTGATACTGTAGTCCATGTTTTTCCTTCATCAGTTGATTTTCTAACTATACCACTGCTATCAAGAGATAAAATTAAATTAGGATCATTAACAGTTTGTGCAATATCTAATCGTGAAGAGGAAGGTTTAGAGGCAACAGACCAAGTAGTACCATTATCTCTAGAAATATACAAGGTTCCAAATTTTGTAGTTGCGTAAATTATAGAGCTACTTCCTGTTTTATATTGAATGTCATTAAATGAAGAAAAATTTTCGGTAAAAACATCAGTCCAGTTAGTACCTCCGTCAGTGGATCTTTTAATACTATTTTTAGTGGTAGCAAAAATGGTATTTGGATTGTTAGCATCAATAAGTAATTTACTTATAATATTGTTTTGATTTAAAGAAAAAGATAAACCTGTTCCACTCCAGTTTTCACCTGCATCAACTGATTTAAATACTCCAACAGATCGATTTTGTCCACCATCATAATCACCAGTAGCTAGGTATAGAGTTTTTGAGTCTGTAGGGTGAATTACTATATGTGAGACACCTAGATTAGGAAAGTTATCTCCTTTGGCAGTCCAGTTTTTTCCACCATCAGTTGTTTTCCAAATACCACCACCTGGAGTACCAACATACATTGTATTAGTGTCGTTACCCTTAAAAGCTACTGTATTTATTCTTCCCATACCCGGATAAAAACCAATCGAAGATTTGGGAGGAGTAATTGGCCCTAATAAAGACCAGCTTGTTGATTTTTTCTGACGTAAATTAGAGTAGCGTTTATTTTCTTTTTTTAATTCATTGTAATTATGGGTAGCAGAGACAAATGAACCATCAGGTAAAATTCGATCTTTCCAAAAGTTTTTCCAACGGTTAAATTGTTTTATTTGCTTTTTAGAAGCTCTGCTGGTGCTTCTTTTAGCAGCAGATATTCTTTGTTCATTATTTTTTAGAATATTGAAATAATTTGCATTTTTTTTCAAAGGGGCATCTCTCCAGTTTGATTGCTGTGAGCTTATTTTGGATGCGCATAAAAAGGTAAATAGTAAAAGAAGGGATAATTGACTTTTCATTTTTTATAATTGTATTGTTTCCTTAATAAAGACAGTTTAATTTTTCTTTACCCTACTTGCTTATTTTATTAAAAGCTTATTGGTAAGTTGGTTGTAAGTGTTTTGTGGTAAAACATATTTAAGAGTTATAGTATAATATTGTTTTTCCATTTATAAGGTTTAGGTATCTCAGTATCATCGATTAATTGACGTATGTCAATTTCTATACTCCTAGATAAATCAGTGATAGGTACATCATTAGGTCGTCCCTCAAATGGATTTTCTGAATTATCTCCAATAGCCTCCATAGAGTAAAAAATCCAAGCTAGTAACGTACTGAAAGGAATAGAAAACCACTCAAAATGTATTGCAATGAACTCTTGAATTTTGTGCATAATAGCAGTTTTAAATTCATGGTTTGCTAATGATGCAACAATACGATCACCCAGAGCTTCAAACTCTTGCATCATGCCATAAGGTAAAAGAATTATAAAAATCCAAATAAAAATAAAATTTAAAGTAGCGAATTGTCTAGGGTAAGGAAAGTTTTTAATTCGTTCACTCTTCCCTTGAAGTGCATATAATTCAACCAATATTTTTTCTAGTTCCATATGGCGAAAATCATCAATTAAACCTTTATTTTGAATTTCTTTTATGCGTTTTGATTGTATTCCTAATAATTGAGAGGCTTGATTTTCTTTAGTGAATATTTCTTTATATTCATTATCAGTAATATATAAATTTATTGCTTTTTTGATAGGCACGGTATGTTCAATAACAACAAAGTTTTTCTCTTTAAATTCTTTATTCGATTTGTTAGGTTTAACATTGTTTTCCCATGGTTTAGTCTTTCGTAATTGATAACGCAAAGCGGTTAGCCATGCAATATGACGATGTATTAATTCTCTATGAATTGTTTTTAACTCGTGATTTGAGATATCATCACTTTTTATAAAGTCTTTTACCATAATTGTAAAAGAGCGAGAAGTATTTACAATGCCTCCCCAAATTTTTCGAGCCTCCCATAAACGATCATATGAAGCATTGTTTTTAAAACTAACAATAAAAGAAACAGCTGTGCCTAATACACCTAGAGGAAGCCAAGGAACATAAAGCCATTTCCAACCTAAAATATCAAACAAAAAAACAGGTATAGTGCTTAATAGTAAAAACACATAGGTATATCTTCTTGTCCATTTTAGCATTCCCTTTAAAGGATATGTTTTTTTTACATACATAAATTTAAAACTTGATTTTCCTCTAAAGTAACAAAAACTCATTGAAAATAAATATTTGAATGAGTTTCCTAGTTTATAGTTAAGCTTCTTGTTCAGTATTCGCTAGAGCAATTTAACTAACAGTTATGCTGTGCTAAGGAATAACCTTTTAGCGGTGTTGTGTACGTAAGATTTTGAAATAATATCATTTGAAGAACCTATTTACTGTAGAGGGGTATTTTCTTATAAAAAAATAAGAATAAATAGATTCAAAGTTTTTGGGCGTTAAATAAAATGAAAAATCTTAAAATAATGTTAAAAGATTTAGCGTTATATATTTAATTATGTGAATGAGTATCTTTGGCTATATTCAAATAATAACTAATGAAGAACGTATTTTTATGCTTGTTGTTTATAAGCATTAGCATTCAAGCTCAGACAGTAGATTTGTCCTATTATCTTCCTAAAGATGTTACATACAATAAAAATATACCAACACCAAAATCAGTCCTAGGTCATGAAGTAGGTGAATGGCATATTACTCATGATAAGTTAGTCACTTATATGGAGGCTTTGGCACAAGCGTCAGATAGAATAACTATTAATCAAAGAGGAAAAACATATGAAGGAAGACCTTTGTTATTACTCACTATAACAGCGTCTAAAAACCATACAAATCTTGATGAAATTAAACAAAATCATATTAGGTTGACTGATGATGGAAGTTTTGATGTTTCAAATCAACCGATTGTAGTTTATCAAGGCTACTCAATACATGGTAATGAGGCAAGTGGATCTAACGCTTCATTAGTTGCTGCCTATTATTTAGCGGCTGCTGAAGGAAATAAAATAGAGGAATTGCTTAACAATACAATAATACTGTTTGATCCATCATTAAATCCTGATGGACTTCAACGTTTTGCATATTGGGCAAACACTAATAAAGCAAATAATATTAATCCTGACCCGAATGATAGAGAATATCATGAAGTTTGGCCAGGAGGAAGAACAAATCACTATTGGTTTGATATGAACCGTGATTGGTTACCAGTACAATTGCCTGAGAGTAAAGTTAGAATTAAAACTTTTCATGAATGGTTACCTAACGTTTTGACTGATCATCATGAAATGGGAACTAATTCTACTTTTTTCTTTCAACCTGGAATACCTGAAAGGACAAACCCCCTGACACCTGAGCTTAATCAAGAGTTAACAAGAGAAATAGGAACTTATCATGCGAAAGCATTTGATAAAATAGGATCGTTATATTACTCTGAAGAAGATTTTGATGATTTTTATTATGGTAAAGGTTCAACATTTCCTGATATTAATGGAAGCATAGGGATTTTATTTGAGCAAGGTAGTTCTCGAGGTCATGCGCAAGAAAGTGATAATGGAGTTTTAACTTTTCCCTTTACCATTAGAAATCAATTTACAGCTACTTTGTCAACATTAGAAGCTGCGAAAAGTATGCGTGTAAAGATTTTGAAGTACCAACAAGGCTTTTATGAAGAAGCAAGAAATGAAAAACAAAATAAAGCAATTGTTTTTGGAGATGAAAAGGATGCAGGGAAAGTGTACCATCTAGCTGAGGTGTTAAAAAGGCACCAAATAAATATATATGAATTAAAATCTGATATAACTAGTAATGGGAAAAAGTTTAAGAAAGGCTATAGCTATGTAGTTCCTATGAATCAAAAGAATAAAAGATTG
Source organism: Tenacibaculum sp. nBUS_03 (assembly GCF_051201695.1). GTDB lineage: Bacteria > Bacteroidota > Bacteroidia > Flavobacteriales > Flavobacteriaceae > Polaribacter. The sequence goes on along the minus strand of NZ_CP179214.1, from coordinate 1,504,603 downwards.
GTAGAAGCAATGTTTGATGTTCGTAAAACATTTAAAGATAGTTTATTTTATGATGTTTCTGCTTGGACATTTAATCATGCTTTTGGAGTTGATTTTATTAAAAATCAATCGCTTTCATTAGTTGGTAAGAAGATTAAAAGTTTAAACAAGAGTACAGGTAGTGTTGAAGTAAAAAGTAATGTAGGTTATTTAATGCCTTGGAATGAATACTATGCTCCTAAAGCTTTACATAGAATTTTAGGCAAAGGAGTTAGAGCAAAAGTAGGAATGAAAAAGTTTAGTAATGATGGCGAATTATATGATTATGGAACTATTTTTATACCTGTGCAAAATCAAAAATTAAATAGTAATCAACTGTTTGATTTTTTAAGAGAAGTAGCTAAAGAAAGTAATGTAAAAATAAAAGGAGTTTCAACTGGATTAAATAATGGTGCTGATTTAGGAAGTAGAAATTTTAGAACAATAAAAAAGCCTAAAGTGGCAATGATTGTTGGAAATGGAATTACTAGTTATGACGCTGGGGAAATATGGCACTTATTTGATCAGCGATTTAACATGAAGTTAACGAAGTTAGATACCGACTATTTTGAAAGAGTTGATTTAAGTAAATATACAACCTTAATACTTCCGAATAGCTATTCTTTAAACGGGGCAATAATTAATAAAATAAAAACTTGGGTTCGTAACGGAGGAGTATTAATTGGTTATAGAAATGCTGTAAAGTTGTTGGCTAACCAAAAAGTTATTAAAGTAGAATTTAACAAGCCCAAAACCAGTATAGTTAATAATGTGTCATTTGAAAATAAAAGACTACAATCAGGAGCACAAGTAATTGGAGGTGCAATTTTTGAAGCTGATATTGATAATTCACATCCTATAAATTTTGGATACAAAAATGAAAAAATAGCTTTATTTAGAAACACAAAGTTGTTTTTAAAAGCTGACGAGAAAAGCTATAATAATCCAATTCAATACACTAAAAATCCTTTGTTAAGTGGGTACATTTCAAAAGAAAATTTAAAAGAATTGAAAAGCTCAGTGCCTTTTAAAGTTCAAAGTTTTGGTCGTGGTAAAGTACTTGTCTTTACTGATAATACTAATTTTAGAGGGTTTTGGTACGGAACAAATAAACTATTAATGAATGCTGTTTTTTTTGGTAAAATAATGTAGTTATTGTTAAATAAAGTTAATAAAGTAGGGAGAATAAAAAGTTATATGTTTAATTTTAAAATTAAAACTTGTACCATAACAGGGGGTTAAAAATAGAATTAATAATTAAATATATGAAGGTAGTTAGTTTTTTACATAAGTTTAGATTGTTATTATTTTGTGTAACATTTTTATCATGTAGTGAGAATATTAACTTACCAGAAGATAATAAGTACGAAGTTACCTATGAAGTTAAGGTAAAAAGTAAGAGTGAGAATAATGTTAAAATTCAATTTCGGAATGAAAATGGCGAAATGGAATCTACTTCTAAAGGAATTATGCCTTATGAAAACTTTACCATGCAAGAAAAATTTAATGTTAAAAGAGGTTACGAAGCTTTTTTAAAAGTAAAAGATAGTGTTTTCGGTGAAGGAGAAATTCAAATTAGAGTAATGATTAAAAAGGTACAGAATATTATTTTTGAAGATATAAGAATACATAATAGAAAAGGGGATGGCTATGATTTGTGCATAATAAAAAAAGCAGAATAAACTCTATTTCAATAAATAAAAAGGAATGAATTAAATATTTAATTCATTCCTTTTTTTATGTAACAAAACTTAATAAGAAGCGTCTTTATAATAAAGATTTAAATTAACTATGAGTTTATTAAGAGTTTTATTAGCTATATTTTTTCCTCCTTTGTCAGTTCTAGGAAAAGGATGTGGCTCTGTTGTTATTGTATTTTTATTAACCCTTTGCGGCTGGGTGCCAGGAGTAATTGGGGCATTAGTTATATTAAACAATCCGAATTAATTAAATAAATAAAAAGGCGCTAATTAGCGCCTTTTTATTTATTTAATTCAAAACTTCATGTATTACTTTACCAGTGTTTCCATTCGGAAATTCTATTTGTAATAAATTAGCCAATGTAGGTGCTATGTCTATAATTTCATATTTTCTTTTTGAAGTTCCTTGTTTAATACCATTTCCATAAAAAATAATTGGTACATGAGTATCATATGAATATCCTGAGCCATGTGTGGTTCCTTTTTTAGGATAAATTATTGTTGAAGGAGTTGGTATTAATAATATATCACCTGAGTACTTTTGATTATATCCGTTCTGTAAAGAATTTAAAATTCCATTTGTGAAATTTGTATTCTGTAAAGTTTTAGCTGTGACAGCTTTATAAATCCCTTTATAGTTTATCGCTTCGTTAGCTATTGTTTGAGCTACTTTTTCATAATCTAGATTTAAATCATTGATTTTTTCTTTGTTTAAGAAAATTTGAAAATTTGAAATATTTTCAATTAAGCTATCAGATTTAAAATATTTGGTAGTTACTTTTTTCAAAAAGTTTAAAAATTTAACAGGTTTTATATAGCCAGCAGGGATTTTTACAGATTTTAAATAAGAAGGAACTTCAGTTGCAGCATGATCTGCTGTTAAAAAAAGAGTGTAGTTTCCTTTTCCAACTTCAGTATCTAAAAATTTAAATAAACTAGCTAAGTCTTTATCCAAACGTAAATAAGTGTCTTCAATCTCTTTTGAAGCAACTCCAAATTGATGTCCAACATAATCAGTAGATGAATAACTAACTGTAAGAAAGTCTGTGTAATTAGATTTACCTAGGTTTTCTCCAATAATTGCCGCTTTGGCAAAATCAGTAGTAAAAGAATTTCCAGCAGGAATTGCTTTTAAAATACTATAATTATTATTCTTGGCTCTTAGTTTAGGAATGTTATGAGGGAAAATTGGTTTCATTTCGCCTTTAAAAGTAGCTTCAAAATTATTGTCATCAGCTATACTTTCAGTATAGGTATTGATATCATATAATGTGTTCCAAGGTGTGTTTAAATACGTATCGGCTTTTTTAGAGTCATTAAAAAGTTGTACCCATTTAGGTAGGTTATTCATATAATAAGAAGATGATATCCATTGTCCACTTTTACCACCATCAAACCAATAAGCGGCATTAGCCGTATGACCAGCAGGTAAAATAGCTGAACGATCTTTTATAGCTATACCTATTGTTTTTCCGTTCATGTTTTGTGCCAAGCGTAATTGATCAGTTATAGTAGAAGTTACCATTCTGTATGGAGATTTTTCACCACCTTTACCTTTATTACCAACCGTTTTATAATTCTTGTCAGTAACGCAGTAAATAGATTTCTTTAAATATTTATCATACCAATTATTCCCAATAATACCATGATTTATAGGGGTGGTACCTGTGTAAATAGAAGTATGGCCAACAGCGGTATAAGTAGGAATGTAGTTGTAATGAGCATTTTCAAGTGAAAAACCTTCACGTAATAAGCGTTTAAATCCGTCATTACCATATTTTTTTGAAAATCTGATAAGGTAATCATACCTCATTTGATCAATAACGACACCAACAACAAGCTTTGGTTTTTTATCATTTTTTTTGGTTGCTGGTTTAAAGGCCATAACAGTCAATAAAAAAGCAAAGAATAGAATAAGATTTTTTTTCATTTTAAAAAATAATTATGAAGTGACAAAGGTAATTAAAAAAGAAACCTTAAACATATAAGTATGGTTAGAGTTAAAGGTTTTTTATACTTTAGCAAAAGAAAAATTATTATCAATTAATGAATTATATAGAGCATGTAGGAAAGTATTTTATTATGCTAAAACAAGTTTTTAAAAGACCTCAAAGAGCTAGAGTATTTAAAGAAGCTTTGTTTAGGGAGGTAGAGGAACTTGGGCATAAATCAATAGGTATCATAGCGTTTATTTCATTTTTTATAGGAGGAGTTATAGCATTACAAACAGCATTGAATCTTGAAAACCCATTTATACCAAAGAGTTTAATTGGTTTTGCTGCAAAAAGATCGGTGATTTTAGAATTTGCACCTACATTTTGTTCTATTATTTTAGCTGGAAAAGTAGGGTCATATATAACGTCAAGTATAGGAACTATGAGGGTAACTGAACAAATAGATGCGCTTGAAGTTATGGGGATAAATTCCCTAAACTATTTAGTATTACCTAAAATCATAGCAACCGTATTTTTTTATCCTTTTCTTATTGTATTAGGAATGTTTTTAGGCATTTTTGGAGGATGGGTAACAGGAGTTTTATCAGGGCTGTTCTCTGGAGCAGATTTTATAGAAGGAATACAAATGGAATTTGACCCTTTTTTAATAACGTATGCTTTAATAAAAACAGTAATTTTTGCTTTTTTAATAGCAACAATACCTTCCTATCATGGTTACTTTGTAAAAGGAGGATCTTTGGAAGTAGGAAAGGCAAGTACACAATCAGTAGTTTGGACTATAGTTGTTATAGTAATAGCTAATTATTTTTTAACTCAAATGCTATTAACTTAATATGATAGAAGTAAAAGATTTACACAAAGGATTTAAGGAGGTTAAGGTTTTAAAAGGTATTACTACAACATTTCACCCTGGAGAAACAAGTTTAATTATTGGGCAAAGCGGATCAGGAAAGACAGTTTTTTTAAAGTCTCTTGTTGGTTTACATACACCAGAAAAAGGAAGTATCTTATATGATGGTAGAATAAATACTGAAATGACCATTGAAGATAAAAGACAATTTCGCCAAGAAGTAGGTATGGTTTTTCAAGGGAGTGCATTATTTGACTCACAAACAGTAGAAGAAAATATAATGTTTCCTTTAAAGATGTTTACAAAACAACCTGATGCCGAGATGTTAGAGAGAGTGAATTTTGTGTTAAAAAGAGTTGATTTAGAGAATTCAAATAAAAAGTTTCCAGCTGAATTATCGGGAGGAATGCAAAAAAGGGTAGCAATTGCAAGAGCGATTGTAATGAATCCAAAATATTTGTTTTGTGATGAACCTAATTCTGGGTTAGATCCAAAAACAGCAATTGTAATTGATAACCTTATTCAGGAAATTACAGATGAGTATAAAATAACGACAGTTATTAATACTCATGATATGAACTCGGTTATGGAGATTGGCGAAAAGATTGTGTTTCTTAAAGATGGAAGAAAAGAGTGGGAAGGAAGCAGCAAAGAAATATTTAAAACAGATAATGAAGCAGTAGTGAATTTTGTGTATTCTTCGGAATTATTTAAGAAAGTAAGAAAAGCTTATTTAAATGATTTGTGATTAACTTGTTGTTAGTTAGAACGGTATAGTTTTTTTTGGTTTTTTTGTTTGAAATAATTGGTAAAAAAACTTGCATAACCAATAGAAGGTCGTATATTTGCACCCGCAAACACGAAAAAGTGAAAAGCAAAAATGACCTGGTAGCTCAGTTGGTAGAGCATCTCCCTTTTAAGGAGAGGGTCCTGGGTTCGAGCCCCAGCCCGGTCACAAAAAGCTTCTCGTATATAAACGAGAAGCTTTTTTTATGAGGGGAGATTCCAGAGCGGCCAAATGGGACGGACTGTAACTCCGTTGTCTTACGACTTCGCAGGTTCGAATCCTGCTCTCCCCACAAACCTCAATCAGAATGATTGAGGTTTTTTTGTATTAAGAGGTATGGAGATTCTTCTTAATATTTGATTCTGAGTGTTTTAATATTGACATTGAGAACTGTTTTATGAAGGTGTATTTTTGATTGTTTTTTTTTGTTAAAAATTGATAAAAAAAAGTTTGTATAATTAATAAAACCTTCTATATTTGCACCCGCAATCGCAGATATGTAAATGCGAAATTGACCTGGTAGCTCAGTTGGTAGAGCATCTCCCTTTTAAGGAGAGGGTCCTGGGTTCGAGCCCCAGCCCGGTCACAAAATTTCCTAATATTGGAAGTTTTATTAAATGAGGGGAGATTCCAGAGCGGCCAAATGGGACGGACTGTAACTCCGTTGTCTTACGACTTCGCAGGTTCGAATCCTGCTCTCCCCACAAACCTCAATCAAATTTGATTGAGGTTTTTTTGTTTCTTTTTTTAAATAAAAAACCCTTAGAAATATTTTCTAAGGGTTATTTGCATTCAAGTATAATGAATAGACTAGAAATACTATTTCCTAGATTTTATAAATGATTTAGAATATTTGGTGTTTTCATCATATATTCTAATAAAATACACTCCTGTTTTTAGTTTTTCAATATTGATTGATGGAGAAAATGAATCTTCATCAACAGTTTTACCGTTTGTATCAATAATTTTGTAATGTGCATTTTTAAGTATTTTATCAGTTCTAATATTTAAAAATTTGCTTACTGGATTAGGATATATCTGTAGACCGATTAAAACATTGTTATTTGTTTTTAGGGTTTTACTTTGACGTGCAGATGACTTTACTATGTTTACCGTATAGTCTTCAACTTCTCCGTCATCAAATAATTCACAAGAATTTTGTACACTATTATACTTCATAGAAACTCTCATTCTTGTTGAACCAAGCATAGCATTATCTGGTATTTTAATACTTGTAACTATGTCTGCTTTACTTTTAGTAGATGTATTCACTACTCTCTCACTTTCTTCAAAATTTCCATCTTGATTATAGTCAATCCAAACACTAAAATACTCTTTATACGTAATCCCGCTAAAATCCGCGCTAATAGTTAAATCCGTTGTGTTTCCTGCGGTAACAGTAGCAATTAGGTTTGTAAAATCAGCATACCCATTATTATGACCAGTTGCATTAGTCATACCTCCAAAAGAAACAAGGTCTATCCATTCATATTTTATCCTATTACCTTTTGATTCGCAATAAGAGATAGATTTGTTTAGTGTGGTTATAGTGATTTCATTTTTATCTTTTGATTCGTTTCCAGCATAGTCTATAGCTTCTACTGAGAAGGTATATTTTGTATTAGGATTTAACCCTGTTAATGCAAAATTTGTAGCTTCAGTAGATGAAATTTTAATGTTATCTTGGTAAATGTTATACTCTTTAACTTTTACATTATCAGTTGAAAAATTCCAATCTAAATTTAACGAAGTTTCGGTAATGTTTAAAGCTTCTAGGTTATCTGGAGTTGAAGGAGCTTCTTCGTCTAAACCTATTGTTTGGTATGTTATGTTATCTACCATTGCTAAGTCATTTCCTTTCTTTACTGATCCATCTTTTTTATAACTCCAAGAAAGGTTATGTTCTCCGGCAGGAATTCTAAAACTCGCGTTTGTCCAAGAAACTTCACCACTCCATTTATTGATTACTTTACCGTCAATTTTAAAAATTAAAAAATCATATCCACTTTCAGATGAAACTGAGTAATCGAATTTTAAATTGGTTGCAATATTAAAATCTTTAGTTAAAGATAAAACAGATTCTTGGTTGTCCGAAATTGAATTTGATTGACTAAAGTGATTACTGTTATTAATCACTGAAAAAGGATGGGTCTCATTTTTAGAAAAATCAGCTTGACTGAAGTCACCTGTTTCAAAGTCAATAATGGTACTCTTAATAACTTCACTATTTTTTAATACATAAACATCAAATTCATGCTTTGTTGTATTGGTTCCATCTGTAGCTTCAATAATAACTTTATGAGTCCCAAAATCATTTTCTGAAGGAGTTCCTTCTAAAGTATAGGTGTCATTAGAAGTGTTTAAAGTAAGCCATGATGGGATTTCTGATACTGATAAGTTAACATTATCTTTTCTGTTTTCATCAACAACTTCTAATTGATAAGAATAAGGTGAATTAACTCTAATAAATTTAACAGGATTAGAAGTAAAGTTAGGAGCAACATTTGAAGGGTATAAGTTGATCATAATAGCGTTGTTATCAATCCAGTTATACTTTCCTCCGTGTGTAATCATTTCGGTTAAATAAAAGTAACCATTACTTCTTCCTGCCCATCCCCAGTTAATGTGGAAAAAATCACCCTGATCTGTTGTGTCGTAACCATCTAAAGCAAATAAATGTCCTGCACCGCCTGCGTTAGGGTCTTGAAGGTTTTTACTTCTACCTGAGTATAAGACTGGTCTTTTTTCGTTAAGTTGTTCTTTTATTAGATTGTTCCATTCTTGATCAGAATAACGATACCTGTATACCATTGAAGCTTCATTACTGTATTTAAAATTTCTTTTTAAAGCACTTAAAGCATCAGCACTGTACGCACCTGATCCACCGTTTGCAGAAGTTCCGTAATTCATTCTAACGGCTACACCAGCATGGTAAGAAAGTTTAGCATTTTCATTATCCGCTCTAGTTTTAGACATTGCATCCCAATTGTAATTTTGTTCTTCAAAGTTTACACTTAAGTTACCGTATTTATTATGGTTATAAGAGATTTGTCCTTTTCCAGTAGAAGGGAATTCCCAGTATCTCATTACTTGAGACATTGCTGTTGCAACACATCCAACAATTGCTTGGCCATCATTGTCACTTGGGCAAAATTTTTCAAAACCACTAGATTGCGTAAATAAAATATCATCCATAAAGGGTTCGATTTTAGTGGTTCTTCTTTGCGTTTTATTTCTAGATGAATTTAAGATTTTACTCCAGGCAGATTTAGTCGCTATTGTTCGCTTGCTTTTTTGTGCTTTAGCACTTTCATAAACAAAAGATTTATAAGCGTTTAATAAATCTTTCATTTGAGGTGTATCTAAAGAAGTATCAAATTTACCTTTATTAGAATACCCTAGAATTGGTTTGGTAGCATCATCAGCAGAAACAATTACAAACCCTCCTTCGTTAAAATTTATTAAGTAATAAACTAAACTATTTTCATGATACACTTCCTTGATTGAAGCTATACTCTTTTGTGTTAATCTAGTATTTCCCTGTTGGATGTTGTTAATCCATTTGTTAGCAACAAGGATGGCTGTCTTTTTTTTAATAGGATCAGCAAAAGTACTCTTAATACAAAAGAGTAGAATCATAGTAAATAATGTAATTTTTTTAATCATTGTATATTATTTTAAAATTGTACGGTAAAATAAGTTCTTGAAAAGCTCTTGTGAAATAAGGGGTTTTCCCTTTGGGGGTTAGGGGTTTGTGGGTAGGTATGGTAAGGGTAATTGAGTATGTAGAAGTGAATCTTGTAAAATTATAATCTATTTGTTAAATATGTGTTAAAAAAAATATTAGAAAATTAGTGTTATAATAGTTTTTTATTAAACAAGTTTCTCTACGCTTTTTTTTTAAAAAGATGCTAGCTAACACATTTTTATTAGCTTTAAGAGTATAATCAGATTTTATCTTTAGTTTTTGTTTGTAAAAAACGTATCGTTTTTATTTAGTGGGAATTGCAGTTGAGAACTTAATATTGTTTAATGTTTTTATGAAATAAATAAACAATATGTATATTTGCATATATTAAATTTTTATACATGAAAAAGCTTTTAGTTTTTATTGCAGTTTTTCAGTTAGTTATTGTTCAATCCCAAGAATTAGGTGTTATAAAGGGAAAAGTAATAGATTCAAAAACAAGGGAGTTGATTCCTTTTGTAAATGTTTTAATTGCAGGTTCTCAAAAGGGAGGAACAACTGATGAATCAGGAGAGTTTATAATAAAAGAATCCCCTTTGGGATATCAACAGGTTCAAGCTTCTTTTGTTGGTTATAAAACAGTAATTTCTGAAGATTATTTAGTAACCAAAGAGAAAATTCCTTTTATAGTCATTGAAATGGTTGAAGATGCTACGCAGTTAGCTGAGGTAGAGATTAAAACAAAGTTATTTAAAAAAACGTTAGAAAGCCCACTTTCATTGCAATCACTAGGAGTGGCTGAGATAGAAAAAAACCCAGGAGGTAATAGAGACGTATTGCGAGTAATACAATCTTTTCCTGGTGTAGCTTCTAATCCTGGTTTTAGAAATGACATAATAATCAGAGGAGGGGCAACTTCAGAAAATAAATTTTATGTTGATGGAATAGAAGTACCTGTTATAAATCACTTTCAAACTCAAGGAGCAACTGGAGGACCAGTTGGTATAATGAACACTGATTTAATTAGAAAAGTAGATTTTTATTCAAGTGCATTTCCTGCTAACAGAGGGAATACATTGAGTTCAATAATTGAGTTTACACAAAAAACAGGAAATCCAAATGAGTTAAACGCAAGAGCGAGTTTGGGTACTTCAGATGCAGGAATAACATTAGACGGTCCTTTAGGAGAAAATACAACGTTTATAGTTTCATTACGTCAATCGTATTTGCAGTTTTTATTTAAATTAATCAAGCTTCCATTTTTGCCAACATACAATGATTTTCAATTTAATATAAAAACAAAATTAAATGATAATAGTGAATTAGCTATTATTGGTTTGGGAGCTATTGATGATTTTAAAATAAATACAGAAGTAAATGATGGCGTTACAGACGTTGAAACCTTAAAAAGGAATAAAGTTATTTTAAATACTGTTCCAGTAAATAGTCAATGGAATTATACTGTTGGTGTTAATTATAAAAGATTTGGTGAAAATTCAACACAGCAGTTCGTTTTTAGTAGAAATGAATGGAAAAACAAAGCAGTAAAGTATTTTTTAAACGATGAACAAGAAAGACCAGAAAATTTATTATTAGATTATAATTCTAAAGAAATAGAAAATAAATTTCGTTTTGAAAATACAATAAAGAAAGATAATTATTCTTTTAATATTGGAGCAAACTTAGAGTTAGCTAATTATACTAATAACACATTTCAAAAAATAGTAAACACTCAAAGTGTAGCAGAAAAAAAATTCTCATCAAGTGTTGATTTTTTTAAATATGGTATCTTTGGTCAGTTCTCAAAGTCTTTTATTAATAACAAACTTGGAGTTTCTTTTGGTTTCAGATTTGATGGAATTGATTACAATTCTGAAATGAAAAATTTATTGAATCAGTTTTCTCCAAGAATAGCAGCAACTTATAATTTCAATGAAAGATGGTCTTGGAATTCTTCTTTAGGAATTTATAAGCAACTGCCATCCTATACTGTGTTAGGGTATAGAAATCAATCAAATGAGTTGGTTAACAAAAAAGGATTAAAATATATAGAATCTCAACATGCAGTAACTGGAATTGAATTTAGACCAAATGCAACATCCAAGTTAACATTTGAAGGTTTTTATAAGAGGTACTCAGACTATCCCTTTTCAGTCAGAGATCAAATAAGTTTAGCTAATCTTGGAGCAGATTTTGGAGTAGTGGGTAATGAAGAAGTAGTTTCAAATTCCAAAGGTAGAGCTTATGGATTTGAAATTTTAGCTCAAAAGAAGTCTTACAAAGGGGTGTATGGTATCGCTGCTTATACTTTTGTAAGGAGTGAATTTAAAAATAACTTAGGAAGGTATATTCCATCTAGTTGGGATAATAAACATTTATTAACAATTACAGCAGGAAAGAAATTAGGTAAAAACTGGGAAATAGGTACAAAATTTAGACTAGTTGGAGGAAGACCTTATACACCTTATGATTATAATACATCGTCAGTAAAGGCGAATTATGATATTAGTAATGGAGGAATTTTAGATTTTTCAAGATTAAATGAAGAGCGTTATGCTACTTATACACAATTAGATATTCGAGTTGATAAGACTTGGTACTTGAAAAGATATTCAATTAATTTATATATGGATGTACAAAATGTATATGCTAGTTCTTCAGACAGACAACCTTTTTTATTACCACAAGAAGATGCAAATGGACAGCGCTTAACTGATCCAAATGATTCTTCTAGATATTTATTAGAAGAAGTAGAAAGCTCATCCGGAAGAGCCATTCCAAGAATAGGGGTAATTGTTGATTTTTAGTTTTGAATAAACTATTGTTTTAGTTTTTTCAGTTCTTTTTAGAAAAACCTTAAATTGCCAAACAAATCAACTAAAAATAGTTTTTTAAAATGAAAAAAATATTAATAGGAGCTTCTTTTTGCTTACTAGCAATAGGCTCTATTACGGCTCAAAAATATCAATTCACAACAGTTAAAGATATCGAAAAAACTGAAGTGAAAAGTCAAGGAAGAACTGGAACTTGTTGGAGTTTTTCAACTACCTCATTTTTAGAATCTGAAATTATCAGATTAACCGGTAAACAAATAGATTTATCTGAGATGTTTACGGTTCGTAACACCTATTCTGCTAAAGCAGACAACTATTTATATCGTCAAGGTAAGGCTCAATTTGGTGAAGGGGGTTTAGCTCATGATGTTATTAATTCAGTTGCTAACAAAGGATTAGTTCCTGAACAAACATTTACTGGTTTAGATTTAGGTCAAGACAAGCATAATCACGCTGAGTTGGTTGCTGTTCTTAAAAGTATGTTAGATACTTATATCAAAAATCCAGCAAGAACATTAAGTCCAAAGTGGAAGGATGCAATTGAAGGAGTTTTAAATGTTTATTTAGGACAAAATAAAGAAGAGTTTTCTTTTGAAGGAAAAAAGTATACTCCTAAAAGCTTTGCTGAATATGTAAAAATAAATCCGACAAATTATGTAACTTTAACTTCTTTTGAACATGCTAAAAAACATGAAAAATTCATACTAAATATACCTGATAATTTTTCAAATGGAGCCTTTTATAATATTTCCTTAGATGAGTTAGTATCTGAAACAGAAAAAGCCATTAAAAACGGTTATACGGTTGCTTTAGACTGTGACGTTTCAGAAAATACATTTTCATCTAAAGCTGGAATTGCCGTAGTACCAGCTATTAGTGGCGAGAATAAAAAAGCCTTAAAAGAGATTGTTGAAGAGAAAAGTATCACCGCTAGATATCGCCAAGAAGAATTTGAGAATTTTAATACAACAGACGATCATTTAATGCACATTGTTGGAATTGTAAAAGATCAAAAAGGAAATATGTATTTTAAAGTAAAAAATTCATGGGGTAGTATGCAAGGTAATCAAGGATACGTGTATATGTCAATTCCATATTTTAAATTAAAAACAATTTCAGTTTTATTACATAAGGATGGAATTTCTTCTAGTTTAAGAAATAAACTAACTATAAAATAATTTTTCTAACTTATCCAACGACGCTCCTTTAAAAACTCTAGTTTTTAAAGGAGCGTTTTGTTTTAAAGTGACAATTAATATTGTTTAGATTTGAGAAATTTTATGGTGATTTTTACATAACTTCCAATTTATTAAATGAGCTAAAGCAATTGCAAACGCACCTGTAACCATTAGGATTGTTTCTAGTTGTTCATTTCCCCATAGTTGACAAACTAAAATAGTCATGAATCCAATAATAGCTATAGTTATTGGCATTTTATTTTTATGAGTTTTAGTAAAACCTTTTGATAAAGATAGTATTGCAATAAATAAGCTTACTATAATAATTATACTTTCTATAATAGGTGATTCCATGAATGCTAGACCACTAAAAGGAGCTAACGTTACTAGTATTGGAAGTACGCCACAGTGAATGGCACAAAGCAATGAAAGTGAAAAACCTATAAAATCTATTTTTTTAGATATGATCATTGGTGTTGATTTTGATTGTTAATTAAATGAACTACAAAAGTAGTAAAAAAACATTATTGCAACTTAGTTGCAATAATGTTTTTTTACTACTTTCTTTAATAAGAAGCTATACAAATCGAATGAGAATTATAAAGCAATTATTTATATATGTTATGGTATTTCATTGAATTTTGTATCTTTCGAGGGGTAACAAAAATTAAAAATAGATGGAAGAAAAATTGAATAATGAAGAGTCAGTTGAGCAATCAAAACAGGCGGTGCAGGATGATGCTAAAGGGTTGTGGGTGAGTTCTAAGAAATTTATTATTGAATTACTAGACTTTAGACATGATACTGACCAAGAAGCTACTATTGAAGCCATAAAAGGAGATATACCCTTTAAAGGAGCCACTGCTTGGATTTTAATATGTTCCATATTTGTAGCCTCTATTGGATTAAATGCAAATTCAACAGCTGTAGTAATAGGAGCCATGTTAATATCTCCGTTAATGGGACCAATACTGGGGATTGGAATGTCTATTGCTATTAATGATATTGATACACTTAAAAAATCAATGATAAACTTAGCAACTATGATTGTTTTAAGTTTGTTAACTGCATTTTTGTTTTTTGCTATTTTTCCATTAAAAGAAGAAACTTCCGAATTACTAGGAAGAGTAAAGCCTGACATACGTGATGTGTTAATAGCTTTTTTTGGTGGATTAGCACTAATTATAGCTCGAACAAAAAAAGGAACAATTGCTTCGGTAATATTTGGTGTAGCAATTGCTACAGCATTAATGCCTCCTTTATGTACAGCTGGTTGGGGGTTAGCTACGGGAAAATATCATTTCTTTTTAGGTGCCATGTACCTTTTTACAATCAATACTATTTTTATCGCTTTAGCAACTTTTGTTGTTTTGAAACTTCTTGGTTTTACGATGATACGTTATGTTAATTCAGTGAAAAGGAAAAGAATAGCTCGATTAGCTTCTTTTATAGCTGTTTTAGTTATGGTACCTGCTGTTTTTACGTTTATAAATGTGTATCAAGACAGTATTATAAATGCAAACTATAAAAAGTTTTTAAAAGATAAAATTGATGATAATAAAGATTTGTGGTTGCAGCGTGAGACTATAGATAGAGATGCAAAAACTATTAGTTTATTTTTTAATGGAGATATTACAGATGCAACTGAAACTTTTTTAAGAAATGAACTAAAAACATATCCAAAAATTGATTCATATTTACTTTTAATAAATGAAAACAAAGCCAGAAGTGTAGATAGAGTAGTAGATGCTTATGATAGAGCTATTGCTGATTTAGATGAAAAAGATAATGTTATAAAAGGATTACATAAAGAAATAGATGATCTTAAGTCAACAATTTCTAATTTAAATCAAAGAATAGAGCAGGATGCATCGAATAGAGACAAAAATACAGTTCCTTTTAGTTCTATTATAAAGGAAGCTAAGATTAGGTATAATGAAATTACAGCAATGAGTTTTTCAAAGACATTGGTGTCAAAAGATTTTATTAAAATAGATACGGTTCCAGAAATATCAATTTCATGGAATAAAAAATTAGCAGACTCAATAGTTATTAAAAAAGAGAAAGAACTTAAAGGTTGGCTTCAGAAAGAGTTGTCAATTAATAATCTTATAATTAAGAAATAGTAAAACTAAGTTTTATTGCAAGAAGGGAAGAAAGTCAATGTTTCTTCCCTTTTTTAATTTAAAAACAATAGCAACATATTTTGTAGTTAACTACAAAATATGTTGCTATTGAAAAATATGAAAACACCGAAACCAGGAAATCAGTAAGAGGGTCAAAGTCAGGAAAACCAATAATGACACTTTTTGATTTATTAGGAAGAAATTGGACTATGGGGATTATTTGGCATTTAAATGATTCGTTCAAATCATTTAATGATTTAGAAAATTTGTACACAGATATTTCACCAACCAAGGTTCAAGGAATTACAAAATATACTTATTATAGAAAAAAGTGGTAGTTGGTTTCAAATTAATAACGATTGGGGAAGAATTGTTTGTTTTGTTTGAGCCTTTAAGAGAGTGATTAAATTAATGGTCTAAAAAAATTATATAATAAAACAATATGTTTATCATTAATTTTAATTTTTTAAAACCTTTAGAAGAGACTAATAAATATACTGAATTACACAAGGCCTATGTGACTGAACAGTATGAAAAAAATAAGTTTATAATTGGAGGTGCTAAAAAACCTAGAAACGTAGGAGTTATGTTATTAAATGAATGCTTAGATGAAGAAATTCTGGCAATTTTAGAAAATAACCCATTAATATTTAAGGGACTAGCTGAGTATAACTTAATAAAGTTCTAACCATTAATGAGTACTGAGATTTTAAATGAATATATAAAGTAAAAAACCGAGCTTTGTGCCCGGTTTTCATTTTTGATTACTTTGTTAGAGTATTCGTAGTAAGTTAGCGTTTATTTTTGGTTAATAACCCTAAAAGTTGTTCTTCTATTCGAAGCATGCTCTCTTTCTGTACAAGAAACACCGTCAGAACATCTGTTGGTTAATCTATTTTCACCATAACCATTTGCTGTTAATTGACTAGGGTTAATTTTTTTAGCTATAAGATAATTAACTACTGCTTGCGCTCTTCTTTCAGATAAAGATTGATTGTTCTTTTTTGTGCCTCTAGAATCTGTATGTGATTCAATAGCTACGGCAAGCCCATCTTTTAAAATAGGTAGTAATCTTGCATCAATAATTCGTTTAGCACCAGTAGTTAAAGTTGCACTTCCTAGGTTCCAGTTTATTGGTAAAGGAGTGTTCTCAACTAATTTACACTCAACCTCTTTCCAAGAAGTTAACCCACCTTTAGAAACTAAAACTTCTTTGGTAATTGTTTTGTATTTGGCAGCTACTTGTACTTCTTCTTCCCATGCATCTTTTACTAAAACAGTCTTTTTAATTGTTTTATAAGTTGCGTCACCTTTAATTAATCTTGACGATGGAGGTGATGCCATAACTGTTTTTTTTATTGTAGTTGTTACTTCAGGTATTTCAACTGTATTTGTAGTTGTAACAGCTGGTATGCTTCTTTTTACAGTAGTAGTAACTTCAGGTATCGTAATTGTTCTTGTAGTTGGTGGAGTAACCATTACGCGCTTTTTAATAATTTTAGTAACTGCAGGAATATCAATAGTTGTAGTGCTAGGAGGAGTAACCATTACTCGCTTCTTAATAATTTTTGTTTTAGCAGGTATTTCAATTACTCTTGTTGTTTCAGGGGTAATAACAGTCCTTTTTATGGTTTGAGTAACTTCAGGAATTTCAATAGTTCTCGTAGAAGGAGGAGTGACCATTACTCGTTTTTTGATAATTTTTGTAACTGCAGGAATCTCAATAGTTCTTTCAGAAGGAGGAGAAGTCATTACTCTTTTCTTTACTATTTTAGTAACTGCAGGAATGTCAATAGTTCTGGTACTAGGTGGTGTGGTAACTACTCTTTTAGAATAGGTAGCTATTCCACAACCGTTAGGTCCTGCATTATTTTCGTTACAAGTGGATGTTTTAACAGTTGAGGCATCTTTTTCTAATACTGTCTTACTTATTGTTTGGTATTCAGCAGGAACTTCTTTATAACACCAGTAGCGACAGTCATTAGGGTCTGAAGACTCACAATCTGGAGCTTTTTCACTCATTTGCCATCTAGCAGATTTAGCTCTTAACTCTATAACTTCACTATCTTGGTTAAATGCAGCAGGAATTACTCTTAGTTTAGAACCATATTCCTTTTTTTTATATTTTAGGATTTCAGAGCCGTATACTGCAGGAATAACTTCTAAACGTTGTGATGCTTCTTTTATAGTAACAACTACATCTCTCATTTCATATTTAGCAGGAACTATTTCTACTCTTTTTCCCGCTTCTTTAACAGTAACAACTACATCACGCATTTCATATTTAGCAGGAATAACTTCTAATCGCTTAGAAGCTTCTTTTACAACAACAGTTTCTTCTTCAATGCTAGTTTTTGCCGGTACTTTTACTAAACGCTGGCTAGCTTCTTCAACAGTAACAACTACATCACGCATTTCGTATTTTGCTGGAATAATTTTTAAACGTTTGCTAGCTTCTTTAATAGTAACAACTACATCGCGCATTTCATATTTAGCAGGAATAACCTCTAAACGACTTGACGCTTCTTTTGTAACCACAGCTTCTGAAGCAACTGAAGGTTTTGATAAAGATTTTTCAATACGTTTACTAGCTTCTTTTGTAACAACTGTAAAGTTTTGTGTCTCGTATTTAGCAGGAACAATTACTAATTTTTGACTCCCCTCATTAACTAAAACTCTTTCAGTTATGGTTTTGTATTGAGCAGGATGAGTAATAATTCTTTTATAGGCAGGTGCAATTTCAATAGTAACATCTTCATTTTTCCATACTTCAGGAGTTTTACATCGAACATAGCATTTCCCCGGTTCGGCGTCAGTTGGTAAATCTTGCGAAAAAGCAGATAATCCAAAAGCAAATAAAGCCCCAGATAACAATAATTTTTTCATAATTAATAAAAATTTGTTAATGATTATTTAGTTTCATTTAATATGACACGCCAAGGGGTTAGAGGTCACATATTTACAAATATAACAAATTTTACTAAATGTTAAAGAAATGTTAAAGAAAGTTACAATTTATTGAGATATAGACTTTTAATTATACCATCTGATAGTCCAATTTTGGGTACAAATATTTTTCTAGCACCGCTCCATTTCATTGCAGAAAGGTATATTTTTGTAGCCGGAACAATTACATCTGCTCTATCTGGATTCAGTCCTAATTCTGAAATCCTTTCTTTATAGGTCATTTTTTTTAAAAATTGATATTGAGCATTAAGGTAAATATAAGAAATTGGTTTGCCTTGCTCTCTCCCAGACATCTTAAAAATTTTATTTATGTTTCCACCAGAGCCTATTAAGGTGATTCTTTTGTAGTTTTTAGTGTTCTCTTCAATCCAATATTGAACTTTTTTAAAGATAATTTTATTATCGGATTTTTTATTATTTATTAATCTGACTGTACCAATTTTAAAAGATTTAGAGTTTACTATTTTTCCTCTTGAAAAAAGTGTGAATTCAGTGCTACCTCCACCTACGTCTACGTATAAATAAGTGCTATCTGACTCTATTAATTGATTTAAGTCAGTAGAAGATATGATGGCAGCTTCTTTTTTACCATCAATGATGTCAATGTCAACTTCAGATTCTTTTAAAATCATTTTTACAACCTCTTTACCATTTGTTGCTTCTCGCATGGCAGAAGTAGCACAAGCTTTATATCTTTCTACACCATGTACTTTCATGATGAGTTTAAAAGCTTTCATGGCGTCTATTATTCTATCAGTATTTTCGGTTGATATTGTTCCAGACACAAAAGCATCAGCTCCTAAACGTATTGGAACACGAACTAAAGATGATTTTTTAAATTGAGGATCTTTGTCGTTTTCTTCAATTACATTAGCTACTAGTAATCTTACGGCATTTGAGCCTATATCAATAGCTCCATATTTTGTTATTTTCAAAATCAGTTGGTTTATCTATGATTTTTAGGAAACTCGGCTAATATAGTATTCCCTTTTTTAATGTTTTTCCAGTGTTTTTCGTTGAATTCAATTCCTATTACCCCGCAAGTAGCTACATGTGCAATAGGCTTACTACCAAATTTATTTACAAAAGTATTTATACCATGATCATGACTAAATATAATAGCGCTATTAAAACTATCATCTAAAGCTTTCACTGTTTTTACTAGATAGCCATCACTGAAACTATAAAGTTGACGTTTTATTTGCAGGTTAGATAATGGATAGCCAAAGTTTTCACAAAAAATAACGGCAGTATGTAACGCTCTATTAGCACTACTTGAAACAAAAACATCAGGTTTTTGTATTTCTTTAGCTAAATATTTAGATAGTAAGTGCGCGTCATTAATACCACGTTCTTTTAGTGGTCTGTCAATATCTTTAACGCTGCTGTACTTCCAAGATGATTTAGCGTGACGAACAATGTAAATTGTTTTCATTTAATTTTTTAAACAATATGTAAATATAAAACTATGGAGCTAAACGTTCAAGTTTCCAAGAAAAATCTTTTTGTAAAGTATATCTTATTCGGTCATGCATCCTGTTTGGACGACCTTGCCAAAATTCTATAGAAATTGGTTTAACTAAAAAACCACCCCAGTGTTTTGGCCTTGGAATCTCTTTGTTTTTAAACTTTGTTTCGTAAGAAGTTAGTTTGTCATCTAATTCTTTTCGAGAAGTAACTACTTCGCTTTGATTTGATGCCCAAGCACCAAGTTTACTTCCGTCTGGTCTAGATTCAAAATAACCATCAGATAAATTAGAAGCTAATTTACTAGCGGTACCTTTTATTATTATTTGTTGTTCTAAACCTGACCAAAAAAAAGATAAACAAACATTATTATTATTTATTATAGCTTTTCCTTTTTCAGAATTATAGTTTGTGTAAAAAATAAAGCCTTCCCAGGTATATTTTTTTAACAAAACAATTCTACTTTTTGGAAATCCATCTTTCCCCATAGATGAAATAGTCATAGCATTAGCCTCATCAACCATTTCAGAATCATCAGCCGACATAAACCAATTTCTAAAAAGTTCAATTGGACTTTCTGGGCAATTTATTTCAAGGAGCTCTTGTTTTTCGTAAGACTTTCTATGATTACTTAAATCGTGTGCCATTGTTAGCTTTAATAGTTGCAGTAAAGGTACAATTTTTAGCAAGATTTGTAAACTTGTTAGCAAGAAATGTTAAATGAAAAAGGAGGTTCAACTCTATTTTTGTTGTGTTACAATTCATCATTAAAAAAATACAGTTGGGTAGTTCTTTTTATAAAAGGATAGAAATCAATTGCATTTTTGAACCGTGAAAATCAATTAACAGTAGCAATATATAAAATGAAACAAGTTTTAACAATTATAATTTTTGTGTTAGTGCATATATCAATAAATGCTCAAACAGTTATTTCAGGAAAAGTAACCGATACAAATGGTGAACCTATTTTAGGAGCGAATATATATTTAGAAGGAACCTATGATGGTACCTCATCTGATGAAAATGGAGAATTTAAATTTAGAACTTCAGAAAAAGGAGTAAAAAAATTATTAGTATCATTTATTTCTTTTGAGTCTTATTCAAAAATAGGGGATGTATCTGTATTTAATAATTTACATATACAATTAAAAGATGATGTGAATACACTAGATGCTGTAACTATAAATGCTGGAACTTTTGAAGCTGGAGATAATGCAAAAGTAACAGCTCTAAAGCCATTAGATGTAGTAACTACGGCTAGTGCTTTGGGTGATTTTGTTGGTGCTATACAAACATTACCAGGAACAACTACGGTAGATGAAGATGGACGTTTATTTGTCAGGGGAGGGGATGCTGGAGAAACCCAGATTTTTGTTGATGGCATCCGTGTATTTACACCTTATGCACCTTCAGCTAGAAATATTCCTACTAGAGGAAGATTTTCTCCATTTTTATTTAAGGGGTTTTCTTTTTCGACAGGAGGATATTCCGCAGAATATGGACAAGCTTTGTCTAGTGTTTTAACGATGAATACGATTGATGAGCCTACTCAAGAAAAAACTGATATATCTATTATGACAGTAGGCGCTGGTATAGGAAATACCCAAATATGGGGCAAAAATTCATTGAGTGTAAATGCTTCATATATAAACTTAGCACCGTATCAGAAATTATTTCCAGATAGAAATACATGGAATAAACCGGTTCAAGCCGCTAGTGGGGAAATGGTATACCGTTATAAACCTAATGATGATGGGATGTTGAAGTTATATGGAGCTTTTAGCTATACTGATTTTGATATGATTCAAGAAGATATTAATTATGTTGACGGTTTTCATTTTGGACTTAGAAATAGAAACCTATATTTTAACGGTTCATACAAAGAAAGGTTAGATAACAATTGGAAAGTGTCAGGAGGGGTTAGTTTTACTAATGATTTTTCAAACATAGGAATACTTGAAGATGTTATAAAAGATGAAGAGAACTCTATACATGCTAAAATAAAATTACAAAAGAAAGTGTCTAATAGATTTAAGTTCAATTTTGGGGCAGAATATTTATTTACGCATTTTAATGAAAATTATAAAGACAATGCTAATACTACTGGGAACTACAGGTATAAATTTAAAAATGATATAGCTAGTGTTTTTGCAGAAACAGACATTTTCTTTTCAAAAAAATTAGCATCAAAAATTGGTGTTCGTTTTGAGAATTCTGAATTATTAAATCAGTTTACTGTTTCCCCAAGAGTCTCATTGGCATATAAAACTAGCAAGAATGCTCAATTTTCACTTGCTTATGGGCAATTTTACCAAAACCCTGGTAATGATTATCTAAAGTTTTCTGATAAACTAAAAGCTCAAGAAGCTTCGCATCTTATTGCGAATTATCAATATGTAAAAGATAAAAAAATATTTAGAATTGAAGGGTATTACAAAGGGTATGATAATTTGGTAAAATATGATACACAAATAGCATTACCACTATCTGAATTTACTAATGATGGAAATGGGTATGCTAAAGGAATAGATGTATTTTGGAGGGATGGAAAAACTATAAAAAATACAGAATATTGGTTGTCTTATTCATATTTAGATACAAAAAGAGATTATAAAAACTACCCTTTAAAGGCAACTCCTGGTTTTGCTTCTTCACATAATATGTCTATTGTAGCTAAGCATTTTGTAAAAGATTGGAAAAGTCAATTAGGTTTGAGTTACAACTTTGCTTCCGGAAGAAGCTACACCAACCCAAATAAAAGTGGGTTTTTAAATGATAAAACAATTAATTATAATTCAGTGAGTTTTAATTGGGCATATTTAATTAGTCCACAAAAGATATTATATTTTTCTGTAAATAATGTTTTAGGTACTCAAAACATATTTGGCTATAATTATAAGAATACTCCTAATGTAAACGGGGTTTTTGATAGACAAGCAATTATCCCTTCGGCAGATAGGTTTTTCTTCGTCGGTTTCTTCTGGACAATAAGTGATAATAAGAAAGATAACCAATTAAATAATCTTTAAAAATACAATTCAGTCATATAAATTGACAATTCAGCTTGTTTTTTAATGATATGAATAAGTTACGATAGATATTTGAAAAGAAATTAAGAATTAAAATTAATCAATCATGCAAAAAATAGTAGTAATCATAATGATTTTTATAAGCGGAGTGTTAACTTCATTAGCACAAGATAAGCATATTATAACCATTGAATTTACGGGAATGGAATCTGATAAAGGTAGTTTGTTTGTTGCTTTGTATAATAAAGAAACTGATTTTTTAAAGAAACCTTATAGAAGAAAAATAGTAGAAATTAATAACAAAAAAGCGACAGTAGTTTTCGAAGGAATTCTTCCAGGAGTTTATGCAGTTTCATCATTTCACGATGAGAATGATAATAAAAAAATGGATACCAGAATGTTTGGGATTCCAAAAGAACCAATAGGAACTTCAAATAATGCAAAAGGGTTTATGGGGCCACCTAAATATAAGGATGCTAAATTCGAAGTTAAAGAAAATAGTACCCTACAGATTAAAGTTAATTAAAATCACAAATATAAAAATGAAAAAAATTATAGCAATAGTAGCAGTCTTGTTTTCAGTAAATATGTTAGCTCAAACTAAGTATGAAAAAGGTATGATAAAAGCTTTTGAGTTATGGGAAGCTAATAAGAATTCAGAAGCATCTCAATTATTTGAACGAATTTCAAAGGTCGAAAAAGAAAATTGGTTACCTCCTTTTTATGTAGCTACTATAGAAATACTTGGAAGCTTTGGAATAAAAGAAGAAACAAAATTAGAAGCAAAATTAAAAAAAGCACAAGAGTTTTTAGATGAGGCAAAATCATTATCGAAAAATAATCCAGAAATTATTATTACACAAGCTTTATTAAAT
Source organism: Tenacibaculum sp. nBUS_03 (assembly GCF_051201695.1). Classification (GTDB taxonomy): domain Bacteria; phylum Bacteroidota; class Bacteroidia; order Flavobacteriales; family Flavobacteriaceae; genus Polaribacter. The sequence goes on along the minus strand of NZ_CP179214.1, from coordinate 1,481,129 downwards.
ACTGCTTATATAGCTTTTGATGGACAAAAGTACGGAATGACATTATCAATGAAAAACACCAATTTATATTCAGAAGCTGAAAAATTAGCACCTAAAAACCCAAGAGTTATTTTAGGTAAAGCAGAATGGGATATGGGAAGTGCACAATTTTTTGGAAAATCAATTGAACCATATTGTAAAGATGTAGAAAAATCAATTGAACTTTTTAAAACTGATAAACCTGAAAAGTTTTATCCAAGATGGGGAGAAAAAAGAGCTAAACAAGTTATGAAAAAATGTAAAATAAAATAAGAGGCGTGATAGCCTCTTTTTTGTTATTTGTTTAGATGGTGGGCTTATAACATTTTGGAGACTATTTCTTTCATCATTTTAGCAGCTAAAAATGCAGTCATATTTTTAAAATCTTGTTTTGGGTTGTATTCTACAATGTCAGCGCCAATTATTTCTGAGTCAATGTTTTGTATTAAGTTAATAACCTCTCTTGAAGTTAGCCCTCCAGGTTCTTGGTGAGAAACACCAGGGGCAAAAGCTGGATCAAATCCATCCATATCTAAAGAGATATACAATGGATTTTCAAACTTAGGAATTGAGGCTAAGTCTAAATTTTTCATTTGATGTATTTCTACATTATATTTTTTTGCTTGTTGGGCTTGATGTGGATTTAAAGTTCTAATCCCAACTTGTACAAGTCTGTTTGTAAGGCCATTTTCCATAATTCTAGCAAAAGGTGAAGCATGAGAATATAAATCACCTTCATAATTATCGTATAAATCACAATGAGCATCTATATGGAGTATATCAAATTTAGAATACTTTTCAGCAAGAGCTTTAATAATTGGAAAAGTTATAGAGTGGTCTCCTCCAAGAGTGAAAACTTTAGCTCCTGTGTTTATATGTCTTTGAGTTATTTTTTCAATATCAAAATACTCTTTAATTTCAAAGTCTCCTGCATCTTTTATGTAAGGGGTTTCAATTGAAATTAAATTTTCAGAAAACATATTAGAGGAGCCACAGTTTAAAGCTTCTCTTATTAATGCGGGTGCAAGACTTGGTCCTTTTAAATAAGATGACTTTTCATCATACTTAATTCCTTGAATAGTTATTTTACTCATTATTAATTGGATATTGGGGGATGTATGCTTGAAATACCAATTTAGGTAAAAAAAATAGATAAAAAAAAAGCACCTGAAAATGAAAAATAGATTCAGGTGCTTTTTTTTAAGTTTTATTTAAAGTGTTAGCTTTTTTATATCAAGTTTAAGTAAGTGTTGATTGTAATGAAAATCAATAATATTGATATAAAAGTAATCTTTTGATTTAAAAATCCCTAATATATTATACCTCCAAGGAAGTATGTTTGAAAACTCCTTCCAAGTATTACTTCCAATATCTAATATTGATAGTGTATTATTTTTACCATTGTGATGGTTAGGAGAATCATCAAAAAAATAAAATTTATTATTTTCAAAGTGAGACAAAAAATTATTGCTTAAAAAGTCTTCAGGAATTTTAACATTACTTTTGTTTATGTTATTTCCTTTTAAAGAATGGAAATGTGATGATTTATAATGAATGTCTTTTTTAAAAAAAGTTTCTCCTTTTTTAGGAAACAAATGACCAATAGTAAAACTTTCATTTCTAGTTTTGTTAGACCAAGCATTGTTTTTTAAATCGTATTCATATAGTATTAAATGAGGAACTCTATAAAAGTCGGAGCTAACAAAAACTAATTTTTCATCTGAATAATAAAAAGGTATAGATTCTTTGATTCCTTTAAAGTCAGGTAAATAAGAGATGCTAGAGTTTTTTATATCTATTTTTAAAAAATTACTATCATCCTTGAGGTATTTTAAGTAAACAAAACCGTTTTGAGTGTTTAAATGATTAAAAGGAATAGCATAAGGTAATTTAATTTCTTTTTTATCATAGAAGTTATGAGTTATATCATTAAACTTATATATTATGAAACTATTGTTATTGCTATTAAAACCAAAAACATTAGTTGTTCCATTAATTTCAAGGCTTCCAGTTATTTGAAAATCTTTTAGAAAAGCTTCGCTATTTACTCTTATAGCAAAGTTTTCTATTTCTACAGATTCAATATTAGATTCTAACTTATCAGCTACAACTACTTTTACTCTAGGAGTCCAGTTGTCGTATATTCCCTCAGGAACCCTTACATATAATCTATCATTGCTTTCTATTGAATTAATGTAGGCTTCATTACCATCAAAGTAGACTTTATTATTTTCTCTTATAGGATTAAAATTTTGCCCTGTTATTAATAAAGATTCTCTAATAATAGCTTTATTAATTATTGGGTTAATAATTACATTTTTTAAAGTAATATTTTTCTTGTAGGTTGTTTCTTGTAGATTACTAACAACCTTAATAGATAGATTTTTTTCTTTTACATTATCAGGAACTTTAATTTTTATCTGAGTGGAGGTTTTGTTTGTTATTACAGTCTCTATGTCGTTAATAAAAACTTTAATAACTCCAGGATATGAAGAAGAAAAATTTTCACCAGTTATGGTAACTTCTTCCCGAAAAGTTATTTCTTCAGGATAAACATTATTAATAATTGGAGGAAGAAGTTCAAATTTTAAATCAGTAGCTAGTTTTTTTCCTAAGTAATTAATTGAAATTGAAGCGTTCTTGTTGCCTTTGTAATAAGGTATGTAACACAGTATAATATTATCTTTTATTGATTTTATGTGTGCAGCTTTGTTGTTAAAAAATACACTTAAATCACTTGGTGCAATGTCAGAGAGATCTGAATCTGTTTTGATTTGTACTTCATCTCCATAATTTCCTTTGCTTGGATTTATATTTACAAATTTTGTAATTATACTGCCTGTAGATATAAATTCTTTTTGAAGTCCTAAATAAAGTGAATCTTTAGTTCTTATAAACGCACTGTAATAATATTTTCTATCCAGATACAATCCTTTTTTGATTTCAATATGATTATCCCCTTTTACAGGTTTGTCTAGTATATATTTTTTAAGAGTCTTATTGTCACTTAATATAAAGCCTACTTCATCATCAGCGCTGAAGTTTTCAAAACTAGCATGCAAAATAACTCCTCCATCAGTTTTATTTACGCTTTTTTTTGTAACTGCAGATGGTGCTATAAAAATATCTTCTTCAGAAGAACATGATATAAAAAATAAAGTTGAAAAAAGTATATATAAGCAAGTTACGGTTGTTTTTTTCATAGCTAAAAATAATTGTTGTTTAATTTGTGGGTATAATCTCCAGAACCATGCTTACGGCTATACTTATATATGTGGTTATCATGAACAAAAAGACCAGATTTAACACCATAATCTTTGAAATTGTTATGGATTTCCCATTTATCAGTGTTAATATCATAACTGTACAAATAATCAAAAAAAACAAATATCTTATTGTCTTTAAGAACAGGGTGTATTGTTGAATATTCACTTTTTTGAAAAGGGAGTGATGCTCTCTTAGTTATTTTATTTGTACTTGTATCATAAACCCAAAAATCTGAATTGTAGCCATCCTGACCAGCTCCAAAAAATAATTTGTTCCCAACGCCAAAGCTTATAGGATTTTTTTTAGCTTTATTTATAGAGTTAATTTCAACAAAATTAATTGCTTTTGTCCAAGTATTTTGACTAAAGGAATATTTCCAAATATCATTAAAATATTTAACTGGGTAATAGTTGAAACTTCCAAGCCCGAAATATAAATGATCATTAACAACTTCAATTAAAGCATTGAGCCTGTTTTCTCCAGGGAAATCAGCAAGAGCTTTTGTTGTTTTATTTGAAAAGTTGTAAGAATATAATTTATTAATGTTGTTTTCATAGGCTAAGAAAACCAACGTATCTTTATAGAAAGCGATAAATTTTGTGTTAATTAAATTAGTTGGTAGCTTATTTCTTGGGTCTATTGTAAATTCCTTTTTAATCTCGTCAAATTTTGAGATAAAATATCCTCTATTATTAAAATCATATACGAGTCCAAATAAAGAACCATTATAGGTGTGAGTTTTTATAGTTTCCTGATTATTAACAGAAATCATTGGTTCATCAACATAAACCTCGGTGTCAAATTTTGTTGTTTTACCAAGATACTCTATTGAAAAACTTTTGATATAAAAATCTCTAAGAGGAGTGTTTTTTGATATTGAAAGAGTTAATTTCTCTTTTGTAGCCTTATCAATTTTAACATTAGAATATGAGTTAATTTTTACACTAAATGGGCGAAAAGAATACCCAATATTTGGAAAGTTGTTTCCTTCAACAATATATTCAGTGTCAAATTTAATAGTTTTAGGACACGCTGTAATAGTAGGGATTTTAACCTCTAAAAAATTATTAACATCAATTTCTTTTGCTTGACTGGTAAGTTTAAACCTCGGTTTAAATTCATAATAATGAATTGGAGCTTTAACTTTTAATTCATTTCTTGTACTACTTATTATTTCAAGGAAAGTATAGTTACTGTGGAACATCATTCTAACCTTATTAGCATTTTTTCTAAGATCAAAATGGTCACCTTTAAAGGTTAATACATCAGAACCGTGAACAAGTTTTGGGTCTATAGAGTAAACTACAGGTTCATAAAGCTTAAAGTCTACCGAATCTAACTCTCCAGTAGTTTTTTCTAAGGTTATTTTAGAAAATCTTAATCCAGAAGGATATGTAGGTACAATAGCTTTGGTAAGAGAGTCACTTTTTATAAGTATGGAAGCCTTTGTTTTGTTGAATAATACAGAAAAATCATTTGAGAAATTTTTACCTTTTATGATAATAGTATCACCAAGATGAGCTATTGAAGGAGTAATAGATTCAATTATGGGATTTGTACTTCCTTGCGAAGTAAAACTTTTTTCAATACCGTAAATTTTTCTATTATTTGTGTAAGCAAAAGCATTAAAATAGTATTGTTGATTTTTGTGTAAATCATTTTTAATTTTTAAACTAAATTCTCCGTTTTTTATACCGCTTATGGTTTTTGTTATTACGGGATAGTTTTGAGTTTGATTTTTATCGCTGGCAATAACAAATCCATAGTCTAATTCAAGTTCAACATTTTTTATGCTACCAGTTAGTTCAACTCCACCTTCTGGTAATATTTTAGAAGAAAGAGTTTCTACTTTTACACTGTTGTTGTTTGGAGGTATTGTTTTTTCAGAAGAACAATTTGAAAACAATAGAGATAGCAATACAATTAAATATATTTTACGTAAGCACATAGTGTCTTTTTTGCAAATATATAAACTGTTTGTGAAGTCTTAAAAAAAAAACTTTCAATGTGCTTTTTGATTACCGGAGATGTCTTATTTGTAATGTCTTATGATTTAGTTTCTTTTTTTGTTTCAATTTTTTTAGTATAAGTCGCGCTTGAGAATTATATGATTTGAGTACTCATATACCAAATAATTTCATTGTTTTGAGTTGAATACTTTTAAAAGTTTAATGCAGGGTATACCAAATAAAAAAATCAATGATGTGTTAATTTTGATATGATAGCTTCTTGATTTGGAAATAAAGAGGTAAGCTCTTTCTTAGATTTAAGTTCAAAGTCTTCAAAGCTAAAACCAGGAGAAACAGTACAACCAACTAAAGAATAAGAATTTTGTTCAACTACTTCAGCTCCAAACCAAAAACCTCCAGGTACTACAAATTGCGGAACTTCTCCTTTGCTCAAATCATTCCCTATGATGTGTTCTTCATGTTTGCCAGATGCTGAAATGGTATGAAGTTTAATAGGAGATCCAGTATAAAAATGCCAAATTTCATCTTGTTTTATTCTATGTAAAGCAGAGAAGCTATCAGAAGTTAGTAAAAAGTATATACAAGTAGCGTAATTCCTTTCGCCTGTATATTTTTTTCCTAAATTGCTAGTATTTATTATTCCATTACTTCTATAGGTTTCTCTAAAGTAACCACCTTCTGGATGTGGCTCTAGTTTTAGTTCTTTTATTATTTTATCAATGTTTTCTTTCATCTTTAATATAGTGTTAAGTGGTGTTTTTTTATGCATTATCGATAAGATGTTATTACAAAATCATTCATCTTTTTAAAGTTTTCAATAATATCTTTTAATAATGCGATTTGAACTTTAGTTCTTACTAAATTATGTTCTTGATACTCTATTTTATAATAAACGTTATTATTTAAGTAATCAGTTAAAAAGCGAAGAGCCTGTTCATAAGTTATGATTTTTACTCCGAGCATTAAAGATTTTACTTCCTCAGGAGTTATAAATTTTTTAGAAACTAAGGCGTATCCTTTTGTAAAAGCTTTAAATAAATCCATTTCTAAAGACACTTTAGAAATGTTTTGTTCTCCTTCTGAAGCTGAATTCATACCTGTTCTTACAGCATCACCGAAATCGTAGGCTAAATATCCAGACATTGTTGTATCTAAATCAATAATGCAAATAATTTCATCGTTTTGGTTAAATAGTATATTTCCTACTTTAGCGTCTTGATGAATTGTACGCAAAGGTATTTTTTGTTGGTTCCCTAGTGTAATAATTTCATGCATTTCCGAGGCCAAACTTAATAAGTAGTCAACTTGATCTTTAACTCTTATATGCTTATTATTTTGATTGATGGCTTTCTTGAGTTGTTCAATTCTCTTTGGTGTGTTGTGAAAATCAGGAAGTACATCAAATAATTTTGGCATGGGCAAGTCAGACAAAACTTTATGATAGTTACCAAAAGCTCTTCCTAAACTTTCGGCCTGTTTCTCATTGTTTAGTGTTTCAATAGTTTTTGAATCATGAATATAATTAAACATTCTCCAAAATGAACCATCATTATTTTTGTAATATTTATTGCCTCCTTTTGTTGGAATAATAATTAATACCTTACCTTGTTTTTCTTTTGATGTTTTAGATTGAATATGGGTGGTTATTCTATCTATATTCTCAGAAAGTTTATCAACATCTTTAAAAATATGATTGTTTATTCTTTGAAGAATGTAACTTTCATCAGACGTAATAATCTTATACGTGTTATTTATGTAACCAGAATTAATGATTTCACTAGCAATAAAATTTCCTTCTATTTTAAAAGCTTGTATAATTGAAGTAATATCCATTATAAAATCCAAAGTTGTTTAGGATATTCTCCAGAAGAAGATAATTTTTTAATACTTTTCTCAACGAACTCTTTGTCTTCTTTATAAGTCATCCCAAACCATTTAGAACTAGTAGGTAAAACTTTTATAGAACTCTTTTTTCTGATTATTAAATTATTTAAAACAGAAGGAAGGTAGAACTCAGTTTTTAATTCATTAATATTTTTTTTAAGAAAAGATATAAAACTCTCTTCAAAAGATGAGAAAACGGCAGGAGTTAACCCAAACATATTCATAGAAGCGATGTCATTTTCATCTAAACTAGTTTCAGCATTATTTTCTACATAAACAATTGTATTGTTTTTCTTCTTTACAATATTGGTACGTTCAGTAATAGAATAAAGATTGCTGTTTAAATCAAGTTTACAAATACCTCTAGAAACGCTTCCATTATTTGATAAGGTGTTTTTAATACGGTATCCTACCATGCATTGTTGCGAAAGATCTGTTTCTTTTAAAGAAGATAGGTATTTAGCTATTATGTTGAAAGAATTGCTACCATAAAAATCATCAGCATTTATTACTGCAAAATTAGTAGTTATTTTTTTTCTTGCAGACCAAATTGCATGACCAGTTCCCCATGGTTTTGTTCTTTTAGAAGAAGTAAAATCATTGGGTAGGTCTTGAGTGTCTTGAAAAACAAAGTCTACTTCAATTTTATTATTATATTTAGCAGTGATTTGTTCTTTAAATGCTTTTTCAAAATCTCTACGAATAACAAAAACAACTTTAGAAAATCCAGCCCTTTTTGCATCAAAAACCGAATAGTCAATAATGGTTTCTTTATGCGAATTAATAGGGCTTAATTGTTTTAATCCACCAAAACGGCTACCCATACCAGCAGCCATCACTAAAAGAGTTAAACTCATAGGGAAGTGTTGTTAAATATCTCTCATTATTTCTAAAGGCATTTCTTTTTTCCACTGACCATTGGTAAAGTCAGGTACTGGGATAGATAAGCTTTTACTAGCCACTGAAATTTCAGAAAGCGGAGTTATAGCACTCCACATAACACTATCATAAGCATTAATATCTAACGGTAAGCCAAGGTTTAAACATCTGATAAGTCTATACATCATTACAAAATCCATTCCGCCATGCCCTTGTTTAAAACTTTGGCTAATGGTTTTTAATTTTTTGATTATAGGATGCGTATATTTTTTTGAATAGGATTGATAATCTTTTTTAGATAACCATTGGTGCCCCCAATAAGCTAATTCTTCTTTGTCAATATATAATTTGCTAGGATAACCGTCATGTGTTGCTTTGGTTCCCACAACTTTGTTAATTCTTGAATATGGTCGACCAGTATGAACATCAAACTGAAGTAAGATACTTTTACCCTTATTTGTTTTGATCATTGTAGAGTTCATATCACCACATTTAAAATTTGTGTAAGGAGAATTTAACCTTTTAGCAGTTTCGCTTAAGTTAAGTTCTCTTGAGCTCATGGATGTTAAATGGTCAAAAGTATCTCCACGACCAATATTTAAATAAAAACTAATAGGTCCTAAGCCATGAGTTGTGTAAAAATTACCATCTCTTTCAATATGATGTTTTAATCGCCATTGATTTTCATAATAATCTGAACTCAACATGTGTGCTCTTAAGTCATGTAAATAAGCACCTTCAGTATGAGTAATATCTCCAAAAACACCGTTTTCAATCATATTAAGAACAAATAGTTCCTCTTCATTATAGCAGCAGTTTTCAATCATAATACAGTGTTTCTGATTTCGTTCTGCAGTTTGTATTAACTCCCAACATTCACTTAAAGTATAAGCAATCGGTACTTCACAAGCTACGTGTTTTCCATGATTCATCCCAAAGACACACATTGGTGTGTGTAATTCCCATGGAGTAGTAATTAATAATAAATCTATGTCATCTTGCTTAGCAAGTTTTTGCCATTTATCTTTATCTCCAAAATATAATTTTGGCTTTTTATTTTGCCATTTACTTAAACTTTCAGCTGCTTTTTTAACTTTTTTTTCTTGTAAATCAGAAAGAGCAACTATTTCACAATATCCTTGTTTAGCTAACCATTCATACATTTGTAGTAAAGTGGTACCTCTATTCCCAAGTCCTATAATTCCGATTTTAACTTTTTTTAGAGGTGAAGCTTTAAAACCAAATAAAGAACCATCAGTGGGTTTAGAAGTTGCTTTAATTGCATCTAGTAAAACATCATTATCATTCGCGTAAGATGAAAAAGGTATTGAAATAAATGCTGATGCACCTAATAGTGATTGTATAAAGTTCTTTCTGTTCATAAAGTATAGTTTTATAACTTGTTTAGTGTAACATAGAAATTATTATCAATAACAAGTTTATTAGTGTTTGTTTTTAGTGTTTGCCATTTTTCAGTTGGTTTTAATGTGTATAATTTGTTGTTAGCAGTAACCTTAATAGCCATGTTAAAGCCTTTTACAACATTATTCCAACGGTATTTTAAGTTATTACCAGTAACTTGATATTCAAAGACAGGAATTTTAACAGTTCGCAAATATTGATCAAAAACTTTGGTTAAATCAATGCCAGATTTATCAATCAAATAATTTTCAACTTCTTGGGTTGTTACTGTCTTATGGTAAAACTTTTTGTTTAAACCGCGTAAAATTTCACGCCATTTTTTATCATTGTCTATTAATTGACGAATTGTATGAAGCATATTTGCTCCTTTGTAGTACATGTCACCTGACCCTTCACTATTTACGTCATATTGACCTATAATAGGGATATCATTTCTAATAGCTCTTCGAGTACCAATAACATATTCGGCTGAAGCTTTTTTTCCATAATAATAATCTAAGAATAAGTTTTCAGAATAGGCGGTAAAGCTTTCATGAATCCACATGTCAGCAATGTCTTTGTTAGTAATATTGTTAGCAAACCATTCATGGCCAGCTTCATGAATAATAATAAAATCGAATTTTAATCCCCACCCTGTTCCAGATAAGTCATTACCTAGATATCCTTGTTTGTATTGGTTTCCGTAAGTAACTGAACTCTGATGTTCCATACCTAAGTAAGGAACTTCAACGAGTTTAAAACTATCTTCATAAAAAGGATATTTTCCAAACCAATGTTCAAAAGCTTTCATCATTTTTGAAGCGTCTTTAAACTGCTTTTTTGCTTTTTTTAAATTATCACGTAATACGTAATAGTCCATATCTAATTCACCATCTTCTCCATTGTATTTCTCTGAAAAGTTAACATAGTCACCAATATTTACATTAACACCATAATTATTAATAGGATTTTTAACAAACCAATGAAAAGTCGTAGTGTTATCATTATGTTTTTCAATACTTCTAAGTCTACCGTTAGAAACATTAGTTAAGTTTTTAGGAACTCGAACGCTTATAGCCATACTATCAACTTCGTCATACATATGGTCCTTATTAGGCCACCAGATACTTGCTCCTAAACCTTGGCAAGAGGTTGCTATAAAGTGATTCCCATTGATGTCTTTTTTCCAAGAAAAACCACCATCCCAAGGAGCTCTTATTGCCTCTTTTGGTTTTCCTTGATAATAAACTGTAATAGTATTAGTAGCTCCTATTCGTTGTTTATCTTTTAATTGAATAAAATGAGCATTTCCTTCAGAAGTAACCACAAGGTTTTTTCCGTTTTGAGTAACTTTTGTAATTTTCAAAGGAGGTTGTAAGTCTATTTGTAATTTAGAAGCAGGTTTAAGAACTTTATAAACCACTTTATTATTTCCTTCAATAAATTTTTTATCAGGATTAACAGAAATATTTAAGTGGTAATACGTTAAGTCCCACCAAGCTCTTTCTGGAGTAATAGAGCCTCTTAGTGTGTCTTGACGAGTAAATGTTTTGGTGTGTTTAAATAAAGATGTTTGGGCAAAACTTAAAAAGCTTACAAACATTAAGACACAACTTAAATTAATTTTCTTGTACATAGTTTTTAACGAAATTGAGTTGCTAATATAAGTTTTTAAAGTTTTTTTATTGACTTTAACTTTTGGATATTTGTCTAAAATTATATAGAATGTCAAAAGTTGTATTTATTACAGGAGCTTCTTCAGGAATAGGAAAATCTATAGGGTTGTATTTACACGGTAAAAACTATAAGGTGTATGGTACAAGTAGAAACCCAAGTAAAGTAAATGTTCCTTTTTTAATGGTGGCTTTAGATGTCACTCAGCGAGACTCCATTAAAAGAGCTATTAGTGAAGTGATAGCAGTAGAAGGAAAGATTGATGTTCTGATAAATAATGCAGGGAAAGGAATTACAGGGCCAATCGAGGATACGCCAACTGAAGAAATGAAGTCTAATTTTGATACTAATTTTTTTGGGGTAATTGATGTAATAAAAGAAGTATTGCCCTCTATGCGATTAGAAAAAAATGGACTTATTATAAATACAACTTCAATAGCTGGGTATATGGGGTTGCCGTTCAGAGGAATATATTCTGCAAGTAAAGGTGCTTTAGAATTGGTAACTGAAGCATTAAGTATGGAGGTGAAAGGTTTTGGTGTAAAAGTAGTGAATGTAGCTCCTGGAGATTTTGCTACAAATATTGCTGCAGGAAGATATCATACACCAGCATTTGAAGATTCAGCGTATAAAGAAAAATATGCTGAAAATTTAGCATTAATGGATAGCCATGTTAGTTCAGGAGAAGATCCAATGATGATGGCCAAGGCTATTCATAAAATAATAAACGAAAAGTCACCCAAAATACATTATAAAGTGGGAGGCTTTATGGAGAAGTTTTCAATTGTTTTAAAACGAATTTTACCTGATAAAGTTTATGAAAAACTATTAATGAACCATTATAAGTTGTAAATTTGTAACGTATTAGAAGAAACATTTTTTTTCAGAAACAGAACACAACTTTTTAAATTATAAATAGATGAAATTTTTTATTGATACAGCTAATCTTGACCAAATTAAAGAAGCACAAGCTTTAGGTATTTTAGATGGAGTAACTACTAATCCGTCATTAATGGCAAAAGAAGGGATTACTGGAGAAGAAAATATTATTAACCATTATAAAGCAATATGTGATATTGTTGAAGGAGATGTTTCTGCTGAGGTAATTTCAACTGATTTTGAGGGGATGGTAAAAGAAGGAGAAGCGTTAGCTGCTCTTAATCCTCAGATAGTGGTAAAATTACCAATGATTAAAGATGGTATAAAAGCTTGTAAGTATTTTTCTGATAAAGGAATTAAAACAAATGTAACATTAGTTTTTTCTGCAGGTCAAGCATTATTAGCTGCTAAGGCGGGAGCAACGTATGTATCTCCTTTTATAGGTCGTTTAGATGATATATCTACAGACGGTTTAAATTTAATAGCTGAAATTCGTCAAATTTATGATAACTATATGTTTGAAACAGAAATTTTAGCTGCATCTGTTCGTCATACAATGCATATTATAGATTGTGCTAAATTAGGGTCTGATGTGATGACTGGGCCTTTAAGTGCTATTTCTGGATTATTAAAACACCCTTTAACTGATATAGGTTTAGAGAAGTTTTTAGCTGATTATAAAAAAGGACAACAGTAATTTTTACCTGAAGTCTTTGATAATGAAATACAAAGAAATTATATGAATAATAGATTTCTATATTAAAAAATAAGAATTCCGCACTATTAGTGTGGAATTTCTTTTTTAGTAATACTTTTGTACTCTGATGTATCCAAAAAAACAATTAGCTCAGTTAGTAATTTCTACATGTCAATTTTATGAAATTGATACTGTTGTGATATCTCCTGGTTCAAGAAATGCCCCTTTAACAATAGGTTTTGCGAATCACCCAAATATAAAAACGTATAGTATTGTTGATGAGCGTTGCGCTGCTTTTTTTGCTATGGGAATAGCTCAGCAAAAACGAAGATCGGTGGCGATAGTATGTACTTCAGGCTCAGCATTACTTAATTATTACCCAGCAATAGCTGAAGCTTTTTATAGTAAAATACCTTTGTTTGTTATATCTGCCGATAGACCTAAACATTTAATTGATGTGGGAGATGGACAAGCAATTAGGCAAGAGAATGTATTTGCAAATCATATTTTGTATTCAGCAAATTTGGCTGAAAATGAAAGTGAATTTGAAAATAACACAAAAATATTAAGTGAAGCAATACGCACAGCGTTACTAAAAAAAGGGCCAATACATATAAATGTTCCTTTTGAGGAACCTTTGTATGAAGTTGTCGAAGAAATTGATGAATATATTAATGATGAGGTACTGAGGGTAGCTAAAGAAAAACGTGCAGCTATTAAAAGTGATGTTAACTATGGAGCTTTTGCTGATATATGGAACAAGGCAAAGCGTAAATTGATTTTAATTGGAGTTAATTACCCTTCATGTAAGTTGCAAAGTGTTTTAAGTGAGTATGCAAATGATGAGTCAGTTTTAGTAATGACCGAAACAACATCCAATTTATATGATTCAAAATTCGTGAATAATATAGATGTATTAATTACTCCACTTAATGAAGAATCTTTCAAAGCGCTACAGCCTGATGTTCTAGTAACATTAGGAGGAATGGTTGTTTCAAAAAGAATAAAACAATTTTTAAGAAAGTACCAACCAAAGCATCATTGGCATATTGATAAACTTGATAAATTAAATACTTATTTTTGTTTAAGTGAATATGTGCAAGAAGAGCCAGAAGTGTTTTTGTTAGAATTAATAGCTCATAAGAAAAAAGTAATAAGTACTTACAAAGATTATTGGTTAGGAAAAGAAAATGAAAGAATAGACAGTCATGATAACTTTGTGAATACTGTACCTTATTCTGATTTTAAAGTGTTTGATATATTGTTAAAATCTATTCCAAATAACTGTCAGTTACAACTAAGTAATAGCTCAGTTATTAGGTATACACAATTATTTAAATTAAACCCTACATTACAAGTTTTTTGTAATAGAGGTACCAGTGGAATAGATGGAAGTACTAGTACTGCAATTGGTGCTGCATTAGCAAATAAAGAACAAACTGTATTTATTTCTGGTGATATTAGTTTTTATTATGACAGTAATGCTTTATGGAATAACTACGTACCTAATAATTTTAGAATCATTATAGTAAATAATTCAGGAGGAGGGATATTTAAAATAATTCCAGGGCCTCAGACTACCAATGCTCTAAATTATTTTGAAACACCGCATAGTTTGAGTGCTGAATATTTGGCGAAAACATATGGTTTTGAGTATGAATCGGCAATGAGTATTAAGGAATTGGAAATTAAGTTGTCTAATTTTTATACTGATTCACAAAAGCCTAAAATTTTAGAGATTTTTACACCGTCAAGTGTAAATGATAGTATATTAAAAAAATATTTTAAAAATTTATAATGGATTTAAAAGTAGGAGATAAGGTAAACCTAGTAATAGGTAAAGAAAGTCATTTGGGGTATACCGTACTAATAGATGAAGAATTTGAAGGATTGCTTTACAAAAATGAAGTTTTTACTGAGTTAGAAGAAGGATTTAAAACGGTAGGTTACATAAAAAAGATTCGTGAAGATGAAAGAATTGATGTTTCTTTACAGCCACAAGGTTTTAGAAATGTAATAGATGTTGATGTTGAAAAAATTCTTGCGAAATTAGAAGAAAAAAAGTTTCTTCTATTAACAGATAAAAGCTCTCCTGAATCAATTAAATTTCACTTACAAATGAGCAAAAAAGCATTCAAAAGAGCTATTGGTAGTTTGTATAAAAATAAGAAAATAGTTTTAAAAGAAGATAGGATAGAGCTAAGCTAGGCTATTGCTTATCTTCCTCTTTTTCTTCTTCTTCATTATCCTCTTCTGGAAGAATTTCTTCGTTTGATTTTTGGACTTCCATTAAATCATTAACTCGCTTTATGTTTTCATAAAAGGCATCAGTGTTAGGGTCAGAAGGGTTCATTTTACCATAAGCAGCTTTGTAGTAAAAATCTGCTTTTTCATAATCTTTTCCTAGTTCATGAAATTTTCCTACGTAATAGTCCCCTAAATGTAGGTCTGGGTATTTAATCATAACAAAATCACCTAAAACTCTTAAGTAATCTCCATTCATTTTATCCATAACAATTCCTTCAATGGCATAAATGTCATCTAATCTTACGTTTAAATTAGCTCCGTATAAGTATTGAATATCTAAATATTTTTTCTCTAAATATTTTATAGCTTCCAGGGGGGCTAGATTTTTCACGGTTTTTTCATACTCTCCTTTTGATATTTTAGAGTACAAAGAAAATATATCAGTAAAGGCCCTAGGTATGGTTTCGCTAATAGTTGATAAGAAACTAGGAGATTTTTCAAATTTATCAAAATTTACATGGAAATTTTCAGCATTAAAGGAAGAAAGGAAAGTTCCAATTTCACTGTATCTATCGTAAAGCTCTTCTATTGTTTGATTTTTAGAGTTGCTAGCATATATATAATATGTATTATCAATTTTACCAAGCCTATCAAGCTTGTATGAATTAATTATTTGGGAAGAATATTTAGCAAATTCAGGAGTTGCGCATATGTATGCATTAAAAATAGGCTCTGGCTCTTTTAAAAAATGAGTTAAAAAATTAGCTCCTTTTCCTTCACCAGTAATAGACATGAAAGGCGATGTTCTAAAGTTTGCTTCCATATAAGGAATTAGCTCGTATTTAATAAAGTTGTAAAAATGAGAAGATCTACTAGTTAGCATATTATTTGCAGCCACAATAGAAACATCCTTTACATATGTTTTTTCCATTTCAATACCAACAATTATCTGTCTTGGTGCTTTATCAAGGTTAGCAAATAATTTCGCATTTCCAACATATAAATCGAATAAGTATTGATCACCCAATACAATAGCCAATGGGTAATTAGTCGTTAAATCTTTTTTATAATTTTTAGGTAGGTAAATTTTAAAGTTTCTTTTCTGTTTTAATTCTTTAGAATCAATAGATTTAGTAATTACTTTCTGTGAAAAAGAAGAAAGTGAAATGCAAAAAGCAAATACGAAAGACAGGTATTTCATAGGGATTGGTTTATTAATAATCAAATATAAAAAAGAAAATAAAGTTATTATGTTATTTTTGCTTTATATAACGATAATAGTTTGAAATTATGATACAGCCTCAATGGAAAATCGCCAAAGAGTACGAAGATATTACGTATAAGAAATCGCATAATGTTGCAAGGATAGCATTTAATAGGCCCAATGTGCGTAATGCCTTTCGTCCGCATACAACATCTGAATTGTTAGATGCATTTAATGACGCACATGAAGATACTAATATTGGAGTTGTGTTATTATCTGCTGAAGGTCCGTCAACTAAAGATGGTATTTGGAGTTTTTGTTCTGGAGGTGATCAAAATGCACGTGGGCACCAAGGTTATGTTGGAAAAGACGGGTATCACCGTTTAAATATTTTAGAAGTTCAACGATTAATTCGTTTTATGCCTAAAGCTGTGATTTGTGTAGTTCCAGGATGGGCTGTTGGCGGAGGTCATAGTTTACATGTAACTTGCGATTTAACATTGGCAAGCAAAGAACATGCTATTTTTAAGCAAACAGATGCTGATGTAACTTCGTTTGATGCTGGATATGGTTCGGCGTATCTAGCTAAAATGGTAGGTCAAAAGAGAGCAAGAGAGATATTCTTTTTGGGTAGAAATTATTCTGCACAAGAAGCTTATGAAATGGGAATGGTGAATGCTGTAGTACCTCATGATGAGTTGGAGCAAACTGCATTTGATTGGGCTCAAGAAATATTACAAAAATCGCCAACATCAATTAAAATGTTAAAGTTTGCAATGAATTTAACCGATGACGGAATGGTTGGTCAACAGGTGTTTGCTGGTGAAGTTACGCGTTTAGCTTACATGACAGATGAAGCTAAAGAGGGGCGTGATGCTTTCTTAGAAAAAAGAAAGCCAAATTTTCCAAAAACATGGATACCTTAAAATTTAATTAACTTGTCATTACGAGGAAAAATGAAGAGGTAATATCATTTTAAAGATTGTTCCTCCTTTTTCGTAATGACGTTTTATTTTATAGAATGAAAATAATTTGTATTGGGCGTAATTACGCAAAGCATATAGAAGAATTAGAAAATGAGAAGCCAGAAAGTCCTGTAATCTTTTTAAAGCCAGATTCTGCTATTTTACCCAAAAAAATGCCTTTTTTTATACCTCCCTTTTCAAATGATATTCATTATGAGGTTGAGGTGTTGGTAAAAATAAATAAAGTAGGAAAGCATATAGCTCCAAAGTTTTCTCATAAATATTATGACGAAATAGGTTTAGGTATTGATTTTACTGCTCGTGATGTACAAGCTGTATGTAAAGACAAAGGATTACCATGGGAGAAAGCAAAGGCGTTTGATGGAAGTGCTGTTATAGGAAATTTTTTTTCAAAAGAAGAGTTTGATTTAAACAAGTTGTCTTTTCAGCTTAAAAAGAATGGTGAGGTAGTTCAAGATGGGAATACCGAATCGATGTTGTGGAAAATTGACGAGTTGATTAGTTATGTTTCTCAATATTTTACATTGAAAAAAGGCGATGTGATTTTTACTGGCACCCCAGCAGGAGTTGGTAAAGTTGAAGAAAATGATGTGCTAACTGGAGTTATAGAAAATAAAGAAGCATTTCAAATAAAAATCAAATAAAAATAAAAAAAAGAAAGTTATGTTAGGATTGGTGTTACTCTATTTTATAGGGAAGAAGTTTTATGAATTAGCTGATGAATACGAGAAAAATAAATGGGGTTTTGCGATATTAGGTATTATTGTCTATTACCTTGGGGCGTTTGTTTTTGGTGTGGTCTTAGGAGTTTTTGTGGTAATAATTGAGTCTGATTTTTTAGAAACAACAAATAACTTTATATTAGGAATAATGGCATTACCTTTTGGTATTTTGAGTTGCTATGGATTATATTATTATTTGGAAAAAACTTGGAAAAAGCAAAACCCACTTCGAGATAAAATGATAGATCAAATAGGGAATAATTAATTTTTTATTTCAACTTAAACCATTTAATGGCTTCAGCAATGCCCGTTTCAATAGGTGTTTGTTGAAGCTTTATTTTTTGTATTGCTTTTTGGTTTGAGTAATAATTATGTATACATAATGTTTTTACATTAACACTAGATAAATCTGTTTTTATCTTAAAAAAACGAAGTAAATTTCCTAAATACCCTATTGAGAATAATAGTAATTTGGGGATTTTAATAAAATATGATTTTTGATTTAGTTGTCTTGTAACTTTTTTATAAAAATCTAAATAGGATAAATTTTCACCAGATAGAATGTAAGCTTCCCCATGTTTTCCATAAGTTATTGAATTAATAACTGCCTTAGCAGCATCAACCACATTAATAAAGCTTTTTCCTCCTGGAGGGTAAAATATAATTTTCTTTTTGTAGGCACTTAAAAC
Organism: Tenacibaculum sp. nBUS_03; assembly: GCF_051201695.1. Classification (GTDB taxonomy): domain Bacteria; phylum Bacteroidota; class Bacteroidia; order Flavobacteriales; family Flavobacteriaceae; genus Polaribacter. The sequence continues at coordinate 1,462,612 of NZ_CP179214.1, read as the reverse complement.
TAATCTGCCAGAACTGGGTTTTGTATCATAAGAACCAATCATAAAGGTAGGGTTCAAAATTATAAGTTTTGTATGTTGGTTTGAATTAGATAATTTGAGAAGTGCGTCTTGTCCTTCTAATTTACTTTTAGCATACAACGATTTAGTAAAAGGGAAAGAGATAGCTTTCGTTTCGTTTCCTAAGTTATTTAATGAACCGTAACCGAAACAATTAGCTGTGCTAACGTAAATAAAAGTTTTAATACTGTTTTTAACAGCGTTTTTGTATAGCGTTTCTGTGGCTGAAGCATTTACTTTCTTATACACATTATAATCAATAATATTTTGATTAGTTAGTGCTGCAACATGAATAATACAATCTATATTATTAAGAAGTTCAATATACGACTCAACTTGAGTAATATCTCCTGTTTGTAATTGAAGATTCTTATTTGGTTCTAATGCAAAACTGTTTGGATTTCTTAAAAACCCAATGACTTCATTGTTTTGTTGAAGTAGCTGTTTTATAATGTTTGTAGCTAATAAACCATTAGCACCAGTGACTAAAATTTTCATTTAAACTTCAATTTCTTTTTTAATAGCTTGACTCAATAATTTTATTTTGGTATTCAATGGTAAAATTTTTAAAATAAGCTTACTTAGTTTGTTTAGTTTTCCAGGGATAATCCTTTTTTTACTTTGTAACATTTTTTCAATACTTTGAAACGCCATTTCATCCAAGCTTACTACGCCAGATTTTACAAAGTTGCTTTGTTTTTCAATCCTGCTACTTACTTCATGATTCGTCTTCATAGGCCCGGGATATACAACAGAAACAGAAATGTTAAATTCTTTCAACTCTTCACCTAAACCTAAAGAAAAATAATCAATAAATTTTTTCGATGCAGGATATACAGTTTTATAACCAATAGGGCTAAAAGCAGCCATACTAGATACATTTAAAATGTAACTTTTGGTATTGGAAGCTAAATTAGGAATTATTAATTTGGTAATTAAAGAAGTGGAAATAATATTTAACTGAATGATTTTCTCTATATAATCTAGAGAGGCCTCTGTTATTTTTTTCGAGCCACCACAGCCTGCGTTATTAATTAGAATAGAAATTTTATAGTTATTAGCCCATTCGCACATGTTTATGATGTTACTTTTAGAAGTTAAATCTGTTTCATAAAACTTGACAATAACATTAAATTCATTTTCTATGCTTTTTGAACTTGATGCTAAATTTTCATTTGGCAATGAAACTAACAGTAAGTTATAGCCTTTACTAGCAACCGCTTTAGCTAAATGAAGTCCTAAGCCTTGACTTGCACCAGTAATTAAAGCAAAACTATTTTCCATACGTAGGTTTTTATTAAAGACATAAAAGTAAACACTTTGTGACACTTGATGGCATAAATATTAGTTATATCTTTGTGAAACAAAAGTTAAATAGATTTATTTGAACGCAGAAATAATTACCATTGGAGATGAAATTCTCATCGGGCAAATAGTTGATACTAATTCACAATGGATAGGTCAAGAATTAAATAAAATTGGAGTTTCAGTATATCAAATATCTTCCATACAAGATGAAAAACAACATATTTTAAATGCTTTAAAAGAAGCGGAAGAAAGGGCAGATATTGTTATTATTACTGGAGGGCTTGGACCAACGAAAGATGATATAACGAAGAAAACACTGGCAGAATATTTTAAAGATAATTCTGTGGTTCATTATGAGGAAGTTATAGAAAATATACAGAAAATTTTAAAAAGAGTTAATCATCCTTTTAATGAAGTACAAAAATATCAAGCGCAGTTGCCTTCAAAGGCAAAATTATTAATGAATGAATTTGGTACAGCACCAGGTATGTGGTTTGATGAAAATAATACTATTTTTATATCAATGCCAGGTGTACCTTATGAAATGAAAGGATTAATGTCCAAAAAAGTATTACCTAAGTTACAACAAAAATTTAGGTTGCCTTTTATTTTGCATAAAACAATTATGACTTATGGTACTGGAGAAAGCGTTATTGCTGAAAGAATAGAGGAATGGGAGGAGAATTTACCTTCTTTCATAAAGTTAGCTTATTTGCCTTCATTTGGCAGGGTGCGTTTAAGATTATCTGCTAAGGGAGATGATAAGTCACTTTTAGAAGAAACTATGGCTGAAAAAGTTCAAGAGCTAAAAAAGTTAATTCCAGATATTATTGCCGGTATTGAAGATGGTGCATCTATAGAAAAAAGAATAGGCAGCTTGTTAAATGAAAGAAAACAAACACTCTGTACAGCAGAAAGCTTAACAGGAGGAAAGATAGCATCAACAATTGTTTCAGTTAGTGGTGCATCTGCTTATTATTCTGGTAGTTTTATTACGTACACCTCTAAATTGAAGCAGGAGTTGCTGGGGATACCGAAAGAGATAATTGAAAAGTATACAGTGGTAAGTGAAGAAGTAGTTAAACAGATGGCTCAGTCTGCTAAAAATAAACTAAAAACCGATTATGCTATTGCTGTAACAGGAAACGCAGGTTCGTACTACTGATGATACTGATAAAAGTGTGGGGGTTGTTTATATAGCTATTGCAAATAATGAAGGCGTTGAAGTACAGGAGTTTAATTTTGGTCAGCCCAGAGAAAAAGTAATAAATAGGACGGTAACTAAAGCATTAGAATTATTGCAAAAAAATATTATGAAAAAATAACGTGTAATATTTTGTTTAATTCTGTTAAAAGTTCGTATATTTGCACCTCGTTTAGAAATAACACTATAAAACTGTCAAGAAGATGTCTAGAGTTTGTGAATTAACAGGAAAAAAAGCGATGGTTGGTAACAATGTATCACACGCTTTGAATAGAACTAAAAGAAAGTTTAACGCTAATTTAATGACTAAGCGTTTCTATATTCCAGAAGAAGATAAGTGGGTTACCTTAAAAGTATCTGCTTCTGCATTAAAAAATATTAATAAAAAAGGAATCTCTGCTGTAATTAAAGAAGCTAGAGAAAAAGGTTTCTTAACTAAATAATTCCTTACTTAGATAAAATTTTACAGAGATGGCAAAAAAAGGAAACAGAGTTCAAGTAATTTTAGAGTGTACTGAGCACAAAGGTACTGGACAACCAGGAACTTCACGTTATATTACTACAAAGAACAAAAAGAATACTCCTGATAGAATGGAATTAAAGAAATTTAATCCAATCTTGAAGAAGATGACAGTTCACAAAGAAATAAAATAATTAGAGATTTAAAATATCAAACAATCGTATTTGAAGTTTTAAAAAACAACCAATAACCTATAGGACATGGCAAAGAAATCAGTAGCAACTTTACAAACAGGTTCAAAAAGATTAACCAAAGCTATCAAAATGGTAAAGTCTCCTAAAACTGGAGCTTACACATTTGTTGAAGCTATTATGGATCCTACACAAGTAAATGACTTTATAGCTAAAAAGTAATTCTTGTTTACAGTTTAGAAAAAAGCTACTTTCAAATTTTGAAGGTAGCTTTTTTTATGTATTAAAAAACTGTACTTTTGAGCATTACCCTTCGAGTTAGGTTTTAGTATACTAAAGTATCTGATTCTTAATGCGAAAAGTAATCGTAAAAAATGACAATTTGACCATATAGTGAGTTTGGTATGGTTTTTAACCTAGTATAAGCGATTATAAAATTTAACTATGAGTTTTTTTAAGAACATTTTTTCAAAGGAAAAAAAAGAAACATTAGATAAAGGCTTAGAAAAAACAAAGACAAGTTTTTTTTCTAAGTTGTCAAAAGCTGTTGCTGGTAAAGCAAAAGTAGATGATGATGTATTAGATAATTTAGAAGAAGTTTTAGTTTCATCTGATGTTGGTGTTGATACTACATTAAAAATTATTGAGAGAATTGAAGAACGAGTAGCTCGTGATAAGTATTTAGGTACTGAAGAATTAAATCAAATTTTACGAGACGAAATAGCAGGATTACTCTCTGAAACGAATACTGGAGATGAAACTGATTTTACTATTCCTGAAAATAAAAAACCATATGTTTTAATGGTTGTAGGTGTAAATGGTGTTGGAAAAACAACTACTATTGGTAAATTGGCTTCACAATTTAAAAAGAAAGGATTGAAGGTTGTGTTAGGAGCAGCTGATACTTTTAGAGCCGCAGCTATTGATCAATTACAGGTATGGGCTGATAGAACAGGAGTTCCAATTATTCGTCAAGAAATGGGGTCCGATCCAGCTTCTGTTGCTTATGATACCGTTCAGTCAGGATTGAACCAAGATGCTGATGTGATTATAATCGATACAGCAGGGCGTTTACACAATAAAGTTAATTTAATGAATGAATTAACCAAAATTAAGCGTGTTATGCAGAAGGTAATTCCAGATGCACCTCATGATGTGTTATTGGTATTAGACGGTTCTACTGGTCAAAATGCTTTTGAACAAGCAAAACAATTTACTAAAGCTACTGAAGTAACATCGTTAGCAGTTACTAAACTAGATGGAACAGCAAAAGGTGGGGTAGTTATAGGAATTTCTGATCAGTTTAAGATTCCAGTTAAATATATTGGAGTTGGAGAGGGGATTGATGACTTGCAAGTTTTTAATAAGCATGAGTTCGTAGACAGCTTTTTTAGATAAAAAATATAAATTTCATAAAAAAACTCCCATATTGGGAGTTTTTTTATGAAATTTATTAAATAGATCATAACTTTATTTATTTAAACCAGGCTCTCTAATTATTTCTTTTTTAGCTATTTTAAAAGTATTAGTAGTGAATTTAGATAAAAGAACTTTTAAATTTGATAATAGTTTTTCATAATCGAAGCTTTATTTATCACTAATTATAAATGTCTTGATATCTTCTTTAGTATCCAAAAAGGATACACCTAAATCATGTTGCAATTGAGTTTGTAAATCATCAAATTCAATTTTTTTCCAAGTATAATTGATTCTTTTTGATTCATTATTAAAAACAATTTCTTCTGCGTATTCAGAATTCAATACTTCCGCTATTTTTTTTAAATTACAATTACTTACTTTTATAGAATCGGATAAATTATAAACATAATTAACAAAGTTTTTTTTAGTAGATTTAAAGTTATTGTATTTTGTTGAGTCTAGAATTTCGATGGCATATGATTTGTTGTTTTTTTCTTCTAAGCGTAAATTCCATTCATCAAGAATTGTTGTTAGAATAGTTTTATTTACTATTGAATCACTATTTTTTGGTTCTATAAAAACATTAAAAAATTGATTTTTCAACTCTTTATTTCTAATCTTTATTATGCTTGTATCTACTCTAAGTAATATTCCTAAAACTTCTTTTAAGTCAATTTTATCTGCGTCTATAAAAAGAGGGTAATTTCTTAATTGATTTTTAAAATTTCCATGTTTTCTATATACTGAACTTATCTCTAGGTTAAAATTTTTAGTTTCTAAACTAATGGATTTTTTTTTGCAAGATGATAAACTAATTATCAAAACTATAATTATAACTTTTCTAATCATTTTTTTGTTATTAATATTGGTAACTTATTCACTATCAAATATAATTTTTATTTATAAGAAAATATTACGTTAAAATATTTTTTAGCAAGGGGGAGTTGTTTGTTATTTAGCTATATAACAAATATTCATGGATTTCAAGACTATTAAAAATGATGTTTTAATGGAAGAGTAAATTGTTTTACATTCTTGATTATAGTTCAAAAGGCTTTTATGCATATACACAAATTTGAATATTTGGTATTTGATGTGAACTCTTTGATTTAAAAAGTATGTAAAGATTATATTAAAGAGATATTTTAAAAAGGAGTTATTGAGGTTTTAAGTTATAAATCAAATTTAATTTTTAAGTAAATAAAGTAGCTGATTTTCTTATATTTGGCTATCAAATACATAAATAATGAAACAGCTTATTTTAATTTTAGGATTTACTTTAGTTTTTGTTGCTTGCAAAAAAGAACTTATAGAAAATGGTTTTAAAAAATATAATGAAACTTCTGAAATAAAGGAACAACAAAATCATAAAAATCCAAGAATGAAATTTAAGTTAATTCAATCTAAATATATAAATTTAGGGAAGTCATTTGAGCCTTTTCAAAAAGAATTAGCTAGTTTTTCTGAAGAAGATTATCAAAGCCTGAAACCACTAATATTGGAACAAAACATTCCATCAATTCAAAAAAGTATTGCTGAAAATATTTTTAATTACGAGAAGTTAACATTATTCTATTTATACAGAATAAGAAAATTTGAAATGGATAGTACCAGATCTTTAAATGCTATCATATCTTTAAACCCGAGAGTTCTAGAAGAGGCAAGAGCTAGAGATAGAAATGGGCTAAACGATTTTTCTTCTGTTTATGGAATGCCTATTTTATTAAAAGATAATATAAATACTCAAGAAATGCCTACAACGGCAGGTGCTTCAATTTTACAAAATAATTTTACTAAAAAAGATGCTTTTGTTGTTCAAAAACTGAAAGAAGCTGGTGCTTTAATTTTAGGGAAAGCTAATTTAAGTGAGTGGGCATATTTCTTTTGTAATGGATGTCCGTTAGGGTATAGTGCAATAGGGGGGCAAACATTAAACCCTTATGGAAGAAAGAATTTTGAAACTGGAGGGTCTAGTTCTGGAAGTGGAGTTGCTGTTGCAGCTAATTATGCAATTGCAGCAATAGGAACAGAAACGTCAGGTTCAATTACATCGCCATCAAGTCAAAATTCGGTAGTAGGTTTAAAACCAACAGTCGGATTGTTAAGTCGATCAGGAATTATCCCGATTTCTAGTACTCTAGATACTCCAGGACCTATGACTAAAAGCGTAATTGATAATTCCATTCTTTTAAAAGCAATGATTGGATATGATAAGTTGGATACTATTACAAGTATGGTAAAGTTGATGAACAATGAATTTAGTACCAGTGATCGGAATAAAAATCATCTTAAAGGAAAGAAAATAGGTTTTTTAACAGCATTAGTATCTGATTCTATTTATAAACAAGCAATCGATAAGTTAAAGTTAGCTGAAGCTAAACTTGTAGAACTCGCTCCTGAAGAAATGAATTATGAAGGTTTTTTAAATTTATTAACGACAGAGATGAAACATGATTTACCTAATTACTTTAAGTCTTTAGATAATGATGCTAAAACAATTACTTCAGTAGATGAGATTGTAAAATTTAATAAAGAAGATTCTCTATTAAGAGCCCCTTATGGGCAACAACTGTTTATGGGAGTAGTTAATGATACAACTTCAAAAGAAGAGTTAATGAATATTAAACTGAAGTTAAAAAGTGAGGGTGAAAAATATTTTCAAGCGTTGAAAAATGATAAGGTAGAGGTACTAGTTTCTATAAATAATTACCATTCAGGAATTGCAGCGGTATCAAATTACCCTACTTTAACAGTACCAATGGGATATAAAAAAACAGGAGAACCAATTAGTTTAACTTTTATAGCTAAACCAAAGTCTGAAAAAACATTATTAGCGTTTGGATATGCCTTTGAACAGTTAACCAACGTGAGAAAAATTCCAGAAGCATATAAATAGTTTATTAAACTATTAATTTTTAAACAAAGCTCGTTGTTAAAGCTGAGAATGCTAAATTTTCACTATTAGCTTTTTCTCCCATGTAAATTATTGCGTAGGTGCTTTTAATCACTTTTGCTAGAGCTCTATAAATGTCTCTTGGTGTATTTGGAGTTACGTATTCTTTTTTAAGAAGTATTTGTCAATTTAGTTCTGAGATATTTTGACCCTCTATTATATTAAAGAAATAATTTTTTTTCTCCCATAGAAATCAATACTAGTATAGAAGTGAGTTTTTACATGTGCTAGCCAAATACCAAATTTTAGAGCTGCTATTGCCCTTTATATATTACTCTGCTAAAGTTTTCAGTTATGAAGTATCATAAAGCTATGGTATTTTCCTTTTTTAGATTGTTTAATAGATAAAAAAGGTGAAATACAGTTTTTATGACCTATGAATTTATTTTTTAAGACTATAATATAATAATAAGGTTCAATTAAAATGTATCTTTGCAGTCCAAAATTTTGATATGCGTACTAAATCACCAAAGCAAAATAAAATCAACGTAGTTACTTTAGGGTGTTCTAAAAATGTTTACGATAGTGAAGTGTTAATGGGGCAATTAGAAGCAAATGGTAAAAATGTTGTGCATGAAGATGAAAATGATAATGGTAACATTGTGGTAATTAATACTTGCGGATTTATAGGTAAAGCAAAAGAAGAAAGTATAGATACTATTTTACATTATGCCCAACGTAAACAAGCCGGTGAAGTTGATAAAGTATTTGTTACAGGTTGTTTAAGTGAGCGTTATAAGCCAGATTTAGAAAAAGAAATTACCAATGTAGATCAATATTTTGGAACTCATGATTTGCCTAACTTATTAAAAGTTTTAGAGGCAGATTATAAGCATGAGTTGATAGGTGAGCGATTAACAACAACACCTCAACATTATGCATATTTAAAAATAGCTGAAGGGTGTGATCGCCCATGTTCTTTTTGCGCAATTCCTTTAATGAGAGGAAAGCATAAATCAGCACCAATAGAAAACTTGGTGATTGAAGCTACAAAATTAGCTAAAAAAGGAATCAAAGAGATTATGTTAATAGCACAAGATTTAACGTATTATGGGTTAGATATTTATAAAAAACGTGCTTTGGCTGATTTATTAAAAGAGTTAGTAAAAGTTGAAGGAATTGAGTGGATTCGTTTACATTATGCTTTTCCTTCTGGATTTCCTTTGGATGTGCTTGAAGTAATGAGAAATGAACCAAAAGTTTGTAATTACTTGGATATTCCTTTGCAGCATATCAATAGTGAGATATTGAAATCGATGAAGCGAGGTACTACTCATGAAAAAACAACCTCATTAATTCATAAGTTTAGAGAGTTTGTTCCTAATATGGCTATTAGAACAACTTTAATAGTTGGATATCCAGGAGAAACTGAAGAGCAATTTCAAGAATTGAAAGATTGGGTAGAAGAAATGCGCTTTGAACGATTAGGTGCTTTTGAATATTCACATGAAGAAAATACGGGTGCATACGATTTAGAAGACAACGTTCCTGATGATGTAAAGTTTAGAAGGGTAAATGAAATAATGGAAGTACAATCTCAAATTTCATGGGAATTAAACCAAGAGAAAATAGGTAAAACATTCCGTTGTTTATTTGATAGAAAGGATGGAGGTTATTATTATGGAAGAACTGAGTTTGATTCTCCCGATGTTGATAATGATGTAATAGTTGATGCCAAAGATCATTATATAAAGTTAGGTGAATTTATAGATATAGAAATTCACGAGGCTGGAGATTTTGATTTGTATGGAACACCGCTAATTAAGCAAGAAAAACCAATTCCTTTAAATCAAAGAAGAAAAAAATAGTAAGAAAATTAATGTATTTAATATAATGAACTCATGGAAAAGTTAATAAAATACATTAATAATTATGTTTCTTTAGAAGAAGAAGAGCTAGAAATAGTTTTATCTTTTTTCAAAGAAAAAAAAGTTTTAAAAGATAAATTTGTTATAAAGAAAGAACAAGTAGTTACAGACTATTATTTTGTTGCTTCTGGAGGTCTTATTATATATGATATACTTCAAGAGGTACAATACACTCGTTACTTCGCCTTTGAAAATGAATTTATCGCTGATGTTGCTAAAATTAAGAAAAGACAGCGTTCAGATTCTTATATCAGAGCAATAGAGGATACTGAGTTGTATAGTATTTCTTTTCAAGATATGGAAACGTTGTATAATAGATTTCCATTATGGCAAAAGTTTGGTAGATTACTTTGGGAAGATGCCTTTGCAAGTGTTTTATATGGTATTCATAATTTTCAAACCTTAACAGCAAAAGAGCGTTACTTAGATTTATTAAAGCGATCAGATTTAATTTTTAGAGTTCCTTTAAAAGACTTGTCATTATTTTTAGGAATCACACCACAATCTCTTAGTAGGATACGAAAAGAAATTAGCTCTTCTGAAGAAAAAAACAAGCGATGTTAAGAGCATTTTTATTAAAATAAATTTATTTTTTTTAACGTGTGTTAATTACCATTTGGTAATTTCATGAACCTTAATTCTGGCAATATTTGTATTGAATTCAATCAATATAAATTATGTGTAGAAACAAAATAGTAATTCTAGCAATATTTCTTTTGGGCAAAGTGTATGGGCAAGTAACAGGTGATGTGTTTGTCTTGAATAAAGATAGAGATATGTTCTATCTTCATTACACCCCAGAAATAAATAATAATGTATTATACGATTACGAAAGAATAAGTGGTAAGTTAGGATTTAAACCAATATTTTTAAAGAAACTAACATTGTTTAATACTTTAGGAATGGATTATCATTCTATTTCATTTGGAAAAGAATCGCCTTCATTTTTAGCTAATAAAGAACAGTATTACAATGTAAATTATAGCTTATTAGCTCAGTATAGAATTTCAAGAAACTGGTCAATAAATACATTAATAATGCCTCATTTAGTTGGCAATTTTAATCAAAAGATTACAGTGGATGATTTTAAAATAAATGGAATTTTATTTGCTGAAAAAAGATTTAACACAAAAAATAAAAACACCTATTTTACTTTAGCTTTTGGGCTAGGATATTTAACATTATCAGGAGAGAATACTATTAATCCAGTGGTAAATATAATGGGAAATATTAAAAACAAAATATCGTTTGCCATTGGCTTACCAAATACCTATGTGAAGTATAATTTTAATGATAAACATTCACTAAAAGTTTTAGGAGATTTAAATGACTTTACTACAAGAATAAATACTAGAGTTATAGTAAACCAACCTGATTATCAAAAAGTAAAACGTTCAGTTTTTACAACAGTATCAGTAGGTGCTGAGTATAATTATTGGTTAAACAAAAGCATTGGTGTTATGCTAAGAGCCACTTATTCATTATTTGAAAAGTATGAGATTCAAAACATAGATGATGCTATCTTATTTGACTTTTCTTCTCCATCAAAAGCATACTTATCAGTTGGTATAAAAATAAATCCGTTTAGATAATCATAAGAGATGAAAGAAAACCATTCAAATGAGAGAAGCTTTTCAGTAAAAAAGTTTCTTTTAGCAAGTATTCCATCTTATTTTTTTCCTGCTGTAATGTCCTGGACACCTGGCTGGATTATGAACGATAAGGAATTAATGAGTTCAAGTTATTCAACTATAGCCACACCATCATTAATAGCAACAGTACTAGTTTATTTAATTTTATGGAAAGTAGAATCAGATAATAACTCACTTAAAAATAGATATACTCGAATTTTTTTTATGTTATTAGTAACTATAAGTATTGCTTGTTTGTTTATTCTTCTATTTAATTTTCACGAGTTTAAATTTAATATAATCGTGTCTACAATTTTAGGAACAGTAATTACTGCTTGGAATCACCCTGTAAAATCAAAAGAGTTAGTATGAGTATTGAAAAACCAACTATAGTTGTATTCGGTGTTACAGGAACTGTAGGATGTGAAGTTTTAAGGTTGTTAAATTTAGAGAATTGTTTTGTAAGAGGAGTTTTAAGAAATCCAAAAAGGAGGGTGCCTATTAGCTTAAGCGGTAACAATAATACCATTAGTTATATTTCGGTAAATTTAACCTCAAAAGAAGAAATTAAAAGAGCTTGTTTTAACGTGGATGCAATTTTTCTATTAACAGGAACTTCACCTAATCAAATAGCTTATGAAACTAATATTATTGAAGTAGCAGAACGTTTGAATATTAAGCGTATTGTAAAACTTTCAGCACCAATTGTACCTGAAAATATATATGTTGAAGTAAGTGACTGGCACCGAAAAATTGAAAAAACGTTAGCTTCAACAGAAATAGATCATTGTTTTTTACAACCACATTCATTTATGCAAAATTGGGAGAGAAATACATTTACTATAAAATATTTTGGTAAAATATATGGAGTAATGGAAGATGCAAAAAGAAATTATGTTGATGCAAGAGATGTTGCTGAAGTTGCTGTAAAGTATTTACTGCAAAAAGAAGTTTTAAATGGAAAGTCAGTAAAAATTTCAGGACCAGAAGCTATATCACATGAGAGTATGGCACATAGAATTTCACATGTCACTGGTAAAAAAATTATATATGAAAACATAACCAGAGATGAGTTTTTAAACAAATTAACTAAGCAAGCAAAATTACCAGTATGGTTAGCTCGCCATATTGTTGAAATAGATGTTTTAGCTGTAAAGAATGAAGAACCAAATAAAGATACTATTGAAACTATTTTAAAAAGAAAACCTAGAATAATGGATGCGTATTTACAAGAGTCTAGAAACTTGTTTTTAAGGAAGTCATGGAAATTATTTTAGGGCATCTATATTACTTAACAAACCCTATTCATTTAGGGTTTTACTTATATAAAATGAAAAAGAATCTATTTTAATTTGAGCTATAGAAAACTCTTTTTTTGTTAAAAAATATGAAACATACAGTGAAGGGAGAAGTTTTTATAGGATGAATTTTTAAAGAAAATATTAAATGTAAAGCTATGTTGAATGAATAGCGTAATATGTAGTTTTATGTTTTTAATGTGAAAAAAAAAGTTGTTCCTTTTCCAACCTCAGAAGTTAACCAAATACGCCCTCCATAATCTGTTATAATTTTTTTTACTATTGATAAACCAATACCAGTTGAGTTTTTAGTGTTTTCAAGTTTTTGAAAAATGTCAAATATTTTTGTGTGATATTTTTGGTCAATACCTTTACCATTATCTTTTACAAAATATTGAGTTTGATCATTGTTTTTTGTAAAACCAATTTCAATTATCCCATTTTCTTTATCATTATATTTGATTGAGTTGTTAATTAAGTTTTGAAATAATTGTTGTAATCTATATCTATCTCCATGTATAATTGGGAAATTTTTATAAACAGTAATTTTTATGTTTTTAGGAACATAAATATGATCTAAGATTTCGTTAATTAGCGTATTTAAATCAATAAAAGAAGTTTTAAATCCTTTTAAATCTATTGTAGAATACTCTAAAATTCCGCTAACTAATGACTCCATTTTTGTAATATTATCGCTAATTAAGTTAATATATTTTATAGCTTCATCATTTAAGTTGTTCGCATGGTCTTCCTTTAGCCATGAAGTCAACGCGTTAATGTTTCTTAGAGGAGATTTTAAGTCATGAGAAACAATATGCGCGTAATTATTTAATTCCTTATTTCTGTTTTCAAGCTTTTTAAGTAAAGATTTTTGATTAGAATGAGCATTACAAGCCTCCAAGGTAATTGAAAACTTATTAATTACTGGTGATAACTGACTCATAGCTCTTTCATTGATGTCGTTGTTTTTTGAATATAGAAATAAAAAGCTATCTACATTAAGTCTAAAAATAACTAAAAATCCTTGGTTGATTTTTATTGGACTTAATTCATGTAGTAAGTTTTCATATTTTAGTAGTAAATGATCTTCAATACTATAAATTAAATCTTTTACTTTAGGACTTAGTTTTTGATTTATTTGATTTCCAAAAGGAACTGAATACTCTTTCACAAAATCACCTTCTTTATTGTTGATTACCCAACAAGCATTTAAGTTTAGGCGTTTTAGTAGTAGTTTTAGAAATTGATCGCAGTTTTCATAATAATCAAGTGATTTACCCAAACTCATAGAATACTCATAAAGTCTAAGGATATCTAATATTTGATTTTCTTTCTCCATAATTATAGTTATTCAAACAATCCAACAACTATAGTTTTGTTATAAAACTCTATGTAGCCATTACCATAAGAAGATATTTCTCCGAGAGTTAGGGCTCCACTAATAGAAACATCAGGATGTTTATCAAGAATAGAATTTGAAACATTTTCTAATTCTTGTTTAAATTGGTCATTCAAATATAAAATACGAGAAATACAGTCTATTATAATTGCAGTTTTAGGTTGAGTGGCCTTTGAAATACTTTCTTCGGCAGCATCTTTAGCTGCTTCAAGAAGTGATTTTGGGTCTCCTTTCATAACATTTATTAGTGTATTTTCTTCAACCTCCCCTATACAAACTAAAGCCTTTTCGTCGCCAATAGAAAGAGGTCCCGAATTATATAATCAACTCCTTGTTTAATAATACCTAAAGGATACCCCATCGCCATTTGGAAGAAATTATCTTTGGTAAATTTAGTTTGGGTATCTTTTTCAACAATTTTTTGGTAAATATCAAATGGAGCCTCCCAATTAATCTCCTCAATAATATTTTTTTTAGCTTTGGTTACGATATATGGACCTTCTAATTTTTTCCAACCATGTTTAACACCAATGCTTGATTTCATTTCCATAATACAAACAACTGCAGCATCTTCAAAAAAACCATCTTTAGAGAAAATACATGGAGCTTGTTTTAAAGAAAGGCTTCCAGCACCTCCACCAAAATAATTAGTTTTCATTCCATAATTTTCATAAAGTTTACTCAAGAAATTTGAAATGTAAGAAGTTAATCCGTCTACATAGGTTATTAAGCTATAATTTTTATTGTTTTCAAAAAAAAATGGGCTGACTGTGTATTGTTTTTTACTAATATTATTTATTGTTGACAGATGAACTACATTATATAATGAACTAACAACAATGCCTTTTTCATATGTAGCATTATTAAATATAACTTTAGGGAAAATTCCCCCTATAAAGCTTATACCATTTTTATTTAGTGAGTTTACAAGTTCTTTAATATTAATTTCTGTATGTTCACCAACAGAAATTAAAGCAGTATTGGTGTTAATATATTTTTTTATACTAGATGTAATTTCTCTTATGTCAATAGAGTTTATAAACATACATGGGGAGTTTTTGTAATCGAAATATACTAAAAAAAAACATCATTTAACTAATTAAATAATGATTATGTTATACCTGAAGTGAACACTATTTATAGGTTTATTTTATATAATGAAATTAGAATTTATTGAATGTAAATATAATTTTAAAAGTATAATTGATTTCACTTTTTTAGCTGTAATTTGTTGCTTAAAAATAAGTTGATGCTCGATTGTAATAAAAAGGGTTATTTTGATGATTTATTAAATCTTTAATCCATTAGAAACGTTTAGTGTATAACTAGGTATTTGTTTATTAGGTTTTTATAATAAATAGATGTTTTAGTTTCTTAAGTAATAGATACACGTAATGATTTAATTATATTGATTTTTATAAAACCTTATTTTTTTTTGTTAATTACAACTGTTGTCAGCTCCTGTTATTACTGGTTTTTTTAGGTTAACAGTTTGTTTTTGAGTAGATAATTTTGTTTTTTTTTCATATTAAATGAGTATATAACAGAACAAAAACTCTTTAAAGATAAAACAATGTGTGTGTTGTTTTGTTTCACAAAATATTCTTGAAAACAAAACGTAAAATTCGAAACTTAAATTAAAATGAAATTATTAACCCTTTTTAACTTTTATATTAAACTAGGTTTTCTAACCCCAAGATTAATTCCAATTAATTTTCTTAGGAAGCGTTGCCATTATCGGCGACCAACAGTATAACAAAACTCTTAATTATTAGCAGATTAAATAAATAGAGAATTAGTGTTTTATTATTGCTGGAATAGCGCGATATAGCAATTAGTAGAATCATCTTGTATTTTCTATTTACCGAGGTAAAGCAGTTATAAACTAAAATATATTATATACCTCTCTACTCTTTTATAATTCTTAAACTTATATGGAAGATTATATAAATTATAAATATATGTTAGAGTTACAGGTAAAATAAGTGGAAGAAAATAACTGAGAAATGAACAAAATGAATGACTTTGAGAATAAAGTCATATTTGATGCTAGCCTACACGATCTTGATGTGTAGTAATTGATTTGTTTACCGAATGGTAATCTATTAAGTTTAAATCATTAATAAAGACCCCTACTTATGATGTATCTATTACCAATTTAAAAGACTATACAATAAAACAACACTTGATTACTTACTATAATCAATGTTAATTATTCTAATACCTAAATAACTACGTAGCCTAGTCAAAGGCATTTTAGGTAATTATTTACAAACGGCTTATTTTTTCATGGTTTACTTTATCAGCGTTTATATAATCGTAACGGTGATAGAACTGGTATGAAATCGTACTGATTTTTACAAAAAAACACTCTTAATTACAATGTGCTTTTGTGAAAAAAGTAACTAAAAAATCTATGTATTTATCAAAGAAAATACATGGACTAGAGATACCTATACCCATATTAAACGATTGAGACAAGTATGGCGACAAAAGAAATTATCAAAAAAACTAAAGATTTTTAAAAATGAACAAAAAAATATTCAAAATAGCATTATTAACAACTATTGCAACTTTATCCTATTCCTTAAATGCACAGCATGTAATCGGAACGGTGCGTGCAATTGATATAAAGGCAGATACGGATCAACAGGGAGGCTTAGAAGGTATACGATTTTATGCTGCGAACAAAAGGTTAGCTGAATTTAATCCATCGAATAATATTTTCGTAGTAAGAAATTTTTTTGAAAAAGAATCCTATTTTCAAGGGAAGGCCTATTTCCATAACTCAATAGATGCGAGCGAACCTGCAATTTTTCGTAAGAAGACTAGTATTTATTCCGATCTTACAGTAAGTGGGATAAGTAGATTCTGGTCAAATATAGGAATAGGAATTGCTTCTCCACAGGAAGGGCTGCACTTAAAGGATAAAAATGTACGTGTCGATGGAGGGGGATATCAAAGTTGGGGACCAATAGTGTTACATCCTGATGTGGATAAAAATGGAGACGATATTGTTTCTTTTAGGAATAGTCAAAACTCTGAAATGGCAAAGCTTCATGATGGGGTACTAACTTTAAATTTTAACAGTAGTATTCATTCGCCTGGGATGCTTAGTATACGCCCGGGTACGAGTAACTCTCAAGAGGATATAATTTCATTTAAAAATGGAAGTAATCAAGAAATGGCAACCTTACAAGATGGAGTATTGACCTTAGATCAAATTCGTTTAAATGTAACGACATTTCCAGATTATGTTTTTGCTAGTAATTATACCCTTATGCCTTTAGATAAAGTAGCATCTTTTATCAAGACTCATAAACATTTACCGAACATGCCTTCTGAAAAAGAGGTTATTAAAGAAGGTATGAATGTAGGGCAAATCAATACTATTTTAGTTGAGAAGGTTGAAGAGTTAACATTATATACGATAGCACAAGAAGCTAAAATTAAAAAGCAAGACAAAGCCTTAAAGCTATTGGAAGAAAGGTTAGTTGAATTAGAAAAATTACAAACCACTAAAAAATAATAATATGAAGAGTTATATTGTTACCCTACTGTTATTATTCTGCTCTTTCATGACCTGTGTTTATGCACAAGATTCAAAAGTTTTTAGGTTTGTTTATGAGAATTCGCCAGCTACATCCAAAATGGTTTTATATCACAATACCAATACGAACGCTGCTGAGTTAAAAATAAAATCTTCTCAAGATTTTACAAATACAAAAGGATATTTAGATGCATTTATTTTACATAAAGTAGCTAATCAAAAGGGAAGAGTTTTAATAGCCTCTGCTAAAGCACCAGAATTTTTTTTAAAAGTTAACTCAAATACTAACGAAGTAACTATGAATAAAATTACTGAAGGGGCTAATGTAAATTCTTTTACTTGGGAGGTAATACTAAATAAAGAAACAGATACGAATATCGTAGCATTACAAACGATTTTAAAAAATCGTTTTGCTTTAAAAAAAGATAATCAACGATTGATTATAGCGGATAGAAAAAAGCAAGGAGGAACAGATGAAGATCAAAGTTTTTCTTTTCGATTAGAGCAAATAGTTAATGTTTTTTAAAAAAAAAGTACATGGATATAAAAAGATATACCACAATAATATACGTGTTTTGTAGCTTACTGCTTTTATCCATAAAAGCAATAGGCCAATCAAGACCACCAGTGTTAATCCTTTATGGAAATAACGAGTACACAACACATTTTGATACACAAAATCAATTAACGTCACAATTAATTAACAGTGGGCTAAAAGGACAAGCAACTGTTGAATTTTGGGTCATGAAAGGAGAGAACAATCCTTTAACACCAATGAAAGGAGGAGATGGTTCCTGGAAGTACTCTAACTTATTACAAGGAAGTATGGAGTTTACCCTAAGTGGAAACAAGGGAGTATTACAAGTTAATGTTGGTAATCAGGAAGAAACCATAGCCTTAAACGGAGAAAATGGATTTTGGAATAACCAATGGCATCATGTAGCATTTACTGTTAATCAAGCAAATTCAAGTTTAAAGCTATTTGTAGATGGAGAGCAAAAAGCAAATCTGTCGTATCCTAATAAAAATTTTCATCCAGAAACTATGTTCTTTATGGTTACGAACGATGATCAGTTGAGCATTGCTGAATATAGAGGGTGGAATAAGCTTCGAACTCTTCAACAGATTGAAGGAGGAAGATTATTAACCTATTCAAATGAAAATCAAAATAATTTAGAACGTTTGAATGGTAATGGTTTAGTAGTTGCTTACGCTGCTAATAGTGCTATAGAAGAAAGGGTTTCTAATTTACCTATGGAACAAATTGCTTGGAATAATATGGTTACTTCTGCAATGGAAACCAATATCCCTCAAGCTTCTAGAGTTACCAGTGCTATCATTAAATCGAATGAAAATAAGCTGCGATTAGCGGAATTAACAACGAACGTAGACCACCCGATTTATAGTCTTAAAGATGTGTTGCTCTATGCCTCAGATGGTGAGGGAAAAAACACTTCAGGCAAACCAGTTGTAAGTCTTAAATGGCCACATATTTCAGGGGCAACTAATTATATAATTGCTCGAAGAAATCTAGCCGATTCTCATAGTAATTTTGGTAACATAGCAACCTATAAACCTGCATCAAACACAGCAGTTTCTTCCTATGTTACTTTTGATGACGATGCTATCCTTCCAAATGAGTTGTACGAGTATCAGGTTACAGCAGAAGGGGTTCAAGGTAGTAATCCAGGGACAGATAATGGATTTGTATTTGCAAATGGAGTGATACATGGTAAAGTAGAAACTCCCAATTTCGTGGCTACTAAAGAGGTACTGCTAACTGCTGGTGCTATTACTGAGAATTTACAAATACCAGGGAATGCTTTATCGTTTTCTACAACTAGTAGCCCAATAGCCTTTAATGATGTTTCGTTATTTGAGGAGTTAAATCGTCAAGGTACCATAGAATTTTGGTATCGAACTCCTAATACAAGTGCTGCTACAAATACTATTTTTAAACTTAGCGAAATGGAAATTCGCATGAGTGGTTCGCAAATAAAGGTACTATCTAAAAAAGGACAACAACAAAATGAGACAAGCATTTATGTTCAAGCAAATAAGCCTAATGATAGTAATTGGCATCATTATGCTATAACTTTTGGAGCAGATGGAGGAGCAATATATATTGATGGTGGAATAAAGCAACCTACTAACAAAGAAACTCCTGTAGTACCTAATGCAGTGTCTCAAACTCCTTTTGAAGTAAGTTTAAACAAGGTGTCGAGATTTCTGGTAAATGCATCTTTAGTAAACCCTTACGAATTAGATGAGTTAAGAATTTGGAAAGTAAAAAGGCCTGTAAATGAAATTTATAAGTACTGGAATCTAATTTTAGGTGAAAATATTTTTACAGAATTAGCTGCTTATTATAGATTTGATATGAGAGATAAGCATAATGTATACAACCAAGCTGCAGAAACTTTAGGTAGGTTTAGAGGTACTTCAGTAAAGGAACTTTCTTTAACAAAGCAACCTTTTACTAGTGTATCAGACGGGAATACCACAATAACAACTTCAATTAGTTATGGAGTGTATACAAACCAAGATGGAAGGTATAGATTTACGAGTATTAATTCTGGTCGTCAAAATTTATCTCAAGCAAATAATTACTTAGAGTATAGAGTGACACCTAGCAAGCCAAACAATGAATTCTCACCAATATCTGAAATAAGAAATATTCCAAGAGAGCTAATGCCAAGAGAACCAGTACCTACCAATTTTACCAATATTTCAACATATGATGTTTCTGGTAAGGTAGTATACTTGGTAAATGAAGGAAATGAAACAGTAGAATATCCAACGATTCAAAGTACTGGAATTAAGTTAGACGGTGTTGAAGTTACAAGTGCAGAAGCAGGGTCTTTGGTACGAACAAACAATGAAGGAGTTTATAGAATTTCAGCAGATCCAGGTAGACATTTAATTTCAGCGGGGCAACCAACATTTGAAAGTACAAATATAGATATAGACCGTATAAGCTTAGACTTTAAAAATAATGGCTATGCTGAAACCATAGAAAAAGTCTCAAACGGAGTTAATCAAGGTTTCACCTGGTCTGGATTTTTAAAGCCAGATGTAAATACGCCAGGTATAGGAGGTAGTACAGAAATTCCAGAAATTCAAACAATATTTCATTGGGGAAAATTAAAATTGGAATTACATGAGAATAATAAACTAGTAGTAATTTCGGGAGAAACTCCTATACTATCAAAAGGTATCAATGGGAATTCATCCTATACTTTTTTTGCCATTACTAGAGATACTACAAATAATGTTTTAGGTCTTTGGGTAAATAATGATTATCAAACAGTTGCTTATTCTGGAGAAGAAATAGACAGTAAAGTGTATGTCGGAGCAAGCTATTTGGAGCCATCAAAAATGAAAAATTACTCTTTGGCTAATTTGGATATTTTTGAATTTAGAAATGAACATTATTCTCCTTCAGAGATAAGTGCTATAAAAGAGGGAGATATTGTAGAGAAAGATAAAGCTCATTTAAAGCTGTCTTATACTTTTGAACATAGAACTGGTGCTAGAGCCGTTAATTTAGCATTGGATTCGGGAATTCAAAATAATTATCTCTTTTTACACGAAGGCGCTTACTTTAATCAGGAATCTAGTTCACAATATTTTAGAAAGTCTAATTTTACGTATAAAGCATTTGAAGAAGGTGATAGTGCGAATTTGGTAAATCCTGAGAACACAGAGGAGTATTTGTTCAACCTTACAGAACCTGTATCAAATATAAATTTTGAAAATATTACAAGACGTTCATTTGTTGGAAACATCGTTATTCCTTGTAATTATAGTGTAGGAAACTGGACTGGTAAAATTCAGAGAACTGATGTTGCATTTCCAAGGTATGAACGACAAATTACTCCTAGTGATTTTAATAGTGAGAATAATTTATTTACAATTCATGACTTGGTGCCTGGTCAATATCGTGTAGAAATTACAAATGAAGATTCAGGTGATGTTGTACAATCTTCTATTATTGATTTGCAACAAGGAAATAAAAGTTACGATTTCCCATACCGTAAGGAGTTAAAAGCAGAATTAGTATTATATAGCGTAATGCCAGAAGAATTGGTGGCGATGCAATCTATGACAGAATTAGAAAGTAAAAGAATTACGCCAACTTGTGGTAATGATGGATCTATTTATAAACTTAACGCTGGTCAGAGTATTTTAGCAACCGTATCTGTTTTTGAACAATATAACGGAGGTAAATGTCCTGTTGAAGGAGCAGAAGTTAATTTAAATGGAGATATGATTTTTGCAGCCGCAGATGGATATTCAGATGCAAAGGGAAAACAATCATTTTTAACATTAGCAGGAAATCCTAATTTCATTGGAGACTATCTAAGAAACTTATCTATTGTTGTTAGTCATAATAATAGAAATATATCGGTAACTAAATCGTCTTACATAACTGGAGCACAAAGAGGAAATAAAGATTTTACACTAACGGATCCGACGGTAGGGTTCTTACTTTATGATCCGCCAGGTGATGGAAGTTCTTCTTCTTTAACTAGGGGTGCTTCTTATGCTTTTAGTAAATCTGTTGGAGGAGGTTTAGATATAACAACGAGTACCGCTGTTACTGTAGGTTCAGACATTGAAACCCAGATGGTTTCTTTAGCAATAGCAGCTCCATTAGGGGTAGGGATAGGACAAGGTCTTATTTATACAGTAACAGAACAATCATCGGATTTTTCGGGAAATATTGATACTAAATTTACATACAGGCATACTGAACAAAATGGAACTAAGGTTTCATTAGATCAAGCAATAAAAACACCTTCCTCTAAAGATATCGTAGGAGAAGATGCCGATGTGTTTGTTGGAGCTTCTCGTGTATTAACTTTTGGTACAGGAAAAACCTTGACAGTCGATGATAATTGCCAACCTAGTATCGATTATGATAAAACGGTAATGACAGCAGATGAGTTAACACCATTTGTTTATACACGTCAGGATATAGAAGATAGGGTGATACGTAATTTACAAGATTTATTAATTTATAAGCATGATCAATTATTCCCTCCAAGTTCTGATGAATTAGCCAATAGAAGTTCGTTAGATTACCAAGCTACTATTGATGGCTTTAATATTAATATGAATTCTGTTGATACAGACAAAGATGTTATTAATTATCTGTACCAAATCGAAAAGTGGAAAGAGATTGTTAAAAGAAAAACTAGAGAAGAGAAGCTCACCTATATGAACGAAGAAACGAGGTCTTTTGCTAGTACAACATCTGATTTAGAAACCGTTGGTGGTGGTTTAGGAACTTCTGTAACGCAATTAGATTCGCAAATATCTTTTAGTGGTGGAACTTCTACAACGTACACTTTAACAAGAGGAAATGATTCTAGCAATCAGGACTCAGGTGGGTCTAATTTCGGAGGAGGAACAACCATTAGTAATCGTTTGAATATTGCAGGAGTATCGTTTAGTTTAAAAACAGATCTTAAAACGATGGGAGTAGTAGAAGCAAGTGATAATACTCAGAATGCTAATTCTAGAGTAGATAGTTTTACACTTACTGATGGGGATGTAGGAGACCAATTTAGCGTTCGTATTGCAAGAGATAAAATGTATGATACTCCAATATTTTATTCGGTTGCAGGTCAGAGCTCTTGTCCCTTTGAATCTGGAACAGTTCCTAGGCAAGGAGTTGAAATTACTGTAGATAATGCTGTAAAGTATGGCTCGGGAGAAGAGTCTATTTTATATGAGCTAACGCTTCGTAACACACAAATCGCCAATGATGCTAGTTTTAAGTCTTACGATATAAGTATCAATGGAAATACAAACGAAAAAGGAGCATTAGTATATCTTAATGGGCAACAATTACTTAATGGGGTTGCTTTTCCAATTAGATTTGGAGCAGATGGAGAGTCACCTACAGGAGTAAATCAGGAAGTAAAAGCTCAATTGCGTATTGCGAGAGGTATCGATGCACCAGAGGAAATTTCGTATGAAGATATTGATATTCGAATCAGTATACCTTGTTATTCTAAGTATAACAATGATGAGTATAAGGAGGTAGGGGTGCAACAGTTTGATAAAGTTTCCTTAACAGCACATTTTACAGGTACATGTATTAGTGAAATAGAGCCAGATTTACCAATGAATAATTGGGTGGTAAATAATACGAGTGATAATAAATTAGATTTTAGGTTCCGAATACCTGAGGTAATAAATAATCAGGTAGATGATTTATTTTCTGTTGCCTTAGAATACGCATTACCTGGAAATAATGAGACTTTTGAATTGACTAGATTATCATTAACCGAGTTAAAAGAGAATATGAATTTAACTACAGGATTCATTTCTTATAAGGCAGATGTGTCTGGGATTCAAAATGGAGAATATCGCTTTAGAATTACACCTGTTTGTGATGATGGAGGTGCTAACTTATCGGCAAGTAGAAAGAGCCCGACTGAATTTGTACAAGGAGTTATTGCTAGACAAGCACCAGTAATTATTAGTACTAACCCAAGCAATGGAGGCGTGCTAACCCAGGGTGAAATTACCGCAGAGTTTAATAGGCCAATTAATCCGTTAACAGCCGTAAATAGTAGTTTTTCTCTTAGAGGAATTTTAGGAGGTTTACCCAAAGATTTGATATCTGCCGAGTTTGATAACGTGAACGATGAGGTAACTGTACCGCATCAACCAGAATTTAATTTAGAGGCAAATATTCCCTTTACAATAGAGGCATGGGTAAATCCTAGTTCATTACCTAATGGAGGCACAAATGTTTCTATTTTGAGCAAAGGAGGAAACTATGC
The DNA here is from genome assembly GCF_051201695.1 of Tenacibaculum sp. nBUS_03. Taxonomy (GTDB): domain Bacteria; phylum Bacteroidota; class Bacteroidia; order Flavobacteriales; family Flavobacteriaceae; genus Polaribacter. The sequence goes on along the minus strand of NZ_CP179214.1, from coordinate 1,438,474 downwards.
TATAGCATTAAACAACCAGGGTAAAATAGTTGTAAACGATATCGTTCAAAGTTCACAGTCGTTACAGCCATTTAACTGGACGCATGTTAGTGTTGTATATGATGGAACGCAAACGGTAACTATATATTATAATGGTGTTTCTGTAGGTTCTGGAACTATTCCAAGTTTGATAACGAATGAAGCTCCTATTGAAATAGCTAAAGCAAAAGGAGGAGCATCTTATACAGGGAAATTAGATGAAGTTCGTATATGGACTGCACAGCGATCACCAACAGAAATCGTATCTAAAATGGACAAGCAGTTAATTGGAAATGAGGAAGATTTAGTAGCATATTTTGTTTTTGATGATAATGCATTAGAAGGAGTTAATGGAGCGCCAGATGAGGCCATTCGTGATTACACAGGTAATGCTATTGGAACCACTCAATCAGGATTAAGTTTCGTTTCTGGAAGTGCTGAAGCTGCTCCGTTAGATGTTAGTAAAGTAGCAAAAGATATGCAGTTTACAGTTACTACATCTGATAATGACACTAAGGTGCACTTAATACCAGTATTTAATGCTTCTTTCGTAGAGGGAGCAGAAATTACAGCAATGGTATTAAATAAAAGAGTAGAAGATCCATCAAGAAATAAGATAGCTGGAAAGTCATGGTCTTTTGTGGTAAATAAAAATACGATTGGTTGGAGCCAAAACAATCTTAGTATTCATCAATCACAGGGTGAAAGTACTACGATTTCAACTATTGATTTAGATAATTCTGAAGGAGGAACTTCTGTGAAATATCGTTTTAAACAATTACCATCATGGTTAAAAGTATCAAAAAATGGTATGGAAGTTGAAGAAAATAGCTTTCAGGATTTAGCTGCTGGTTTTGTAGAAAGAGAATTAGACTTCACAGTTGCTCCTTATTTAAATCCAGGAACTCACGAAACCGATGTGTATGTTGAAATAATTCAAACGATTAATAATGTAGACATTCCTATTGGAGTAGAAGCCTTTCATCTAGAGGTTGTGGTTACTTGTGCTATTCCAAATTTTGCAGAGAATTTTAATGCAAACGATTATTTTGGAAGTATGAGTATTACAGGAAATCTATTTATAAACAATAAGAAATCCATTGATACCAAAGATATTATTGTTGCATATAGTAATGGAGAGTATAGAGGGCAAGCCAATGTAGAATCTGATGGAATTGTAGACCTTAGTATTTTTGGAAATCCAGGAGAGTCCGGCTTATTGAGTTTTTCGGTTTGGGACGCATCAGAATGTACCGAGTATAAAGGGATTGTAGAAACATATTCGTACAGCTATAGAGAACGAATCGGATCTATTACTACTCCTGCTTCACTAACTGTAGGAGAGCGTATTTCAAAACGAATGGTACTCGTGAAAGGTTTCCAAGAATTAAGTTTTAATGTAAAAGATAATCATTTACATACGAAGTTGTCATTACAATCTATAAAAGGTTTAGTGTCTGGAGATGAAATATATGATTCTGAAACTTCAAGTCTAATAGCACGTGTAGCAGCAGATGGTTCGTATATAATAAGTACTGGAATGTCAAGTCAATTAGAGATAAGGAAAGCTTACACAGTAAAGGCTTCGTCGGCAAGGTTAATAATTGTTGAAGGGCTACCTGTTTCGTTAGATACTAATATTGATATTATGGAAAATATGATTACTGGTATTCCTTATTTTCCAAATGATTTGCAAACTCTTCCTATAGCACTTCGTTCTTTAAATGCCTCTACAGTTAGTATTGGAGATAGAATAGAAAGAAGAGGTTTACAAGCAGAATATACACAAGACGGATGGAAAGGAAGTTTAACACACTTAACTCCAGGATTAGGCTATTTGTATACGGCAAGTAAAGAGGGAGTATTAAACTATACGGGAATTGCAGGTAGAAAAGCAATGCCAGCTAATATAGTAAAAGATACCTCGGAAGATTATTTAGAAAAGGCAGCTGCTATTCATTGGAAAGTTGATCGAAATGCTTATCCTAACTTTATGTATTTGATAGGTACGATAGAATCTGTTGATATAGCAACTGATAAAGAGTATACTATTGGAGCTTTTGTGGATGGAAAAGTTAGAGGAATTGCCAAACCAGTGTTAATAGAAGATAGATACCATTATTTTATAGGAATTGGAGGTTTTCAAGAAGGAGAAGTTACTTTTCAGCTATTTGATGGTAAGGATGTCATCTCGTTAGATAATAGACTATCATTTTCTAGAGGGCTACGAGTAGGAAGTTCAGAAGAACCGTTTGTATTTGAATATTCTAGGAAAATATTAGAAGAGAATGATAAAAACGATACCTACATTTTAGGACAAAACACACCAAACCCAATGAAGGAATATACCCGAATTACTTATCAAGTTCCTGAAGATCAATTTGTAGATATTAGTATCTATAACATGATTGGTCAGAAAATATACACACTGGTTTCTCAAAATATAAAAGGGAATAGAATGCACAGTGTAGAATGGAAAAATGAAGGTGGTGATACTTCTTTAAAATCAGGTGTTTATATCTATAAACTAAAAACAAGTAATAAAACGATTACAAAAAAAATGATTGTAGAGTAATTTTGAATGACGTGTGATAATTGTTTAATTGTAAGGGGCATGAAAATGCCCCTTTTTTTGGTAGTAACTTTTAAAAAAAGTTACTTGAAGTTTTAGAAGAAATACATATTTGCAACAACTACTTATTTGGTTTCTAATCTGTTTATGCGATAATAAACACTCGCCAATTATGAAGTAAAATAGTAGGTGTTAAAAAGGCTTCTAGTAACTCTTCCTACTAAACTAAAATTGTTTTATTCTTCACAATTGTATTAACCGACTGTTTATCCAAAATAATCCTTGGTAATTTCTTGTGGATAGGATCACTATTCTTTCTTTTGAACCAATTATTTATTCCGTTACTAGAAATAATATGAATAGTACTTGCCTCCATTGTTTGGACTTCATTTAAAAAATAATCATAGAGAGGGTTTGCTTCGCAAAGTGACTTGTCAAGAGCTTTAGATAGCTCTATTTTAGATGATTCATTAAGGTTTCGAAAAAAGTCTGTTTCTTCAAAATACCAGCAATATGACGGTTTATTACTATCGAAATTTTCTGCTAGGAAGAATTCTTTAACAATCACTCCATTTTGATTGCTAAATTGTGTAATTGCATTTTCTACTTGCGTAATTGAGGTTTTTTCAGAAACAAGATTTAGCGTTAGTAAAGTACGTCCTGCAATTGTAAATCGAAGTGGTTTTTTTGAACATACTTTTATAACATCCCCTAAAATATAGCTAAAGGTTCCGTTTCCAGTAGTAACAGCTATAACATACTTTTGATCTACTTCTATTTCATGCAAGAGAAGTCTTGTATTATAGTCGTTATTCCAATAGTTATCTGCAGGGATAAATTCAAAAAAAACTGATTTTGGAAAAAATTGAAATACATCCGGATTCTCTTCAGCCTCCCCTCCATAAAAGCCTTCGCTACTAACATATGAATCTATGTAAGAAAATTTTTTCCCTAATAATTCCTCTAGCTTTTGCCTGTAGGGACGGTAATTAACCCCTGATGTTAATAAAATTTCTACCTCGTCAAAACAATGAGCATATTCTTTTTCTGAAAGATTTTTTTTTAGATAAGTTAATAACTCAACTACAGAGGCTGGTATACCAGCAACTGTTCCAAATTTATGGCCCACTACCTCTTCTTTATATCTTAAAAACTTCTCTTCTAAACCAATACAATTAATTGTCTCTTCAGAAGGAATTAGAAGATATTGAGCAAATTTTGGAGTTTTTTTTCTGGTAATTAAACCTGAAATCATACCAACAGGAATGCCTCCTGATGTTTTTCCTGTTTCAATACGTGAACAAATAATTAAATGTTTCTTTGATAAAAAATTATAGTTTTTATTTTTTTTCATTGCTACACTTAACATTCTGTTTTTACAGGCTTGGATCGATTTCAATAAGTGCTTGGTAACAGGTATGAGTTTTTTAATTCCTGTAGTACCTGAAGATTCAACAAAATATTCTGGGGACTTATTAAAAATAACATTTTTCTCTCCTGAAGCCTCAAGGTTCCAAAAAGGAGCAATATCTTCATAATGCATTATCGGAATACGTTTTTGATACTCTTTGATTGAATGAATCGATTTGAATCCGTGTTTTTTTCCAAATTCTGTTTTATCCGATAGCGATAATATTTTATTCAATGTTTTCCATTGACATTCCAGAATTTCTTTTGTTTCGTAATTGATTTCTTTATGTCTAAAAATGACATTAAGTATACCTATCATAATCTAGATACGTTTTATGTGAAAGTTGGTTAGTAATAAAAAACCACTCTTTACAAGTAGTTTTGTTTTTTTATTTGATGAAGATCATCATTGCAAAATAAGACTTTTAAAGCTAAATGAAGAATAATTAACTTCATAATTACAATGTGTTTTTAAGTATTTGTAACTTTAATAACCTCTAATTAAAAATCAATATTATGTTAATTTTATGTTAATTAAGGTTGGTTAGGTTTCTGGCAAAAAAGTTAAAATATTGACAAACAATTATTTTAAAAATCGTTAATTAATTACAACTACATATTTTTCATTTCTCATATTTTAGCTATTAAATTAAAATCAAAAAACATGTATATTTAACTTATAATTAACCCCCAAACCAAACGAAAATAATGTCCCCAAACTACACTGTTTATTCAACATAAATATAAAGTCTTGTATATTTTCCTATTCCTCAGATGAATCCGTATTGAAAATATACTAATCCGTATTACATACTATATTAATAATAAGTCTTAAAGACTATATCACCGCGTGAGTTACAGTTAGATAATTAACTAGATAACTTTCGATGGTGTTTTACCCTAAAATCAATTATATGTTATCAAATTTAACTAGCCAAAAGGCAAACTACGATGCTAATTACCATGTCGCAATCTTTGGAGCAGGAATTTCTGGATTAAAAGCAGCTCATGAATGCATAAAAAAAGGTTTAAAAGTTTCTTTATTCGAGGCAAGAGATCAACCTGGTGGTAAATGTATAGGATACATGAATTCTGGTCTTCCTTACGAATTAACACACAGACAGATGTTCTCCTCAAATCCAGTGTTTCTTAAAACCTTAAGAGAAATTTCTACACATAAAGGAGCTAATTTAATGTGTCAAATTGAACCACTTCCAAAAGCTCAATTTGTTTGGGCACAAAGAAGCAAAACAGTACATTTTTCTCAAAAATATTTTAATTTTTTTACTGAATCAGTTTATAATTTAAAATCTGCAATGTCATTGTTTATTGATGGTGTTCCACTTAGGGATATTTATTGGTTTAGAAATAAGTTAACTCAAAAAAAAATAAAAAAAAGTGATTTGGATTCTCCTATTTCACGCTATTTAGAATACGATTCTCGTCCATTATTAGCTTCTTTTTTGAGAAAAGTTCTTTCTTCTTGGATTGCTGCCACTGACAACACAAGAACAGGAGATATTATTCAATTATTACTAAACAAAAAAATAACTCCGACTCCTTTGTCTCCTAATTCATATAGTTTAACCCTTAACGGCCCTATAAATGAATCTTTAATCACTCCTTGGTATGAATATCTTAAAGATAAAGGAGTAAATTTTTACTTTAATTCTTTATTAAAAGACATGAAATATCAAGATTCTAAATGTCAACATGCAATTTTAGAGAACAAGAAAGTGATTAAAGCCGATTTTTTTATCATTGCCACTCCTCCACAACAAACATTAAATATTTTGCCTGAATTGAAGCCACTAGTTAATGTTGAAGGAGTAAAAAGTCACGGCTTTCAATTACATTTAAAAGAAATTCCTTCCATACTTAAAAATAAATCTATCGGTATCATAATAGATTCTGCTTGGGGGCTTAGTTATAAAATATACTATAGCGGCAAGTACAACAATACTGTTTTTTCAGAAAATATAAAAGCAACGGTTTCAATAACTGCTACTAGGATGGAAAAATCGAAAGGTATTTTGTTTAATAAGCCACTTATAGAATGTAACGAAGAAGAAATTCATGAAGAAATACTTGCACAGATGGGATTATCATCGCCTAAATTTAAGTCCTTATTCTTGACAACTATAAAATCTGACCAGGAGCTTCAATAATAAATAAGGAAGAAATCAATACTCCTAACTATAAAAATTGGTATAAAGGACCGGAAATATTAGACTCTAAGGGAAGTCCCGCGCATTGGTTATTTCAAAATCAACTAGAAAACCCAACTCATTCCAATAAGGTTTTTACAAACTCTTGTTCGGCTTCCAATATTTTTGTTACTGGAGAATGGCTTAATCATCGAAATCAAAAATGGACTGTTCCATCAACCATAGAGAGGAGTATGGAAAACGCTGAATTGTGTGTTAATGATATTGTAACAGAAATAAAACTATCCTAAAAAGAATACATATGTTATCCTTCAAATTAAAAACAAAAGATGAAAAGAGTTATTATTACCAAATTGTAACATCTTTTCTGTTTTTCTTCATGGCCATATTATATTGTCAAGGAATTGTTTCTTTAGCACGTGTAAGTGTATGGCATGAACTATCAATATCAATTATTATACTTATAATCAGTCTTCCCTTATTTAAAAAAACAGAGAATTTCAAAGAAATCACGAGGTTGATAGTGTTAGAGACAAGTTTCAATATTTTGTGTTTAATTACAAAATTTTCACCTATTGATTCACCTATTTGGTCTAGGCCCTCGATTATGGTTTTTGCCTTTTTTTCTTTTTACAGATAACAGGTTTTATAGTTACAAATGTTCAGAAAAAAGCTTGGTCAAGCATACCAATATCACTAGCATTATCTATTGCAATTATTTTATGGAGATTCAATGCTAGCGGTGTTCAAATCACTGACAATAATGAAATACAGTTCTGGGGAGGAAATGCTCCAAAATATTTACAACTTATTTACTTACTTTGGTTATTAAATATATTAATTGTAGAACACAGATCATTATTGCCGAAAATAACAGTTGCCCTTGTACATATCGCCTCTTTTATTGTTGCTTACAATTCCGAAGAATTTTTTCATGCAAGAATACTAACTGCAAGTCATTTATTTATTATAAACTGTGTACTAATTTACAAGCATCAAAACTGGGGAGGAGCTTATTTTACAAGCATATCATATTTAGAAAATTTCAAAAAAAAGCGTAACTATTATTTAACCTTGACTATTTTTTTAAATGTGCTAGCTATTCTCATACTTTTTTCAAACTTATTAAGATGAGCCAACTTTAATTTTTTTTAGATTTAAAAATCTATAATCACATCATTTTTTTATTAAAAACGACTCCATTAGTTTAAATTCTATTTGTTCAAAATTTAATAAGTAATTTATTAATAGATGTTCTGTTTAATTTGATTTTGAGTAACAGGTTTAGTTTTTAATATTTTAATTGTAGAGTGATGTTAAGTATTTTGTTTGGTTTGTGATTTGTTTATGTAAGCAAACCAAACAAAATATTTTTGAATGAATTCACTACTTACATAAGTAGCTACTTTTCTTAGCTATGATTTTTCCTGTCGAGTAAGGATCTGTAATTTTTTAAGTTATTACGATAATTACTGTTCTCTTGTTCTACAATAGTAAATTAGGGAATATGAACAAGTTTTGATAGGCTTATTTGAATTAGTTTGATGTCTTTTTATTACATTTAAAACTTCTCAAAAACTCCTAGCCCAAATAATGCGAAATCATATTTTACAGGGTCTTTAGGATCAAAAAGTCTTAAGCTATCATCAAGTTCAACTAGCGCTTTCCAGTCATTTTGTTTACGGTCTAAAAGTCCTAGTTTTCTTGCTACATTTCCAGAATGAACATCTAATGGACAGTGTAAATTTTGAGGAGAGTGTGATTTCCAGATGCCAAAATCTACATCAGACTTATCGTTGCGAACCATCCATCGTAGAAACATATTGATACGTTTTGAAGCTGAATTTTTTATTGGGTCAGAAACATGTTTTAAGGTTCTAGCTTGATGAGGTATTTCAAAAAAAATCTTTTTAAAATTATGTATAGCTATTTGATAATTGTCTTGATTCAAAGTAGGTTTTAAAACATCTTCTAAGCCTCCATGATTTGTATAAATGTTTTTGATAGATTTTATAAATGATTTGAAATCATCTGCATTAAATGTTCGATGAACAAACCCATTAAAACTAGCCAAATCGTCTTCTGTATGATTTATAACAAAATCAAAAGGAGAGTTGCCCATTAAGTCCATCATTTTAAGAGCATTTTTAATAATCATTTTACGATTACCCCAAGCAATTGTAGCTGCTAAAAATCCAGCAATTTCAATATCTTCTTTTTGTGTAAAAAGATGAGGGATTTGAATAGGGTCACTTTCAATAAAATTTGAAGTGTTGTATTTGACAACCTTTTCTTCAAGAAACTCTTTAAGATCTTGTTTTTTCATTTTTAAATAGTATCTCCAGCAAACGCCATTGTCATAAAAAAAGCATTGTAACAAGCATGAAGTAGGATACTCCAATGCAAGCCAAAACGAACTCTAATAAAACCTAAATAACCACCTAGAATTGTTTGTGGGGCTATTAAAAAAGGTGTCAATAAAATTACATTTGTAGTTAGGGTATAATTAGTAATATGAACTAATCCAAATATAATAGCAAAAGTGTAAAAGGCAATTTTATATGATGTTTTATTTTTGAATAAGGTAATTGGCCCCTAAAAATTAGCTCTTCAATTAAAGGAGCCAACACAACAGCAAAGAAAAAAATCATAGGTTTAGATAAGGTTTTCATCATTTCTTCCATAGCATGTTTTTCCATATCAATTAACCCTAAATATTCAATTAAATAAAATAAGGGCATAAGAATTCCACTTGTAAGGATACAGATAATGAGTAAGTGTATAAATTTTGTAAATCTATAGCTTAGGTTCGAATTTTTATCTTTTTCTAAAACAGGGTTTTTTAAATAGGTAATGAGTTCTCGAAAAGTATTTTTCATAAAAGGTAAATTTGTTGTTATAGGTAGCGTAAAAAATAGAAATGTTACATTATTCTACGATAACTCCATCTTTTATTACCAACTTTCTGTCAGCCATTTCAGCGAGTTCTTGATTGTGAGTAACTAAAACAAAAGTTTGTCCAAATTTGTCTCGAAGCCTAAAAAATAAGTCATGTAAGTTTTTAGCAGACATAGAATCAAGATTTCCACTAGGTTCATCAGCAAAAATTACTGATGGGTTGTTAATTAAAGCCCTGGCAACTGCAACTCGTTGTTGTTCCCCACCAGATAATTCATTTGGTTTATGATGTTCTCTTTCAGATAATCCTAAAAAGGCAAGTAATTCTTTGGCTCTTTTTTCAGTTTCAGCTTTTCCTTTTTTGCCTATAAAGGCAGGAATACAAACATTTTCTATAGCAGTAAACTCTGGTAAAAGTTGATGAAATTGAAAAATAAAGCCAATATGTTGATTACGAAATATTGAAATTTCTTTATCACTTAGCTTTTTTATAGAAGTTTTATTAATTTTTAATTGAAAATCAACCTCATTTTGAGGTTTGTCTAAGGTTCCTAAAATTTGTAAAAGTGTTGTTTTACCCGCACCGGAAAGTCCTACAATAGCAATAATTTCTCCTTTTTTTATATGAAGATTTACTCCTTTTAAAATTTCAACATCTCCATATTTTTTATGGACATTTTTAGCAACAATCATAGATAGTATGTTAGATAAACGAATGTATAAAAAAGAAATCAGATAAACCTATTAATAAAGCTTATCTGATTCTATAAATTAAAAATAGATTACTATAAAATATTCTTCAAATTGTTATAATCTATAAAATATACTAATCTTAATGAAAAAGTATGTTGCATATCTTCTTTAAAAAGGCGATTTATATTATCAGAAAAATCAATATCTGCTGGAGCGAAATCATTGTCAGGATTAATAGAATTTCTGTAAAATGCGATTAACTGACTACCTGGTGCAAATTGCCAAACATAATTTAAATCTAAATTCCAACTATTAAAGTTTTTATCGTTGTTACTATTATAATTGTTAGCAATTAAAGTTCCATCACTTTTATTTAAACTATAGTATTGATCATGATAAGGAACTTTGCTCCAATTATGTCTGAAAGTAAGAGATAAAGCTGACTTTGTACTAAAACTATACTTTCCTGTTAAAGAATTATCATAAGTAGTCCAATCGCGTTCTCCAAAAATAATTTGATCTAAAAGAGGAGCTAATGAAGGGGTACTGGAAACATCACTAGAGTTAATTTTTGTAACATAACCTTGTTCTCTATTTGTTTTGTTATACCGTATACCATATATTAATGAAAACTGATTACTAAAACGGTATCTTGGAGCAAAACGAAAACCATAACTCTCTTTAGGGTTGTCTTTAAAGAAAGTGTAATACCAATTGTAATCTACAGCAAACTTTTTTCTATAATCAGAAGATCCCCAGTGATTAATATTTAAGCGCATTGGTGTTTTAAAGTAAATTCCACTCGTTGACCCTTCTCTTGGTTCAAAGAAATCTTTTCCTTCCGTATCATAATTTATATTACCACCAAAACCAAATCGTTCTCTTGTTTGGGAACCAAATGATAACCTAACACTAGAACCTGTATAAGTTCCTGGAGAGTGTAAAAAGTTAACATTGTAGTAAAGACCTACATTATAATTATTAAACATTCCTTTTGGTTGTAAAATTCTATACCTAACAAAACCATATATACCTTGTTCATTATTACTAAATAAAATCCCCATATCATTTGGGTTGTAATCTTTGTTTTCAAATTGATATCCAATTTCTCCAACCCAATTTCCAGATTGTTTTGCTATACTTGTGTCAAAAGTGTATCCATTATTAGGATTATTGGCATCATCAGAAATAGCACTCATTTTAAAAGAACCATCAATATTATATCTACTTTTTTTATCTTCTACGTGCCATAATAAACCAGTTACGTTAGCATCTCTAAACCGACCATCACGAGTTACGTTAGTATTTATAAGTGTTATAGCTGAATTTTGATTAAACTGTTGATCTAACACTAGAATATTATAATTAGAAAAAGGATTCGTTACAACTTTTCTAGTTTCATTGGTAGTTTTATTTAAAATTGTAGCTTCAGTTTTATCAGTAATAGCATTGAAGAAACCAATACCTAAACCGTTTTTAGTTCTACCAGATATTTTAATAGCGTTAAGCATATCTACTTTGTTTGGTTCATCGGTTATCTCTTCATTGGCTTCTAACTGACTATTAACATCAAACTGGTCAATAGGTCTAGATCCAATTCTTCTAGAGTAAAATAAACGTCCTTTTGTAAATAATTCGGTTCCTTCAGTAAAAAATTGACGTTGTTCCGAAAATTGTTGTTCAAATCGGACCAAGATTTAAAGAAACATTATCAAAGGCAGTTTGACCAAAATCAGGAATTAAAGTAGCGTCAAGTGTGAAATTTTCCGTAATACCATATTTAATATCCATTCCTACACTCCAATCAGCATTTGTTTCATTTTTTGTTGAAATGACAGTTCCTGAAGCATATGGGTAAAAACTTAGTCTGGTAGGAGGTTTAATGTTTTTAAAATTCTCTACTAAACCATCGTATTGAGTCCATTTACCGATAGTGTTATCTATATGATTCCATGTGTATCGAGCATTTAAATTTCTAGTTTCTCTATGGAAATTCATTCCCCAAGATTGTACATCTTCATTTGCAAAACGCAATGCTCTATAAGGTATTTTCATTTCTACCGTCCAGTTGGTGTCATTAATTTTAATTTCACTATTCCAAACAGCACTCCAATTATAATCTTCATTATTCCCATTTGATACTTTTGCATCTATTTGAACCCCCGAAGCAGTGACAATAAACATTGTAGAGTTTTGACCGTCATCATTTGGATTAATCATGGCCATAAAAAAATCAGAATTACCAAAATTATCTCTATTGGTGAATTCAGCAGGGATTTTTGTAGGATCCGGGGTATACATTACAGCACTAATATAGATAGCTTCATTATCATATAACAATCGAACTTCTGTTTTGTGTGTATCTTTTTCAGTTTCTCCATTGTTTGGACGCATCATCACAAAATCTTTAGCAACCTCAGCACTTTTCCATGATTCATCATCAATAACTCCATCAATTTTTGGAGCTGCTGTTGTTCTTACGGCTTCGATTTTTTTACGGTTGCTGTTTAAACTTTGTGAATTTGATTTATGGGGAATCATCAAATACACTAATGAGAGTAAGGCTATTCTATGCATATGTTTATCGTGTGTAATATTTTGCTAAATTATTTATGTTTCAGACTCAGAAATCATAAAATCCTGTTAATTACTGTAAAGACCTGTTAAAAAAATGATCGTTACAGATATTATGTTAAATAAATGTGAAAGTCAAACCTATTAGTAGGTGTATTTAATATAAAGAATAAAATAAAAAATAAATTGCAATATATTATCAATTGAATTTGTATTTTTGTTCGACTTTAAAAACATTCTTATCTAATGAACTTACACGAATATCAAGGTAAAGAAATTTTAAACAGTTTTGGCGTTCGTATACAACGCGGAATTGTAGCAAATACACCAGAAGAAGCTGTTGAGGCAGCAAAAAAACTAACTGAGGAAACAGGAACTGGTTGGCATGTAATAAAAGCACAAGTACACGCAGGTGGTCGTGGAAAAGGAGGAGGAGTTAAGTTGGCTAAGAACTTAGATGAGGTAAAAAGTATTTCTGATGACATCTTAGGTATGATGTTAATCACCCCTCAAACTTCTGCAGAAGGAAAATTGGTAAATCAAGTTTTAATCGCTGAGGATGTATATTATCCTGGTGATAGCGAACCAAATGAATTCTATATGTCGGTTTTATTAAACCGTGCGACTGGTAGAAATATGATTATGTATTCTACTGAAGGAGGTATGGATATAGAAACTGTTGCAGAGGAAACTCCGCACTTAATTTTTACAGAAGAAATTGATCCAGCATTAGGTTTAATGCCTTTTCAAGCTCGTAAAGTAGCCTTTAATTTAGGGTTGTCTGGAGGAGCTTTAAAAGAGATGGTGAAATTTGTAACAGCATTATATACTGCTTACATTAAATCAGATTCTTCAATGTTTGAAATTAACCCAGTATTAAAAACTTCTGATGATAAAATTATGGCAGTTGATGCTAAGGTTACCTTAGACGAAAATGCATTGTATCGTCACAAAGACTATGCAGCAATGCGTGATTTACGTGAGGAGAACCCTATCGAAGTTGAAGCTAAGGCTGCAGGTTTAAATTATGTAGATTTAGATGGTAACGTTGGATGTATGGTTAATGGAGCTGGACTAGCAATGGGTACTATGGACTTAATTAAGCAAGCAGGTGGAGAACCAGCTAACTTTTTAGATGTTGGTGGTACTGCTGATGCACAACGTGTTGAAACTGCTTTTGGTATTATTTTAAAAGATCCTAATGTAAAAGCTATTTTAGTAAACATTTTTGGAGGAATCGTTCGTTGTGATCGTGTTGCTCAAGGGGTTGTAGATGCATACCAAAGTATGGGAGACAAAATTAACGTACCAATTATTTGTCGTTTGCAAGGAACAAATGCTAAAGAGGCAAAAGAATTAATTGATAACAGTGGAATGGAAATTATCTCAGCAACTGAGTTCCAGGAGGCTGCTGATAAAGTTGGCGAAGTTTTAAGTGTAAAAGCTTAATCAACTGAAATTAATTTTTAGTTAAATATAAAAAGACGTTTTACAATTAATTGTAAAACGTCTTTTATTTGTTTAATTTATTGATGATGTTCAACCACTTTTTTTTCTTTTTATTAAAATATGATTTCTTTAACATCCTTCTTTCTTTTTTGAAATTATTTTTTTGTGCCACATAGAATTCACCGTTAGGATGAAGAATAATGACAGGAAATTTTTTTAATTTGTCTGAAAAAAGACTGCTAATCAAGTTTTGTTGATCTTCATAGTATTTCAGTTCATTTAATTTCTTGGTAGGGAATCCTTTATTAAAGTTATAAAAATGAAGTAATTCTATATTATTATGAATTTTCTCTTTTTCTTTTTTAATTCCTTTAATAAAATCTTTTGCACTCTGAGTATGTCTGTGGCCAGTGTAAGGATATTTTTTATAGTCGGATTTGAATTTTTTGTTACTTAAAAAAAATACCTGTAGACTTCCCTAAAGAATCTATAAATTCAATTCCTGACTCTTCAGGCATTTTTTTTATGTTAGGAATAGAATCGATATAATGTATCAACCATACTTTAAAGCTATCTATTTTATATCTTTTATGAAGTAATTTTGATAATTGACTTTTTTTTAATTTATGAAGTTTTCCAAAATATTGATTATATCTAAGTTTTTTAAAAATTGCAGAATCATTCTCTACAATGGCAATATCAAACAGTTTTGAATTTAATTTCTTCTTGTAATTTAAAAAGGTTGTGATTTTATAAGCTTCATTTACATAGATGATTTTTTTATGTTGAGAGTTGATCTTAAAAATCACTGAATAAAATAAAATATAAAAGAGTATTGAGTTTTTCATTTATAGTTTATTTAATAATGAAATTATAATTTTTATTCTAATATCAAAAAATTGATTGATAGTCCAATATTTTTAATTAATGAAAACTAAAATAGTTTATAACTAAAAATAATAGCAAAAGTATCATAACTACTTTGCCAAAAATGTTGAGGGCCGATTACCGAACTGTTATTTTTAAAACTAGATAAATTTAATTTTCTTGATACATTATATCTAAACTCTATTTTGTATTTTTCATCCATTACATACCCGAGACCTAAAAAGAAATTAGGAATAAGCTTAAAGGAAATTGTTGAAGATTTAGGTGGGCTAAATTGACTGTTAAATTTTTCGGTAGCTGAAGAGTTAAAAGGGATATCAATGGTTATACCTGCGTTAAAAAATAACTTATGTGTTTTGTGATTATCTAAAAAAGAGTAATATCTAGCACCTAAAGGTAACTCTAATGATTTATAACTTATGCTGTAGATTTTGTTTTGTGAGGAAAGAAAAGAGTGTTTTTGTATTGTTTCTGATTTATATGATTGATACGATGGATCAATAAATAGAGCCCATTTATTATTATTAAAAGGCAATTGGAATTCTATTTCAATCCCCGGAGAAAATATGGTTTTTAAATCAAAATTAGCTTCTTTTTCTTCATTAACAAGGGTTCCTGGAAGAGAAAGTTGTAGTTTTGAAAAATTGATTCCTAATTTCGCGTAGAAATTAAATTTTGATTTATGTTTGCTTTTAATTGAGTAATAATTAATATTTTCAATGTTATCATATGAATTGTTATTGCATGAATTATATTTAATAAAGTACTCAACTAAATCTCTTTCTTTATATTTTATACGTCTAGTATTTGTTTTATTACAAGGGAAATATTCTCTTAGTTGTTTTAGATAGTTTAAATTTTTACCTATACGGTTATTAATATCTTTATATAATTTATATTCTAATTGATTAATTGATTCTTTACCTTTTTTGTAGAAGAAACGGACTAAATCTCCATTTCTATAACTATATAAGTTGACTGAACCTACTATTAAGGTTCTTAAAAATAATGTTTCTTCAATAAATGATGATTGTCTAGAATGATCTAGCTTGTCAAGTTTGTGACTTGACTTATCAATATTTACATCAAATCGTTTATATTTAAAAACATTAACAACTCCAAATTCTTTAATGTTTTTTATAGAACCAATATTAGAATCAGCATTTAAAGAAATTTTATAAAGAAATTGATTTGGTGTGTTTAGCCAATCTTCATTTTTTATGTAACACTCTTTTTTAGTATTATCATTTGTTATGATGTAGCCTTTTTCATAATTGTTTTGACAAAAAGAATTTAGTCCTATTAATAATAGAACTATTAATGTAATTTTAATTTTCATAGAATAGTGTATTAAGTTAGTAATTTTTTAAAATCGCAAACTTAATACTATAAGACTGTTTTAAAAAGGTTTTATAAATTTTCTTTTAAAACAGTAATTTCATCACGTAATTGAGCAGCAACTAAAAAATCTAAATTTTTAGCAGCCTCTTCCATTTGTTTTCGTTTTTCACGAATTCGTTTTTCTATTTCTTGTTTAGGTAAGTATTCTAAGTCTTGCTCTGCAGCTTTTTGAATAGCATTATCGTATTGATAGGTGGTAATTGTATCTTTTGATAGGGTATTATCTAACTTTTTATTAATTTGAGTTGGCGTGATTCCATTTTTAGTATTGTAGTTAACTTGTTTTTCTCTTCTTCTGGCAGTTTCATCAATGGTTAGCTGCATGCTATTTGTTATTTTATCAGCATACATGATTGCTTTTCCACGAACATTCCGAGCAGCTCTTCCAACTGTTTGGGTTATTGAACGGTGACTTCTTAAAAAACCTTCCTTGTCAGCATCTAAAATGGCAACAAGAGAAACCTCAGGTAAATCTAGCCCCTCACGTAATAAGTTAACTCCGATTAAAACATCAAAAATACCTTTACGTAAATCCTGCATTATCTGAACACGTTCCAGAGTATCAACATCTGAATGTATGTATCTACATCTAACTTGGATTCGGGTTAAATATTTAGCTAATTCTTCAGCCATGCGTTTTGTTAATGTGGTGACTAAGGTACGTTCATCTTTCTCTACACGTATTTGAATTTCCTCAATTAAATCATCAATTTGATTTAAACTAGGTCGCACCTCTATTTCCGGGTCTAATAATCCAGTAGGCCTAATTACTTGTTCAACAAATATACCTTCTGTTTTCTCAAGTTCATAGTCGGCTGGTGTTGCAGAAACATAAATTACTTGATTTTGTAATGCTTCTAATTCGTCAAATTTTAAAGGACGATTGTCCATTGCAGCAGGCAGTCGAAAACCATATTCAACTAAATTTTCTTTTCTACTTCTATCTCCACCATACATAGCATGAGTTTGAGGAATTGTAACATGGCTCTCGTCGATAACCATTAAGTAGTCCTCAGGAAAATAATCTAATAAACAAAATGGACGAGTTCCTGGGTCTCTTCCATCTAGATAACGAGAGTAGTTTTCAATACCAGAACAATATCCTAATTCGCGGATCATCTCTAAATCAAATTCTGTTCTTTCTTTTAGCCGTTTAGCTTCTAGATGCTTTCCTATTTCTTTGAAATACGCTACTTGTTTTACCATGTCATCTTGTATTTTATGAATGGCATTTTGTAAAACGTCAGGAGAGGTAACAAATAAATTAGCGGGGTAAATCGTTAGTTCGTCTAATTTATCGATTACTTGATTGCTTTCTATATCGAAGGTTTCTATTTCTTCTATTTCATCTCCAAAAAAATGTACACGATATCCGCTATCACCGTAGGATGGATAAATAGTAACTACATCTCCTTTTACTTTAAAAGTTCCACTTTTTATTTCTACTTCGGTACGAGCATATAAACTGGTGACTAATTGGTGTAAGAATTTTGTTCTAGAAATTTGTTGATCTACCTTAATTGGTATAACGTTTTTCTTAAACTCATTAGGGTTTCCAATACCATATAAACAAGAAACTGAAGCAACAACAAGAACATCTCTACGACCGGAAAGAAGCGAAGAAGAGGTGCTTATTCTTAAGCGTTCAATTTCATCATTAATTGAGAGGTCTTTTTCTATATAAGTTCCAGTTACAGGGATATAGGCTTCTGGCTGATAATAGTCATAATAAGAAACAAAATATTCTACAGCATTGTTAGGAAAAAATTGTTTAAATTCTGAATATAACTGAGCAGCTAATGTTTTGTTATGTGCTAAAACAAGTGTTGGTCTATTTACTTCTGCAACAACATTAGCAATAGAAAATGTTTTACCGGAACCAGTAACACCAAGTAAGGTTTGGTATTTTTCATTGGTTAAAATTCCGTTCACTAACTGTTTAATTGCCTGAGGTTGGTCACCTGTAGGTTTGAATTCAGATTCTAAATTAAAGTTCATACAGCAAAAATACGGATTGTTTTATTCTATTTTCTTATTAGACTTATGTTTCCTGTTTTTTCAATACTTTTGTTATTATAATCAATAAGTTTTGCTTTATACCAGTATCCATCTGAAGGTAATTTTTCTCCATTATAAGTGCCTTCCCATCCTAATTCAGCATTATTGTTATTTATTTTATGAAGAATTTTTCCAAACCTATTGAAAATGGTTATGTCTATAGTTTTGAAGAAATTATTGTTAGCTCCATAAATTAACCAAACATCATTTTTACCATCATTATTTGGTGTTAAAAATTTAGGAAAACCAATAATTGAGACTTCCTTTTGAATTGAAGGTTCACAATTATTAATATCTCTTATAGATATCGTTTTAATTCCAGGAAGAACATTGTTAAAAGTATAGTTTGTGGTGTTACCAAAATAATTTTGTCCATCAATAGAGTATTCATAGGTACTAGTTCCATCTATTTCTATATTGATAAAGTTATTAAGACTATTTTCAGTATTAACTTCTAGGTTTTTTATAATTGGGCTTTTAGGGTTGACAACCGTAAAAGTTTTTGATTTAGAGCATTCTATACTATTTTCTGTTTTATATACAGTTAAGGAGAACTTTCCTGTTCTGTCTAAAGTAAACAGTCTATTAGTTGAAATAATATCGTTTTTTGCATTTCTCCATTCGAATTTATCATTCGTTGAATTTGCACTCAATATTATTGGAGTATGTTTTTTAGGATTGATACATAAGGTATATTCATTCAGTAAATTTATTTGTGGAGTAGAATTGACAATTAAATCAATAAAATTAATACCACCACATCCAATTGAATTATCTACTCTTAACCATATTTTAGTTGAAGTAGTACTTATAGAATCATCAAGTCTATTTGTAATTGTTTGCGCATCTTTTAGTGTTGGAAAAAAATCTAAACTTGAAGTGCTGGGTAGGTTTAAAAGTTTTCTGATTTCCAATCTTTTAGCTTTAATATCAAATAATCCTATATTGTTATTAATTGTTCCATCGGAATCTTCACAAACTATCATAGGTTTTAGGGTTGGTACATTTATATAAGAAGATTCAATACTAAAATTTTCAATCGAATAACAGTTGTTTTTATTTGTAGCTCTAGTGAATATTAACTGTGGATTTGCCTTGTTTTGATAACTTTCAGGATTGGTAATTCTATTGGTATCTTTTGCTGCATCTAGTTTGGTTTCATAAAAATGATATGTTAAATCGCTATTTGGTAGAGATATTTTATTATTAATATTATATAAATTGAAATAATCAACACCATCATTATTTACATCGCACTGTATTAGTTTTTGATTTTTTCGTAGTGAAGGGTTAGAGTGTATTACAATGTCTTTGAATGTAGTTATTTGTCTATTGTTAATTGTAATAGTAACCTTTACATTATAGTTTCCAGGTGATGAATATGAGTATTCAGGTAAAATTTTATTAGAACTATTCCCGTCTCCAAAATCCCAAAGAGCCGCTGTAATTTTTGAGTAAGTGTCAACTTCAAAATTAATTAATTGATTTACACAACTTTGTTCATTTAAAATTCGAGTTCTAAAGTAAGATTGTATGAAATTTGGCAATCCTGTTCCTGATTTATCCTTTATTGATATAACATTTGTTGTAAAATCAGCGTCTAGTCCTATTTTATTTGGGGTATTAATAACATCTAAATAATCACCTGTTTTATTATTTGGACGTGTTTGAGTTTTGTATATTTTAGAATTATGACTTAGTTGTAAACTTGTATAGCCGTTTAGATTTTTAACATGAATTTTTTTTATCCTTTCGGTTGGGTGTAAATTGTCCAATTCATATTGAAACAATGTTTCAGTATTTGTGTTTTTATTGAAAGAGGTTGTATATAAAAGTTTAGAATCATTAGAGAATTCTATACCATAAACACTTGGTTGGTCAAAGAAAACTAACGATTTTATCAAGTTTTGCTTATTACTAACTATTCCTGTTTCACTATCAAAGTCAAAAAAAACTAATTCTTTTTCTAAGTTACTTGAGGCTAGTTTTTTCCCGTCCGGAGAAAATTTTAAAATACCATTAAAAGTACCTTCGTGCCTTAAATTTTTAGAAACTACAGGTGTTTTAATTATTCCTGATTTGTCTATTTTGAAACTGTAAAAAGATAAAAATTTATCTGTTTCTTTTTCTCTACCTGATGTAGTAAACCATATGGACTCCCCATCTTTATGATGGACTGCAGATATTTTACCAACTTCAAAAGGTAGAAGGTTTTGATTCTTAACTAAAACAGTGCCATCGTTTTTAGAAATATCTATTTTCGTATAATATAAACCAGGTTTAATTACTGGAATTGGAATATCAGGACAACCGACATCTAAAAATGATTTTACTGTTATGATATAAAATATAGAATCATCATTAGGTTTGGGGATAATGATTGTTGGTTGAGCCATTTCATTGTCTCCAAATAATAAACCGTTGGTAGGAATGGTTTTATTTTTTTTGTTCCAAACAGTTACTCCATCAGTGTATAGTATTAATTCACCTTTTTTATTTGATATACTAGAGCTCCCAGCGATTGCAATTAAGTCACTAGTAAAAGATGTTATTGGAGGTGCTTTAGGTAAGGTTGGAAAATTCAACGTTACTTTTTTACCAAATACCCAATTGTTTGTTTCTTTTTGAGCATAACAAAAAGAACACATACATAAAAATAATATACTTATAGCCCTCATAATAAATTAGCTGGTGAAAACTCCACCAGCTAATTTATTAATTATTTTCTTAGTAAAGAAAAATGCCCGTTATGTAAGTGCGTTTTCCCTTTTCTATCAACGAGTTGAATTTTAAACCAATAATCATTGGAGGGAAGTACTTTACCATTATATGTTCCATTCCATCCTTCTCCGTCAATAGGGATAATAGCTACAGATTTACCATACCTGTCAAAAATATAAATATTACTTGAGGGATAAAAGCTTGAGTTTGCCCCTTTAATTTTCCAAGTGTCATTATACCCATCATTATTTGGAGTTAAAAATTTAGGATATTGAATAACAGATACATCTAATGTAGCGTTTGGAACACATCCATTTTTATCATTAACAATAACGGTATATATTCCTCCGGTAATATTCTTAAAAATAGGCTCATCTTGAAAAGAAGTTTGGTTTCCTGTTTCATTTAGTAAAGCGAATTGATAGTCACCTATACCTAGATTGTTGTTTTCTGTAATTATTTTAATAGAATATGTATCTAAGCCGTTATTATTAGTGTCATCAACAATTACTACGTCTTCTTCTTTTAAAGTAGGATTTATTGATTCATTTACAACAATTTCTCTACTTCTTTTACATCCTGTACCATCTTTCATTGTTGCAGTAACTATATAACTACCTCCTTTTGTAACATCAAGAAAGGCTACATTACTCAAAATAAGATTGCTTCCTTTTAGCGTCCATTCATAATCATAGGTAGCAACTGGATTTATTGGTTCTAAGCGAGTTTGTGGAGCGTTTAAACAAACAATTACAGGTGAATCAACTGTGAAGAAAGGTAAAGGATTAATGATTATATTAAACGTTAAATCATCATGTACACATTTAGTTTGATTATTAACTACACGGACATAAATAGTTTGATTATTCGAGGTGTTTTGATATTTATTTTTATTTAAAGAATTATTTCCTGATTGCGCGTCAGCTTTGCTTTCATGAAAAGTTATTGAAAATTTGTTATGGTCAGTAACAGGATAATTCGTTAAAATTTCAGAAGTTTTATTATTTAAAGTTATATCTCCATTAATACCATTGGTATCATCATTAGCTACATCTGAATTATTATCACAGTCAACATAATTATTAATACTAACAGGGATATTGGGTTCAGGGTGAATAACTAATTGAAGAGTTGCTATACCGTATCTACATCCTGTAGTTTTGTTTACTATACTGATAAAAACAATTTCAGTAGCTGGGTCGTCACCAGCTAGGTTTGCAGGAAAGTTGGTTGTAGCAGGGTCATTTGCATAATTGGTTTTAGATAAAGGTCTAATACCATCAATAGCATCTTGTCTTGTTTTATGATAACTAACATCATATTGACTAGCCACTCGTCCATTTAAAACATCTACGTCTCTATCTCCTAAAGAGATATTTTGTGCTATTCTATTTCTTGAATCACTATCACTAACTGTTGGTACATCACAAACTTCTAGGTTTGGAATAGTATTAGAGATTGTGGGTAATGGATGTATTATAATATCGAACTTAGCATGATCATTAAAACAATTACTGGAATTGTTACTAACTCTAACATAAATAGTTTGTTTATCTCTAGTTGTATTAGTGTAATTGGTATCGTTTAGTATAGGATTTGCTCCAGTGTTAGCGTCAGCTGCAGTTGTATGAAAAGTAACCGTATAATTTAATGGTGATTGTGTTCCTAATATTGCATTAATTTTGTTTCTAAGATTTATGTTAATGTTTACACCATCATCAAAAGCACCACTTAAAAAATCGTCACATAGCTCTATGTCACTCACAATGTTTGCAGTTGGAGTAGGAGTTACATTTAAGGTTATATGATGTCCAAAACCTAAGCAATCATTATCTAAATCACTATCCACACGAACGTATATATTTTGAGTGTTAGCATAGCCTATGTTTCTATAATTAGAAATGTCAGATATTGCATTTTTTTCTGCGGCTGCATCTGCTTCATTTCTATAATAAGTAACATTAATTTTTTGACCAGTAGCGGTAAATAAATTTCTTATTTCAGTATCTACAGAACTAAAGTTAAAAGAAGAAACACCATCAGTATCATTATTGTTAATAGTGTTATTCCCGTCAATATCTAGGAAATCATCACAAGTAGTAAAGGCTCTTTGAAACGTAGCAGGAATACCAGTTGTAGAAACTGTCAAGTTTACTTCAGAAACTCTTTTACAGCCATTTGTGTTTGTTATTGTTGCCCAAACTTTATCAGATGTAACCGTTTTGTTTCTGTATACTGTAGGAGTAGTGATTGGATTATTATTGTTTTGGGCATCATTTAATGATTCATAAAAAACAAAAACTTCATTGTTGAAATTACTTGAAATATCACTTCTTGCTTCTTCTAAATTAAAATCAGCAAAAGCATCAGTATCATTATCACATTGTTTTAATTCAACAACATTATTAATTGTCGGTAAAGCATTAACAATAAGGTCAAAGGTAACTGAAGAATCATTACATATACTATTGCTGTTATTTTCTACTCTAACATAAATAGTTTGAGTATTCATTGTTTCATTTCTGTAAGGAGTATTTTTATTAATAACATCTGTAGTGTTATCAGTTTGAGCTCCAAGTAATGTTTTATGATATGAAACAGAATATGTTAAAGGACTTAAGCTTCCTAAAACTTCAGTGTCTTTTGTGTTTAAAATAAAATTATTATAAAATCCATCAATGTCACTACCATTAATAGCGTCATCACATGCTTGATAGTTTGGAGGTGTTTGTGGACTTGGTTTTCCAGTTACATTAAGGGCAAAAGTTTTAACGTCATAACAAGCATTTGGAGCTGATTTGTTATGCATTCTAGCATAAATAGTTTGGCTACTAAATGGAGTCGGATTTGTATAAGGATTTGTAAGTGCGTTAGTATTATTATCAGCATCAGCTTGAGATAAAAAATAAGTTACTTCAAAAGTAGTAGCGCTTTGACCATTAAGTACTTGAGTAGTTATGTCATTTTGTAAATCGAAAGCGTTAAAACCATCTTTATCTGCATCACAAAAATTAATATCATTAGGTTTAGTAGCTGAAGTAGCTTCGTAAATTTCAACCTTGAAAATACCCTCTTGTTCTACTTTATTCCCGCATTTATCGGTTAAAGTAACAATAAGTTTGTATTCGCCAGCATCAGTAAGAGCTAGGTTGTTCAAATCTAATGAAATAGCATTTGATACATTTGTGGTAGTTGTACCGTTATTAAAAGTCCAAGAATATGCTATACCACTTCCTGCAACAGGGTCAGGGGCTATTGTTTTAGAGTCTCCAACACAAAATTGTAAAGTTTTATCATTCACAGGAGTACCTGTTACTTGATCTTTGATTTCTATAGGTAAAAGTAACGATGAAATAAAAGGGGGCAATCCTTGAGTAGATTTTTTTCCTTGTAAATCTATGGCGTCTTTTGTAAAAATTACGTCAGCTGCGGCAGCATCTGGATTTTCAATAACATCTAAATGAGTAGCAAAACCTAGTGGATTACTATAGGTTTGAGGTATGGTTGCATATATTTTTCCGTTTCCAGCTAATTGAAGTGCTCCTCTAAAACCGTTTTGTAGATGTATTCTTTGTTTAGAACCAGGTATGTTAGTTTGAGCTAAATCGAATTGAAAAAGAATATAGGTACTTGGGGAAGTTAAATTGTCAGTAAAAGCACTCGTTGTTGAAACGTATAGTTTTTTAGAGTTTCTTGAAAATTCAAGTCCATAAGGTTGACCATCAAAATTGGTCGTAAGAATAATTCCGTCATCAGATACCTGTCCAGTAGTATTATTAAAAGAATACAACAAAGCTTGTCTATTTCCTTGATTGGCAATTGCCAGTTTAGTTCCGTCTGGAGACAGCTTAAGATAGCCTCTTCTTGATAGATTATTACTTATATTGGATATAACAGGTGCTGTTCCAATACCGTTTTTATCAATTTTGTAGGAGTAAAACTGATTGTCAGTTGTTGAAACAATCCAATAGGTATTACATTCACTTCCTCTAACAGCTGCAACCTTTTCGGTAAAATCGTTGAAATTCCCATTTGAAAGATCTCTTCCCGGACCAATTACTTCACCATTACCAGCGTTTAATGACATATCAATAGTATATACATTAAACCCTTTGCCAGGCTCAGTTATTGAACCAGTATTAAAATCAAAATCAGGACCATCATCAACAGTAAATAAATAATAGATACTTGTTGAGTTTGGTTTTGGTATAATCATACCAGATTGACTACTCGATGGGTTACCTTTTAAATCATTAGCAAGGTTACCATTACTATATTTCATGATAGCATGGTTTTTATCCCATACGGTTATCCCGTCAGAATAAAATAATAATTTACCATTCGCGTCAGAAAAAGAAGAACACCCTTCTAGTGTACTTAAAGCCCCATTAGTAAGTGCTGTAGGAGGTGTTGTGTTAAAATCTAATCCGGCGTTTTCCCCAAAATACCAAATATTAGCTTCTTTTTGTGAATATGTTAAAAAAGTAGTTAAAAATGTAAAAAGGATAAGTAATTTTTTCATTCTAAATAATTTCTTGCTAATATATAACAACTAAGTTATTTAAAACCCCCTACAAATCGCGTTTTTTTAGTAAAATGAACGACGCATATATAAAAATAGCACTCCATACCAGTACTATTAAAATATTTGTAAAGCTTACAGAGTAGTCTTTTGTGAAACTTTGTCCTATTTGACTGGCAATAGACTTTACGGCACCTAATCTTGAGCCAGGCTCAATGATAAGGTTTTGCATAGATTCTAATGGTAATAAATTTTTAATATTTTGCGCGGTATCCCAATTAGAGACAACTTTCCAACCTAAAATTCCATAAATTAACCACTCTATTAAATACCAAACAATCATTGCTCCAACAGCAAAAGCGGATTTTTTTATTAAAATACCTAGAAATAAACCAAATGAGAAAAAGCCAACCAATTTTACAAAGAAAGCGATTAGGTATTCTAAATCAGAAAATATAATTGAAAGTTCATTAAAGTCAGAATAAATTAACCCTAAAACAATTGAAACTACAAAAACAAAAATAGTAGAAATAAATGCAAAAGCAACAACAGCATAAAATTTAGAAAGAATAAACTCTTTTTTACTTAGGCCATCTATGAGATTTTGTTTTAATGTTTTATAGCTATATTCATTAGCCATCATTGAAACAATAACTAATAAGAGAAAAAATTTGAATATAGAAGCTGTGAAAGTATTAAAATGCCAAATATATGGGAAGTTAAAAATTCCTTGCTCAGCTAAATGAAGCTCAAATGTTCCAATTTTAAATTTAATGGCAGCTATTAAAGCAATAGATGTTAATAAACCAAAATAGATAATAGATAATGCTCTACTGGCTTTGTTATGTTTTAATTTATGGAATTCAATGTTTAAAAGACGAAACATATATAAAGAGATTTAGTTGTTGGTTAGATCTAAAAATTGTTGTTCTAAACTAGGTTTACGTTTTACTAAGTGAGATATTATAATGTTGTTTTCAAACAAATATTTATTTAAAGTAGCTGAAGAAATATCGTTTTCTAATTGAACAATAATTAAATCTCCATCTACATTAACACTTGCAGTTTCTTGATAGTTTTTTAGAACATTGATGGTGTTTTCAATATTTTCTTCTGTTTTAATTTCTATAATACCATTGGAAGCAATCATAGTTTCAACTCTTCCGCTATACAATTTTTCCCCTTTTTGCAGTACAATAACATGTGTACATACTTTTTCAACTTCATCAAGAAGGTGAGATGCAAGTAAAATGGTAGTACCGTTTTCGGCTATTTTTTTAATTATTTGTCGAATTTCATGGATTCCTTGAGGGTCTAAACCATTAGTAGGTTCATCTAAGATTAATATTTCAGGATTATTTAATAGGGCTGAAGCTATAGCTAAACGTTGCTTCATTCCTAATGAATATGTTCTAAATTTATCATCTTTTCTTTCTAATAAATTTACAATTTCTAGCGTATCATCTATTTTGTCATAAGCCACTCCCTTTATTTGGCATATCAATTGTAAATTTTGGCGAGCACTCATATAAGGGTAAAAATTTGGGCGCTCTATGATAGCTCCAACTTTTTTTAAAGCTTGGTGTGTTGAAATATTACCATTAAACCAACTAAAGTTTCCTGAAGTTTTATTTACTACATTTAATATAATACCCAAAGTAGTTGATTTTCCGCTCCCGTTTGGACCTAAAATACCATAAATGTTACCTTTTATTATATCAAAAGATAAATTTTTAACGGCTTGTATTTTTCCGTAATTTTTGTTTAGGTCTTTAATAGATAAGATGGTTTCCAAATTGTTTGGTTTTTGTTAGTGATAATTATATGACGATTATTTTTGTTTTTTGTTACAAATAAAAAAGCTTCCTAAATATAAGGAAGCTTTTGTTATTTTCTTAGAGAAAATTTATGATTTATCTATTAACCTAAAACCTTCACCATGAATGTTAAGTATTTCAACGTGTTCATCACTTTTTAAATACTTTCTAAGTTTAGCTATATATACATCCATACTTCTTGATGTAAAATAATTATCATCCCTCCATATTTTTGTTAAAGCTAATTCTCTAGGCATTAAATCATTTTTATGAATAGCTAACATTCTAAGAAGTTTGCTCTCTTTTGGTGATAGCTTTTGAGCTTCCCCTTGATTAAAGATTAAATGACGAAGCTTTGAGTTAAAGTCAAAGTTTCCTATTTTGAATTCAAATTCTTCGCTTTCAGTAGACTTTTCATTTTCTTTACGCTGGAGAATAGCCTTAATTTTATGTAATAAAACTTCTGAATCAAAAGGTTTGTTTAAGTAATCATCAGCCCCCACTTGATAACCCCTTAAAACATCTTCTTTTAATGTTTTTGCTGTTAAAAAAATAATAGGAATTTCTTTATTCGTTGAACGAATATCTTCTGCTAAAGAAAAACCATCTTTTCTAGGCATCATTACATCTAAAATACATAAATCATATTCTGCATTTTTAAACATTATTAATCCATCAATTCCATCCTTAGCGTGTGTTACATTGTAATC
Organism: Tenacibaculum sp. nBUS_03; assembly: GCF_051201695.1. GTDB lineage: Bacteria > Bacteroidota > Bacteroidia > Flavobacteriales > Flavobacteriaceae > Polaribacter. Next base: position 1,410,575 of record NZ_CP179214.1, on the reverse strand, counting down.
GTTAAGGGCTAAATAATCTTTAAGAACGGTACCAAAATTTGGATCGTCTTCAACTAATAGTATTTTTTTACTTCCCATTGTATCCTTTCATTTTATATTAATGGTAATTTTACTGTAAATGTACTTCCTTTACTTTTTTCACTCTCAACATAAACGGTTCCTTGATGGCTATCGATTATCTCTTTAACATAAGCTAATCCTAAACCGTGCCCTTTTACATTGTGAATATTTCCTTTATGCTCTCTATAAAATTTATCGAAAACATATTTTTGAGCATTTTTGCTCATCCCAATTCCTTCATCTTTTATCTTTAAAATAAAATATTTATTTGTACTTTCAGTAAATACATCGATTTTTGGTGAATTTTCTGAATATTTAACTGCGTTTTCAAGCATATTGACCAATACATTTGTTAAATGAAATTGATTTCCTAAAACTTCAGTTGATATAGCTTTGAAATGTGTTTTAACTACTCCGTCTTTACTATTAACTAATAATTGTATGTGTTCAATAGCTTCTTCTATAATGTCGTGAATGTCAACAGCATCCTTACTAATATCTAACTGATTTTTTTCTAATCTTGAAATTCTTAATACATTTTCAACTTGTCCATGCATACGTTTGTTCTCATCACGAATCATTTGTACGTACCTCTTAACCTTACTTTCATCGTTGATGATTTTTGGGTTTTTAATGGCGTCTAAAGCTAAATTAATAGTCGCAATAGGGGTTTTAAATTCATGAGTCATATTATTTATAAAATCAGTTTTTATTTCTGAAATCTTTTTCTGTCTTACTAATTGATATAACGAAGTTGAAAATGCCGCAATAATTATACCAATAAACAATAATGATAACATTAATATCTTCATCATGCCTGATAACATGTTTTTTCTTTTATCAGGAAACTTTATATATAGTTTGTATATGCTGTTCCCATTTTCATCTTCTAAAAGGGGGTAGTAGAAATTTTCATCTGGTTGTATGTTAAAATATCCCGATTTTAAAGGAGTTGCGAATCCAGCTTCGTAAACTCCGTATTTGAAATTCTGTACTATATTTCGCTTACTTAATTCTTCTTTTAATGTGTTATTTAGTTCTTTATTACTAATTCTTTTATGAATAGGGTAGAGGCGCTTTCTTTCTTTAAGCATTTCAGAAAGTTGTAATCTATCCCATTTATCATATCTCTTGTAGGTTGAAAAACGTTTTTCATTGTAATTCCTTTTAAAATCATTTTTTGACCCTGTCGATTCAACATATAAAAAATCTTGTTTTCCAGTTATTTTTTTTATAAGAGTAGAATCATTTACAGAAAATCCAGTAGGTATTTTGTAATTTTCTTCAACATAAGTTCCGAAAATAAAACTTTTATTACCTGTTGTGTCAATTTGTTTGAAAAGGAAGTTTTTTACCTCTGCATCTGTTCTAAATCTATCCGTTTCTAAAAATTCACTATATTCATTATAAGCTTCATTTTCTTCACGTTCTTTTATGCGTTCAGATGTTCTTGCCAAAGAAATCGTTACATCGTTTTCAAATTGTTGTTGTTTATTCTTAAGAGCATCTTTTATCCAGTAAACTTGGACTGATATAATTCCTATCAAAGAGATACTCATTAAAACAACAATAAGAATAAAAATTTTTTTACCCATCAGTCAAAAATAAATTAATAAAATGAAGTGTAATTTTCTTTTAACTTAGATTAACAAACATTTCTTAAATTTAAGAAAAATTTAAGAAAAAACAGTGAAAAAATCTAAGTTAATACTTTGTGTTTGTTAAAAAATTATGAATCCTTGAAATTTCTTTCTCAGTATCACTGATACATAAGTTATTGATAACGTAATTTGATTGCATGATTTTTTTTGAATCTTTCCATTGATTATTTATTCTTTTTTCAACATCTTTATAGGTGCTATTATCTCTTTTTATAACTCGTTGAATTCTAGTTTTTGTTGGAGCAGTAACAGTAATTATTTTATCACAAAATAAGTTGCTTTTATTTTCAAATAAAATTGCATTTTCATAAACAATGTCTTTGTTGGTGTTTTTTTGTATAAAGTCATTTAGATGTTTGTAAACAACTGGGTGAACGATACTATTGAGTTCGTTTAACTTTTTATTATTATTAAAAACAATGTTGGCAAGAAAAGGCCTGTTTAGTTGATTGTTCTGGTATACTTCTTCTGAAAACTCTTTGATAAGCTTGTTTTTTATTTCTGTAGAAGTATTCATTAATTTTTTAGCTTCTAAATCAGCATTGTATATGATAATGTTGTTAAATTTAGAAAATAATTTTGCAACGGTTGATTTACCACTACCTATGCCTCCTGTGAGTCCTATAACCATTATTTGTATATTAAAAAATCTATTTTATTTGGAATCATCCTCACTGAAGAAACTAAATTAGTTTTTACATTCAAATGAGGAACTAAATATGATAGGTTATTTTTTTTTGTTTGTTTGTAATCACAAAAAACATCAAAAGAGCTCGCATTAATTCTGTTAAAATTTTTTAAGCCTACTTTATAAGTTATCATAACTGTTTTTGGGAAAATATTTATACTTTCTTTTTTAGGTGGATTTTTGATGTTAATTGGTATTTCTATTTCACCTTCAGTAAATTTGTCAACGTCTAAGCTTATTGAGGTTTTTTTGTTTGTAACTCTAATCCTTTGAGGAATAATTAATTTTAATTCTTTAGTAGTGCTCTCTGAAATATTTATTAGATCTATTTTTTCTGTATAAATACTATTAATAGTATTTAAGTTTTTACTTGTTCCAGATAAAAGAATAGAATCCGGAGTAACTTTAATCGGAGTATTTAAATCAAACCCTTTTTTGTAAGTAATATTTGAATTTACTTTAATAGGTACTTTTTTTGAACTTAATTGGCTTATTTTGAAATGAATCGTATCCTGTAGAATGGCCAATAGCTTGATTCCAGATTTTAACTGTTTTTGTATTTCAGGATAGTGGTTTTTAGTCAGAAGAAAATAGTTTTCTCCTGTTTTTTTATAAATTTTTTTTAAATCTAATATTATAGTTTTTTTTGAAAAACGAGTTGTTATTAGTTTAAAACCACTGCCTTTAATGTTGAAATCAATACTCTTTTCAGGAGAATTAAGCATTGTTTTGTTAAGTTCTAAATTCTTGTATTTGACAAGAAAAGTAGATTCAGTTGAATATTCTTTAGAAAGGTTTATTAATAACCAAAATAGTAGGGAAGCTATTAGGAATCCTATAAACGATTTGGGTATATTAAAAGCCTTTTTCACTATAAAAATAGATTAATAAAGAAAAAGTGAGCTTAAAAGCTCACTTAAAAAAAACAGTGTTATTTTTTTACTTCAGTGCTATATTTCTTGCTTAGCTCTAAAGATATTGCTGATCGCTCAAATTTTATTTTTCCAGCTCCAGTTTCAATGGATACCGTATTGTCTTTCTCATTAATTTCAGCAATCTTACCGTGAATTCCACTTGAGGTTACCACTTTAGTTCCTTTTTGGATAGAAACTTGGAATTTCTTTTCTTTCTTTTGACGTGCCATTTGTGGGCGTATCATGAAAAAATATAAAACACCAATAAGTAAAAGAGGGAAAGCTAGTTGTTTTATGTCGAAATTGCCAGCTTGCAAAAAAAATATTTGTGTTAACATAGTTGTTTTATTTTTCTTTAGGAACTACCATTCCCGATATTTTGATTATTTCTCTTCCATTTTCTGTGTTAGTGGATAACGTAACAGATTTTGATTGTTTATTTGGTTTTCCGTTAGTATTAAAGCTTACTTTAATATCTGCAGTCTTACCTGGAGCAATAGCTTCTTTTGGCCATATTGGAACGGTACAGCCACAAGTAGCTTTGGCATCTGTAATTACTAAATCAGATTTCCCAGTGTTTGTAATGACAAAAGTAGTTTCAACAATGTCTCCTTCAGCTACTTTACCAAAGTCATAAACTTCTTTATCAAATTTAGCAATTGGAGCTCCCTTGCTAATATCATTATCTCTTTTAAGGGCAGTAGCTATATTTTCTTTTTTAATTTTTGATTTTGCATTCCCTTCTCCACATGAAACTAAAAAGCATGTAGAAACTGCAACAGCCAAGGTTAATATTGTTTTTTTCATTTTTTAAAATTATTTAGTGTAAAAATACTAATTTATTATAACAAACCTCTACCTATTTTTACCATGGCATTAGAAGCTAGATAATCTTTAGCTAACTTGTCTAGAACACCATTAACAAAATAACCACTTTTGTTTGTAGAATAGTCTTTAGCTAACTCTATAAATTCATTAATCGTAACTCTACTAGGAATTGAAGGGAAATGTAAAAATTCAGTGATTGCCATTTTGATTAAAATCATGTCAATATCAGCTATTCTATCTGTTTCCCAATTAGGCGTTTTTTCTTTTATTTGATCTTCATATTTATGATGATTCAATATTGTTTTGTTAAAAAGATCAGCAACAAACTGCTTGTCATCATTATCTTTATAAAGACTTCCTAGAATAAATGGGTTTTTAACACTTTGTTTGTTTAGCGTTTTTAGTACCCAAGTATTAACAAAAGGCATGTCATCTACCCAAGAAATCATTTTGTCTTCAAAATAGTCAGCTATCTTTTCGTTTGGAGCTATTATTTCTCTAAAAAAACTAATAACAAAGCTACGATCAACATTATATGAATCTTCAATTGTATCCATGTATTTTGAATACAATTCACTAGCTACTAGTTCATCAAATATTATTTGCACATATTTGTCATCTAAATCCCAGTAATTTAAATTGTTCAATTCAATATAACTATCTAAACTAACGCTTTCTGAAAGCAAGTTTATGAGTCTGTTATTAATAAATTTTTTGTTAGGATTTAAATCTTCTTTTGTAGCTAAGATTTTCTTTTTTGAAAGTTCAATTCTTTTTCGAGCTAACTTTTGTACTTCAATAAGTAATTGAAGATTTAAAACATATAAATCAAACATTTTTTGAATACTATGTTTTAAAAATTTTTCTTCTCTAATTAAATCATCACTGTTTGATTGCTGCATAGCATAAACAGATTGCATCACTTTAACTCGAATATGTCTTCTATTTATCATTTTAAAGAACTTTAAAAAAAAGAGCGATAGATTAATTTCTAACGCTCTGCAAAAGTAAAACTTTTATTTTTTGTATCTAACTATTTTGCTCTTTTTTACGAGTATTAATTCTTGCTTGCGCAATATTTAAAGCAGCTCTATGAGTAGTTATGTTTTCTTTTTGTGCTAAATCAAAGATTTCTAATGTTGTATTGTAAATATTTTCGGTTCTTTTTAAACTTTCATCTTTACCATAGCCAGCTACTTCAGCATAAACATTAATAATACCACCAGCATTAATTAAAAAGTCAGGCGCATATGCAATTCCTTTTTCTTGTAATAATTTACCATGCTTAATTTCGTTAGCAAGCTGGTTATTGGCAGCACCTGCAATAACTTTAGCTTGTAATTGATTAATGGTATCATTATTTAAAGTAGCACCTAATGCACATGGTGCATAAATATCAATATCTAAGCCATAAATGTCATTTCCTAAAACTACATTAGCATTGTATTTTTTGCTCAATTCTTCTAGTCGTGATTCGCTAATATCATTTAAAATTACTTTTGCTCCCTCGTCAGTAATATGTTTAACCAACGTTTCTCCAACATGACCAACTCCCTGAACTAATACTTTTTTACCTTCTAAATTATCTGAACCAAATTTATATTTAGCAGCGGCTTTCATACCCATGTAAACACCATAAGCAGTAACTGGTGATGGATTTCCAGATCCACCTATAGATTCCGAAACACCTGTTACGTGAGGTGTAACTTCACGAATGATATCCATATCGCGAGTTTCCATTCCTACATCTTCAGCAGTGATGTACTTTCCACTTAGAGAGTTAACGAATTCACCAAACTTACGCATTAAGTGATCGTTCTTTTGGGTTTTAGCATCACCAATTATAACAGCCTTTCCACCACCAAGGTTTAATCCAGTTATGGCAGATTTAAAAGTCATACCACGAGATAAACGCAATACATCATTTAGAGCTTCCCATTCACTTTTGTATTGCCACATTCTAGTACCTCCAAGAGCAGGTCCTAAAGTTGTATTATGAATACCAATTATTGCTTTTAAACCTGTATCTTCGTCGTTGCAAAAAACGATTTGCTCGTGGTTGTCAAAAGATAATTGACCAAATACAGGGTCGTTTTTAAGGTCCTTATAATCAATGATTTCTGATGTCATTTAGTATTTTTTAGATTTGAGCTTATTTTACTAATCTCAAAAAATTAGAAGGCAAAAGTATGAAATCGTTAAAACATAATCAAAAAAACACCTCATAATTGTATTATCTTTAACAATTGGCAGGGTTTTTAGTTGAGTTTTTATTTTAAAATTTAAAGTAACATTGAAAGCATTACAGTACTTAAATAAATATTTTATAAAATATAAATGGAGGTTATTAGCTGGTATCGTTATTACGGTGTTGTCTAAACTTTTAGCGTTGAGAATTCCTGCAATAATCAGAGATTCATTAAATGTTGTAGAGAATTATATAAATGGAGATATTAAAGATTTATCAGTTGTAAAAAAAGAGTTGCTTTTTAATGTACTTTTCATAATTTTAGTAACATTAATTGCTGGTTTTTTTACATTTTTAATGAGGCAAACAATTATTGTAATGTCTAGGTTAATTGAGTTTGATTTGAAAAATGAGATATATAAACAATATCAACACCTATCAATTAATTTTTACAAGAAGAATAGAACTGGGGATTTAATGAACAGGATAAGTGAGGATGTTTCTAAAGTACGAATGTATTTTGGTCCTGCGATTATGTACTCAATAAATATGATTGTATTGTTTATAGTTGGTTTTACACAAATGATACAAATTGATGCTACATTAACAATGTATACTTTAATACCTTTTCCTATTTTATCGATTTCAATTTTCGTGTTAAGTAGACAAATCAATAAAAAAAGTGCCATTGTACAAAAGTATCTATCTAAATTAACTACTTTTAATCAAGAGTTTTTTTCAGGAATTAATGTAGTTAAGTCGTATGCAATAGAGAAAGCTGTGATAACTAGCTTTGATACTTTAGCGGATGTTAGTAAAGAAAAGAATATTGAATTGCATAAAATTCAAGCCTTATTTTTCCCTTTAATGATTTTGTTAATAGGGGTAAGTAATATTATAGTATTGTATGTTGGTGGACAACAATATATAAATGGAGAAGTTCAGATTGGAGTAATAGCTGAGTTTTTTTTATATGTAAACATACTAACGTGGCCAGTTGCAATTGTTGGATGGGTTACATCAATAGTTCAGCAAGCTGAAACTTCTCAGCAAAGAATAAATGAATTTTTAGAACAAGTTCCAGAAATAAAGAATACGACAAAATTCAACACTGAAGTAAACGGAAAGGTATCATTTAAAAATGTTACACTAACATATGAAGATACTAATATCACTGCATTAAAAGATATAAGCTTTACTGTTAATCAAGGGGAAACAATAGCGATTTTAGGAAAAACAGGTAGTGGGAAATCTACCATAGTAAATTTGATTTCTAGGTTGTATGATCCTTCTGTTGGTAAAGTATTGATAGATGATGTTAATGTGCAAGAGAGTAATTTGTATGACATAAGAAATCAAATAGGTTTTGTACCCCAAGATCCTTTCTTATTTTCTGATACAATAGAAAATAACATAAAGTTTGGAAAAGAAGATGCAAGCCAAGAGGAAATAATTACTGCTGCGCAAAATGCGGTAATTCATGATAATATAATAGGCTTTAAAAATGGATACAAAACTGTTTTAGGAGAACGTGGTGTTACATTATCGGGAGGTCAAAAGCAAAGAACTTCAATAGCTAGAGCTATTATAAAAAGTCCAAAGATTTTAATTTTTGATGATTGCTTGTCAGCCGTAGATACTGAAACAGAGGAAAAAATTCTAACAAATTTAGAAAGAGTTTCAAAAAATAAAACAACATTTATTATAAGCCATAGGGTTTCTTCAGCCAAAAATGCAGATAAAATCATTGTTTTAGATCAAGGGGAGATAGTACAACAAGGAGTTCATAATCAGTTAATAGAAGAGGAAGGATACTACAAAGAATTGTACAATCAACAACTTTTAGAAAAAGAAATGTAAGGTTTCGTATTGTTACCTAAAATATTTTGTTAGATTTGTTGAGCAAATTTAAACAAACAACTATTACCTAAGACAAGAATTATGAGCGAGAGAGTTGAACAAGAAGAAATATTTTCACAAGTTTTAAGAGCTGGAAGAAGAACCTATTTTTTTGATGTTAGGTCTACAAAAGCAGATGATTACTATCTAACTATTACTGAGAGTAAGAAGTTTACCCATGATGATGGTTCTTTTCATTACCAAAAACATAAGATTTATTTATACAAAGAAGATTTTTCTGACTTTAGAGAAATGTTAGATAAAGCTACTGACTATATAGTAAAAGAAAAAGGAGAAGAAGTTATCAGTGAGCGTCATCAAAAAGACTACAAAAAAGAAGAAACTGAAACTGTAGCTGAAACATCAACCGATAGTTTTACAGACGTTTCTTTCGAAGACATATAAGTACTGGAGTTACTTTAGTGTGGTATTTTCAGAAAATACTTTTCTGTTTAATGGTACGCTTTAAAATTTCAATTCAAATTCAATTTACACAATAAGACCACCAATAACATAAGTTATTTTGGTGGTTTTTTATAGCATTTTTCTCATAATCATAGCTTTAGCTACAGTTTCTTCCCATTCTTTTTCAGGAATACTATCTTTAGTAATTCCTCCTCCTACATAAATAACAGCCTTGTTGTTTGTAATTTCCATACAACGTAAATTAACAAAAAGCTGAGTTTTTTTATCAGTGCCATTAAGTTCCCCAAGAAAACCTGTATAAAACGTACGTTTATACAGTTCATTTTTTAGAATAAAGTTTTTTGATTCTTCTTTTGGAAGTCCACAAACGGCAGGAGTTGGATGTAAAGCAGCTATAAGTTGAGAGCTTTTAACTTTAATAACTCCCTCTATTTTAGTTTTTAAATGTAATAAACTTCCTGCTTTTATGGTTTCTGTTTTACCTGTTTTTAGACTATTACATATTGGTTCCAACTTTTCTACTATATAATCAGTAACAAATTGTTGTTCATTAATTTCTTTTTGAGTCCATTTAGCAATTGTGCTTTTTTGGTAAGTTTGAGTACCAGCAAGTGACATTGTTTCAAAAGAATTACCGTTTATTTTTACAAGTGTTTCAGGGGTAGCTCCAAGCCATAAACCAATTTTTGGATGGAACCATATATATACCATTGCATTGGAGTAGGTAGCTAGTAAGTTTCTGAAAACAGATAAATGATCAAAATCTGATAATTCAACAAGTTCTTTTCTTGATAAAACAACTTTTTTAAAGTTATTTTCATGAATAGCATTGATGCCTTTTTTTACTAAATCAATATGTTTCTTTTCAGAAGAATAGTCTATTGAAGCATTCTTTTCATGTAAGTTTATAGTAAAAGAAGGTAACTCTTCTTCAAGATAAGTAGCTTTATTTCTAGGTATAAAAATAGCACTATCCTTATCATTAAAAGGAGCGAATACAAATCCACTTTTAGAATACTCTTCAATAGTGTTTACAGTTGTGTCATGCTGAAAAAATGCATGAATTTTTTTACTATTGGGTTTTCTATAGGAAACAAATGGAAGCCCCTCTTCAAAAGAATTTTCAATTCGGTTAAATATACTCAATTTGATTGATTTAAAAGTTGTTGCTTGATACTAGGAAATTCACTCCACACTAAATCATGACCAGCATTTTGAATTGTAATTAATTCAAATTGTTCTTTCGGAAATTGATCTTGTAAAAATTCTGAATTGCTGTATGGAACAATCCAATCAGCATTGCCATGAATACAAGTAACATTGTTAGTCGTTGATTTCCAGTTTTGTTCAAAGTTTTGTAAATCTTTAATATGTGAAATTTTTTCTTTAGAAGCTTCTTTCCATATTTTAGGAACTAACCACCTGGTTAATTTCCACTTGTAAAAATTTAAAACCCAAGGTATAGGTTCTACCTTACTGTATACAGCGGGAGCTATTAGTATAATTTTATTAAGTTTCTTTTTTACAGCCAAGGCTATAGGACCTCCATACGAATAACCAACAAGTATTATTTTTTCTGAAGGAATGTTTTTAATCAAATCTTCAACTAAGCTTTTTTCAAAAGAAATGCTTTCTTGTACATGATGTTTTTCGTTATAGTTGTAACCAATTCGATCATAAGCTATCATATTAAATTTTTGCAGTAATTCATCGTCAGACATATATTTAATAAAATTACTGCAAGATCCAATAGTCCCATGAATAAAAACTAAGGTAGGTAAACTAGTGTCTTTAATAATTTTTAGAGTTCTATAATTAAAGTTTTTAAATTTTTGATATTCTATAGTTGGTTTTTGAGGAAATTTATCAAATTTTTCTAGTAAATCTCTATCAGAATAAGGAGAAGAAAAATAAACAAAAAGGGCATAGATTCCTATTATAAGAAAACAAAATGTGATACTTACTACTTTAAGAATTTTTTTAACTCTTTCCATTATTTTTGGCTAAAATAATATTAGTGATTTTACAAATTGAAATTAGGGTATCATCTTCATCAACAATTGTAACTTCCCATAAATGAGTAGTTTTTCCTCTATGAATAGGTTTTGCAGTAGCAAAAACAACTCCTTCCTTTTTACTTTTAATATGGTTAATACTAAGTTCTAGCCCTTTAGCAATGTGTGTTTCAGTATCAATAAATAGAAAGCCAGAAGCACAGCTACCTACAGTTTCAGCTAAAGCAGCAGTAGCACCCCCATGTAAAATACCATAGGGTTGATGAACTTTATGATTTACAGGCATTTTTGCAGTTAAAAAATCATCACCTACGTTTATGAACTCAATACTTAAAGTTTCCATTAAGGTATTTTTGTTAAAACTATTTAGTTTATCGAGAGTTTGTTGCTTATCCATAATAAATGCTAGAGTAAAATCAGTCAAAAATACGTATTTTTGTATCCAATAAAAAACAAGAGAATGTATAAAGTACGTGCAATATTAGATACACAAGAAGATGTAATAAGAACTTTGTTGATTGATGAAAAGAAGTCTTTGGAAGAATTACATTTTTCAGTAGCTAAAGCATTTGGTTTTGATGGTCAAGAAATGGCTTCTTTTTATCGTACAGATGAAGAGTGGAATCAAGGGGAGGAAATACCATTGTTTAATATGGCAGAGGCTGGAGAAGGTTTGTCAATGGCAATTTGTATGGTTCACGAAACGTTACGGAATACAAATGACAAGCTTATTTATGTGTATGACTTTTTACATATGTGGACTTTCTATATTGAATTAATAGACCAAACTGATGAAAATATTTCTGAAAGTAAAGTGATATTGTCTGTAGGCGAAGTTCCAACTGAGGCTCCAGATAAAGAATTTAAAGCAGAGGATGTTAATCAAAGTTTGAATGACGACTTTAAAGATGAGTTTGAAAGTTTAGATGATTTTGATTTTGACACTTATTAAGTTTTAGTGAATAACTAAGTATTAAAAATATAAAACAGTAATCCCTTTATTTACTAGTAAATAAAGGGATTACTGTTTTGTGTTTAAAATGTATATTATTAAAAATTAATTTAGTGTAGCAAATTATACTATTTATTTTATAGTGAATTCAAACAATAACTACCATTAATAGTATTTTATTTAAATGAAAATATTTAGATTTAGGTATAAAATGCTATCTTTATAGTATGGCACAGTTTATAAAGTTATACAACGAAAATCCAAATTCGAAAGAAATTAACAAGGTTGTAAAAGTTTTACAAAATGGAGGGATAATAATTTATCCAACCGATACCGTTTATGGGTTAGGTTGTGACATAACCAATACAAAAGCTTTAGAAAAAATTGCTAAAATTAAAGGTGTGAAATTAGAAAAAGCTAATTTTTCTTTTATATGTAATGATTTAAGTCATTTGTCTGATTATGTAAAGCAAATTAATACACCTACTTATAAAATATTGAAAAGAGCATTACCAGGGCCTTATACTTTTATCTTACCAGGAAGTAATTCGTTGCCTAAAGTATTTAAAAAACGAAAAACGGTAGGAATTCGAGTTCCTAATAATACGATAGCAAGAGCTATTGTTGAAGCTCTTGGGAATCCAATTGTTTCTACTTCGATTCATGATGAAGATGAAATTATAGAATATACAACTGATCCAGAGTTAATTTTTGAAAAATGGCAAAATATTGTTGATGTTGTTGTAGATGGAGGTTTTGGTGATAATTATGCTTCGACAGTGATAGATTTAACTGATGATTATCCTGAGGTAATAAGAGAAGGTAAAGGAAGTTTAGATATTTTGTAATAGCTTAACGCAAATCTTTAAATTGTTTTCTACCTAATCCAAAATGTTGCCAAACGATAGAAGTATGGAGCTTATAGTTTGATTTCTTTTGAAGTGCACGTCTTTTTCCCAGAAATTTAAAAAAGTTAGCATAAAAACTAAAATGAGCTTTTAAAATAGCCCAGGTATGTATTGGTCTTAACTCTAAAAGAAATTTAAGTCCTGCTATTCCATCTAAAACTAAACGAGAAAAAACAACAAATAAAAACCATTGTTTGGGTACATTTTTAACAACGTTTAGCAAACTATTCCTAAAGTTTAAAAATGTTTTTTGAGGATTGCTCTCTTGTAAAGTTGCTCCTCCAACATGATAAACCGTTGAAAGGCCAACATATTTTACTTGATAACCTTCATTTTGAGCACGCCAACACAAATCAATTTCTTCTTGATGTGCAAAATAATCTTCGTCAAAACCGTTTAAGTTATGGTATACTGAAGAACGAATAAATAGGCACGCTCCTGAAGCCCAGAATATTGAAGTGATATCGTTAAATTGTCCTGTATCGGTTTCCAAACAATTAAAAACACGTCCTCGACAATATGGATATCCAAATAAATCAATAAAACCACCACCTGCACCAGCGTATTCAAATTTAGTTTTGTCTTTAAAATCGAGTAGTTTAGGTTGGATGATAGCTGTATTTTGTTCATTTTTAAAAACTTCTAAAATAGGACTAAGCCAGTTTTTAGTAACCTCTATGTCGGAATTTAATAGACAATAAATATCAGCATCTATAAAATTTAAGGCATCGTTATAGCCTTTAGCATAGCCACCATTAGTTGCATTTTTAACAATTTTTACTGACGGAAAATGAGTTTGGATGTATTGAAGAGAATCATCAGTAGAAGCGTTATCAGCTACGTAAACTTCAGCTTCATTTTTGCTAAAATTTACGACAGATGGTAAAAACTGCTCTAAAAGCTTTTCACCATTCCAATTTAATATGACTATTGCAGTTTTCAAGTTCGCAAACTTACACTTTTAATGTGGTTTTAAAAGGTAATAATTTGTTAATTTGAATCTATTCTCACAACATCAAATATTGTTTTTGAAAAGAAGAATAAAAACTATACTGTATAGTTACAAAAAGATAAAAAGAAGCCTTTTTTTCCAGGGCTTTTCATTTACTCTTTTTCTATGAAACTGATTAAATTAAAATTAGGAGTTGGCTTAACTATATGGTTAAATAAATCATCTAAACCATATGGTCCAATGTATTCAAATTTATTATTAGTATATATGAACATGGCGATTGAGTTAGCAGTTTCTGACCAAAATTAAATTGAATGTTCATCGTTTTATGAGGAGGATGCCCATTTCTAGTATGTATTTCAAATTGATTTTTTGCTGACCACTTTGAGGTTGAATTTGTACTTTTTAATTTTGTTTCAATAATGAAATCATAATTTTTAGATAATAAATAAAATCAATCTCATTTAATTAAGATCTTTTTTCGTTGTGTTTATAATACCATATTTTTTCACAAAACTATCACCAATCTAACAGTCAGTTAAATTTCTAACTATTTTAAAATGTTAAGCATCCAGGATCATTTTCAACTATAGATACTAATTCAGTTCTTAAGTTAAAGGTCATTGAGAATACTATTATTTATATGAAGGAATATCTTTTAGAAAGATATAACGTTCATTTTTGGTATCCAACATGCAATAAAAATGCTCTAATCCATTGGTGACAATTAAAAACTTAGCATTTAATTTTAAGTTATAACGTGCAATTTGATCAAAAGTAGCTTGTGTTATTTTTACTTGAGGTGCTTTGCACTCTACAATAATATTAGGAGTTCCGTTAGGAGAAAAAACCACAATATCAGTACGTTTTTTTAAATTGTTAACAGTAAGTTGTTTTTCAATTGCAATTAATGTTGTCGGGTATTTTTTTACATTAATTAAAAAATGTACAAAATGTTGACGAACCCATTCCTCAGGAGTTAAGACTATGTATTTTTTTCGCAAACTATCAAAAATAAGCGTCTTATTTTCGTTACTTTTGAGCTTTAAAGGATATGTAGGTAAATTCAATTTTTGCATTAGTCAAAAATATAAAAACTTTCAGTATTTAATTTTCAATTGTTTACTTATTTTAAATGAACGACGTAACACATATAGTTAATGATATAAAGAACGGAACTATTAAACCTATTTATTTTTTAATGGGAGAAGAGCCGTATTATATTGATAAAATTTCTGAATACATTGAAAAAAATGTTTTGGATGAATCTGAAAAAGGGTTTAATCAAGTAGTAATGTATGGGAGAGATGTTTCTATAGATGAAATAGTATCCTCTGCTAAACGATACCCTATGATGGCAGATCGTCAGGTTATTATTGTAAAAGAAGCGCAAGATTTAAGCAGAACTATTGATAAAATTGAAAGTTACGCTAGTAATCCACAGCCAACTACTGTATTAGTTTTTAATTACAAATACAAGAAACTTGATAAGCGTAAAAAAGCATACAAAGCAATAGCTAAAAATGGACTGATATTCGAGAGTAAGAAGTTATATGAAAACCAAGTTTCCGATTGGATTCGTAAAGTTTTAGGTGGTAGAAAATATAATATTGAGCCTAAAGCATCGCAAATGTTAGTTGAGTTTTTAGGTACCGATTTAAGTAAAATAAGTAATGAGTTAGATAAATTAACTTCTGTTTTACCAGCTAATACAATTGTAACTCCATCACATGTAGAAGAGAATATTGGTATTTTCAAAAGACTTTAATAATTTTGAATTAAGAAAAGCAGTTGGTCAAAAAGATGTGGTTAAAGCAAATAGGATTATTAATTATTTCGCACAAAACCCTAAGAATAATCCTTTGGTAATGACTATTTCATTATTAAATAGTTTTTTTACCCAAATGCTTATGTATCATGGATTAAAAGATAAATCTAAAGGGTCGGTAGCTAAAACTTTGGGAGTAAACCCTTACTTTGTTGATGACTATGCAACAGCAGGAAGAAATTACCCTATGCGCAAAGTATCGCAAATAATAGGGTTATTAAGAGAGGCTGATGTAAAAAGTAAAGGAGTAGGAGCTAACGGAACACCACAATCAGATATTTTAAAAGAATTATTATTTAAAATTTTGCATTAAAAATAAATACTACTACTATTTTATTAAGAGAGTTTGAAGATTTAGATTTTTCTGAAAATAGATTAAAAATATTTATTTCTGGAAATGAAAAGCTATTAAAAAAACTTTATTATTAAATCAAACTAGATTTCGGATACGTTTTATTTTATTATTGGTGGATTCGTTTGCTTCTATTTTATAAAATATGAAGTAGCAGAAGTAAGAACTATTTTTTTTAAACCCATATAAAAAATATATTCATGTTTTATCTGATTTGGTTTTGTTGGTAAAGCTTATCAAAGTTTTAAGAACATTTTCATTGATTTTTGTTTGCTTTTGAGTAGAGTAAGCATCAAAATTTAAGCGAATTCAAATAATTTTAACATAATTTTGTTTATCTTCTAGTCCCTTTTTTTAGATGTTAAGACTCGATAAACATTCATAAAACATTGATTAATAGTTTTTTTTAAAAATTTTAAAATGTTAAAATTTTTACAAGAAACGGCCGTGTGTTTAATCTTTATGTATATTTGTTAAACAAAAATTAAAGCTAACACCTATTATGAAATCAATTCTTTATAAATTAAGTTTTCTTGTTTTTTTTATTCTAGTATCTTTTAAACCAACAGCAAAAGAGTTTACTGGTAAAGCAATATATTTTTCAAAATCTAAAATGGAACTGGGGAGCTGGGGAGCAAGAATGAGCGAAGCTCAGAAAAAGCAAATTCAAGCACGATTAAAGAATAGATTAGAAAAAACATATGTATTGAATTTTAATAAAAAAGAATCTTATTTTAAAGAAGAAGACAAATTAGACGCGATTTCTGGAGCTACTGATTCTTGGGGGAAAAACTTTGCACAAGGAGAACAGTATAAAAATGTCAAAGAAAATACTTTAGTTCAAAGCCAAGAGTTTTATGGAAAAAAGTTTTTAGTGAAAGATAAACTACAAGTTATTAAGTGGAAAATAGGAAAGGAGTCGAAAAAAATAGGAAAGTATTTATGTTTTAAGGCTACAGCTTCTATACCAACATCAGAATTAACATGGTATAATTTTTCTTGGAGTGATTTAAGACAAAGTAAAGATAAAGAGGAAACAGTAAAAATGACAGATGTAGAAGCTTGGTATACACCTCAAATTCCTGTTAGTCACGGACCTGCTGAATATTGGGGTTTGCCAGGACTTATACTTGAGGTAGGAGCTGGGAATACTATCATGTTATGTTCTAAAGTAGTTCTAAACCCCAAAGAAGAAATAGTTATTGAAGCTCCTGAGAAAGGGAAAGAGATAACAAAGGTTGAATACCAACAAACTATTAAAGGGAAAATGATTGAAATGAGAAATAACAGAGGAAGAAGAAGAAGGTAGTTTTTTTCAAATCTTTTTATAAATTATAATTCATCTCAAGTCATGAAAAAAGCATTAAGTTTAGTGTTCTTATTCACACTAATCAACTCCTTTGCGCAAATAAGTTTTCAAGGAATTGTAAAAGATAGTTTGAATACCCCTTTAGAATTAGCAAATGTAATTGCTATAAACAAAACTACAAATTTATTAGAATCTTACGGAATTACTAATACTGATGGTACCTATAAATTAGAACTCAAAAAGAATCAAACATATAAAGTCCAAGTAAGTTATGTAGGAATGAAAACTTTAGAAGAAGTTTTAATAACTAAAGAAAGTAAAATTATAAAAAATTTCACCTTACAGTTAGATAATGCATTAGATGAAGTAGAGGTAACATATGAAATGCCAGTAACCATAAAGGGAGATACATTAATTTATAATGCAGATTCTTTTAAAAGTGGAACAGAAAGAAAATTAGAAGATGTTCTAGAAAAGTTACCTGGGGTAGAAATAAATGAAGAAGGACAAATAGAGGTAGAAGGAAAAGTAGTAAATAAATTAATGGTAAATGGGAAAGATTTTTTTGATGGTGATACCAAACTAGCTACTAAGAATATACCTTCAAAAGCGATAGATAAAATTCAAGTGTTACGTAATTATGCAGAGGTTGGTCAGTTGAGTAGCGTAAGGAATAATCAAGACAATGTAGCTTTAAATATCAAGTTAAAAAAAGGAAAAGAAAATTTTTGGTTTGGGAATGTGACAGTAGGAGCGGGAACTGCTCCTGTAGAAGAACTCTATTTAGTTCAGCCTAAATTGTTTTATTATACACCTAAATACAGTATCAATTTTATAGGAGATATAAATAATATCGGAGAGGTAGCACTAAATAGAAGAGATATTAGGGGCTTTGGAGGAGGTTTTAGAGCTCCAAGTAGAAGTAGCGGAACAACTATAAATTTAGGAGATAATAGTCTTAACTTTTTAACCACTCAAGCGAATGCTCTAAAGATTGAAAATAAATTAGCAACGGCTAACTTTAGTTATTCACCCAAAAAATCATTAGATTTAAGTGGATTCCTCATTTATAATAGCAGTCAAATACTTTCTAAAGAAATAAGTTTTGTTCAATATACTAACAAAGATTTGGGAATTCCAGATGAAGCAACCGAACAAAATAGTACTGAACGTTCAAATCAAGGTTTATTAAAGCTAAGTGCTTCTTATAAACCTAATGTTAATAATCAATTAGATTATGATGTCATAGGAAGAGTATCTAATGATAGGCAAAATCAAAATATATTTTCTACTGTGGTTGGTAGTACAAATCAAATAGATGAAGTTACTCCATATAGCATTAATCAAAATATAAACTATTACTATACATTAAATGAAACTAATATTTTTGCATTCGAAGCGCAACATTTAATCAAAAATGAAGATCCATTTTACAATGCTGTTTTAGAAAATGACCCTAATGCTAGTGATCCATTTGATACAACTGCTAACGCCTTAGGTTTAGATACTTCGGTGAGTAGTTATAATTTTGCTCAGGATAGGCGAATAAAATCTAACCAATTAGATGCTAAGTTAGATTATTATAATATTATTAATGCTAAAAGTAACTTGAATTTAACACTAGGAACTATCTTAAGTAAACAAGAGTTTAATTCAACCGTTTTTCAGTTTTTAAATGATGGGACTAAGTTTAATCCTACACCAACAATTAATCAAGGAAAGTTAGGTAATGATATTGAATATAATTTTAGTGATGTGTATTTAGGGGTACACTACCGCTTTAAAAAAGGGAAGTTTACAGTTACTCCTGGTTTTTCTCTTCATGCTTATGGAAATAAAAATATGCAGTTTGGAAAAGTATATGAAGATAATTTTTTTAGAATTTTACCTGATTTTGAAACTAGAATACAATTTAAGAAAAGCGAGGCTTTAACTTTACGCTATGAAATGAGAAACCAGTTTACTGATGTAACTCGTTTGGCTGAAGGATTGATGTTGAATAGCTATAACAGTATTCAATTTGGAGCTCCTGAACTTCAAAATGCTTTATCCCATAATATTAGTCTTTTTTACAGTAGTTTTAACTTATTTAACTACACAAATGTATTTGCTAGGGCTGCTTATTCAAGTAACATTGATCAAGTAAGAAGTATAACAGATTTTGAAAATGTAATTAGAACCAGTACATTTTTTAATTCTAATTTTGCAGATGAAAATGTTAATGTATTCGGAAGGGTACAAAGAACATTTGGTAAAATAAGAGCAAGTTTAAGTACTAGTTTTAATTACAGTAAAATAAATCAGTTTATTGAGGGGGTTCAATCATTAAATGAAAGATACACTCAAAGTTATACTCCTAGCATTCGTACAAATTATTTGAAAGCACCTAATATAAGTTTAAGATATCGTTATAGCGTTTCAACAAATAATCAAGGAAATCGTAAAACAACTTTTTTAACGAATGCACCCTCAATTGAATTTGACGCTTATATATGGAAAGCAGTTTCTTTTAGAACCGAATATTCATATACCAATCAAGACCTAGGAAATGGAGAATCACAGTCTTTTCAAAATTGGGATGCAACACTTTCATATAGAAAAAATAGAGACGCAAAATGGGAGTATGAAATTAAAGCTACTAATTTATTAAATATTGACTCACAGGTAAGAAGCAGTGCAAATTATTTTTCTGTATTTAGTTCAGAAGCATTTATTCAACCTCGTTTTATTACTTTTAGGTTTGTATATACTTTATAACTATTAATGGTAACATTTTTTTAGAAAGAATCAATGTAAAGACCCAAAAATGTTACATCTAATAAAATCGATATTTTTTATGATTTTTAAAATGAGTAACAATTAGGTGTTTAACTTTTCCACTGAGTTTATCATTTTTTATTACAAAATAAATGAGATTGTTTGTAGCAGACAGTGGTTCAGATCGAATAATAGAAATTTCTAATATTAATTTTAAATTAGAAAGGTTTGGAATTGAATTTATCTCAAGAGATAACTCGTTTGAATAAAGAAGATTAGTGGTTGAGTTTTGGAAAAATAAATTGATCATTTGAAGCAATAATTACCAAGTATTAAGAAAATTAAAAAACTGATTTTATAGTATTTATAACTAAAAATCAGATAAAAACTATTTCTTTATAAGAGAGTTAGATGTGTTACAATGTACAACTAATTCGAAAATAAATAGAATTAAATTGTATTTATTAATTAGTTATTTAAAGTGTTTTTTAGATTGTATTGTAGCTATGTAAATTAAAATTTATGTAGAACAAAGTAGTTTCTTTAAAACTCTAGTAATATAAAGCCTATTAAATAATCAAAATATACATCAACAAAATTAGTATTTTCGCCATTCAAAATGAATAATGTATGATTACTGTAGATCAATTGACGGTTGAATTTAGTGGAAAACCCCTGTTTAGTGATGTGTCTTTTGTTATTAACGAAAATGACAAAATTGCCTTAATGGGTAAAAATGGTGCAGGAAAATCTACCATGATGAAAATTATAGCAGGAGTATCTAAGGCTACAAAAGGAGCAGTAAGAAGCCCTAAAGATACAGTAATTGCATATTTACCGCAGCATTTGTTAATGGAAGATAAATGTACTGTACGTGAAGAAGCATCCAAGGCATTTGAAGCAATTTTTGCAATGAAAAATGAAATGGAATTGCTTAACAAGCAATTAGAAACCCGTACAGATTATGAGTCGGAGGAGTACATGAAAATTATTGAACGTGTTTCTGATTTAGGAGAAAGTTATTATGCTTTAGAAGAAATAAATTACGAAGCTGAGGTTGAAAAAGCGCTAAAAGGATTAGGGTTTAAAAAAGATGATTTTGAAAGGTTAACCTCTGAATTTAGTGGAGGATGGCGAATGCGTATTGAGTTGGCCAAAATTTTATTACAAAAACCTGATTTAATTTTATTAGATGAGCCTACCAATCATGTAGATATTGAATCAGTAATTTGGTTAGAAAATTTTTTGTTAAATAAAGCAAAAGCGGTTGTAGTAATATCACACGATAAAGCGTTTATTGATAACATTACTAATAGAACCATTGAGGTTACCATGGGAACTATTCATGACTACAAAGCAAATTATTCTCACTATTTAGAGTTACGAAAAGAACGAAGGTCACATCAGTTAAAAGCTTATCAAGAGCAACAAAAAACGATTGCTGACATAAAAGGTTTTATAGAGCGCTTTAAAGGAACCTATTCGAAAACTAATCAAGTAGCATCACGTGAACGAATGCTAGAAAAAATTATTCCTATTGAGATAGATGAGGTAGATACGACTTCTTTAAAACTTCGATTTCCCCCATCACCACGTTCTGGAGATTATCCAGTAAAAGTTGAAGACTTAACAAAAAAATATGGTGATTTAACAGTTTTTAAAGAAGCAAGTTTTTCAATTGCTCGTGGAGAGAAAGTATCGTTTGTTGGTAGAAACGGAGAAGGGAAGTCAACCATGATAAAAGCAATTATGGGAGAAATTGATTTTGAAGGTGAGTGTGGATTGGGACATAACGCTAAAGTCGGCTACTTTGCACAAAATCAAGCTTCATTACTAGACTCAGAGTTAACTGTTTTCCAAACTGTAGACGAAGTTGCTGAAGGAGATGTTCGAACACAAATTAAAAACATTCTTGGTCGTTTTATGTTTAGTGGAGAGGATATTGATAAGAAAGTAAAAGTACTTTCTGGTGGAGAAAAAACACGTTTGGCAATGGTTAAATTACTGTTAGAACCAGTAAATGTTTTAATTTTAGATGAACCAACAAATCATTTAGATTTACGCTCAAAAGATGTAATTAAGGAAGCACTGTTACATTTTGATGGAACACTAATATTGGTATCTCATGACCGTGATTTTTTACAAGGTTTATCCCAGAAAGTATTTGAATTTAAAGACCAACGTGTTATTGAACATTTTGAAACAATTGATGCTTTTTTAGAACGTAATAATATCAAAGCATTAAAAGAGATTGATTTATAAAAGTAAATCTCTTTTAATGCTTGTACACAGATTATTTGTTGAGTAAAATGTTATTTGAATAACTAATAGTTTTTGAAAGTGTGTTTAGTCTTAACACATGTAAATTCATATTTTTCTTTTATTTAATTTTTATTTTTGTATAATAACATGGTTGTTTTAACTGTATCTATCAGTAATTCAGCGATTTGTTTGTTTTTGTTTTTTTGGAAATTATAATTTTAAAAAATGTTAATCGAAATCATAGTAAGGATTTAAAATTAAAATTATGAGAAAATTAGATTTAAAGTCTATTCAAAATTCTAAAAAATATGATGTATTAAAACAAACAATCTCAAAAACTTCAAAAGAAAAAACTGAACATTTATACACTACTAAACTTGAAAACCTCGATGTCTCAAAAGTTCAACAAGTAGGAGGTAAAAATGCATCGTTGGGCACTTTGATTCAGCATTTAAGCCCCTTGGGAATTAAAATACCTGACGGTTTTGCAGTTACAGTATTAGCTTATAAAGAGTTTATAAGGTATAATAAATTAGAAAATAAAATAAACAAATTATTATATCAAATACCTCCAAATAATATAGCTGTACTCCACAAAAATGGAGCAATTATTCGTGATTTGATTTTAGAAGGAAGTTGGCCAATTCCTGTAAAAGAAAAGATAACAAAATCATACGAGGCTTTATCAAAAATGTATGAAAGCAGATCTATAGATGTAGCTGTTAGATCTTCGGCCACTTGTGAAGATTTACCAGAAGCTTCTTTTGCTGGGCAACAAGAATCTTTTTTAAATATATTCGGAATCGAAGCTGTTTTAATAGCTATTAAAGAATGTTTTGCATCGCTATTTAATAATAGAGCTATTTCTTACAGGCAATCGTTGGATATTGATACCTCTAGTATTGGAATTTCAGTTTGTGTTCAAAAGATGGTAAGGTCAGACTTAGGAGCTTCGGGAGTTGCTTTCTCAATTGATACTGAAAGTGGGTTTAAAGATGTTGTTCTTATTAACGGAGCATTTGGTTTAGGAGAAAGTATTGTGCAAGGAAGTGTTTCTACTGATGAATTTTTGGTCTACAAGCCATTATTGAAGAAAGGATACCCTGCGATAGTTGAAAAGAAAATAGCTAAAAAAGAATCAAAATTAATTTATAGTGAAGGTTATAAGAAAACAATAAAAGAAACAAAGGTATCAAGTGCAGAACAAACTCAATTTTGCTTATCGGATATTCAGGTTTTAGAATTATCTAAATGGATTTGTTTAATTGAAGACTATTATACTGATTTCTATGGTAAATGGTGCCCTATGGATATAGAATGGGCATTAGATGGAGTTTCTAATTCATTATATATAGTCCAAGCCAGGCCAGAAACAGTTCATTCAAATAAAAAAAAGAAAATTTTTATTTCTTATAAATTAATAAAAACTGAAGACAACAAAATTATAGTACAGGGTATTGCTGTAGGAGATGGAATTGGGCAAGGAAAAGTAAGAAAATTAACCAGCATGGAGGAGTATTACAAAATTGTAGAGCTTGATCCTTTTGAGGAAGGAGATATTTTAGTAACTGATATGACTGATCCTAATTGGGAGCCACTCATGAAAATATCAGGAGGAATTATAACCAATAGAGGTGGGAGAACCTGTCATGCTGCTATTGTGGCAAGAGAAATGGGAGTTCCTGCTATTGTTGGTACTGTTCATGCAACAGAAATGTTAGATGAACAAACAACTGTCAGTGTTTCATGTGCAGAAGGTACTGTAGGTAATGTTTACGAAGGAATTATTAGCTATGAAATTGAAGAAACGGATATTGGTAAATTACCAAAGATTACAACAAATTTAATGCTTAATGTTGGGAGTCCAGATTTAGCGTTTAAGTTTTGTCAAATTCCAAATTCAGGAGTAGGGCTAGCAAGAGAAGAGTTTATTATAAATAATTATATACAAGCTCATCCTTTGGCTCTGTTGAAGCATAAAGAATTAAATGATAAGGCTCTTTCTAACAAAATAGCCACATTAATAGAAGGATATAAAAATGAAGAAGAGTTTTTTATTGAAAAACTATCTTATGGAATAGGTAAAATTGCCGCTGCATTTTATCCTAAAGATGTAATTGTAAGGCTTTCAGATTTTAAAACAAACGAATATTGTAATTTGTTAGGAGGTAGTAATTTTGAACCATCAGAAGAAAATCCGATGTTAGGATGGAGGGGTGCTAGTAGATATTATTCAGAATCCTATGAAAAAGCTTTTGGTTTAGAATGTAAAGCAATAAAAAAAGTTCGAGAAAAAATGGGCTTGTCAAATGTAATTGTTATGATTCCTTTTTGCAGAACAGTTGAAGAGCTGCACAAAGTATATAAGACAATGAGAAGTTATGGGTTAAAAAGGGGAGAGAATGGGTTACAAATATATTTAATGGCTGAATTACCTTCAAACATAATTATGGCAGAAGATTTTTCTGTTCACATTGATGGTTTTTCAATTGGATCTAATGATTTAACCCAGTTAATTTTAGGTGTTGATAGAGATTCTGAGTTAGTAGCACATGTTTATGATGAAAGATCACCAGCAGTTAAAAGAGCCATTTCTAGTTTAATTAAGATAGCTAAAGAAACCAATACCAAAGTAGGAATATGTGGTCAGGCACCTTCTGATTATCCAGATTTTACTCAGTTCTTAGTTAAAGAAGGAATTGACTCGATATCCGTAACACCAGATTCCGTCTTAAAAACATTAAGGTCTATAGCTAGTATAGAAAAGAAGTAATAATATCAAATCATTATGATAACTTCCAAAAAACCATTCTATTCTTTATCTAAGTATTTACATCAGTATCTTGAAAAGTATAGTCGGTGGCACCTTAAATTATTGACTTATGATGAGTTATTGTTTTGTTCAGTATTAGAGAAAGAAAATGAGCAGGCAATAAATAACTTGTCTTGGGTACGAGTAAAATTTAAAGAAGCTCAAAATGAATATGTAGATCTTCAATTAAAAAAAATTTACACAGCTTTAATGTCTGACGGAACTTGTCATGGTATACAGTTTTTACATATAGATTGTGTAGATTATTACCGTTATGGTAATTCTAATCCTTTTAGAGTTAAGATAAGAAATATATTGAATGACAATTATCTATATTTTTATGTTAAAAAAATGGATTCATCAAGAGTTTATGGATTAGAATTGGAGCATCTTCTTTCACCTGATAATGTTAATTATTTAGCATTTTCAAATACTTTAATTGAAGAACATATAATAGGTATTCCTGGAACTGTTTTTATTAAAAATAGACTTGCTAGTTGTTCTACTTCGGAAAAAGCACAATTAGCTAAAGAATTTGTGAAGTTTAATAAACGGTCTTTAATTCGACTTTTAGGAGATATGAGATCTGATAACTATGTAATTATTCCAATGTATGATTTTGATAAAAAAATATATAAAATAAGAGCGATTGACTTTGATCAGCAGTCTTATGAAGGAGATTACAAAAATTATTTACCTCAATTTTTCAAAGAAAACTTATTAATGGTAAGTTTGGTGAGAAAGAGTTTAACAAAAGAAACAATACATCAATATAAACAGGAAGAGAGATCAATCATTGCAAAAAGAATTTTGAGTGCTAAAGATAGAATAGAAAACCTATTACAATGTATGCGAGCTGATTCTATATCTAACTCAAACAATATTAAAAAACTAAGTCTTTATTTTTATAAACTAACTTTAGATGTTGAGTTTAAAAAAGTACCTACTATGGGTGCGTTGTTAGAACGTGTTCTAAATCGAATACTAGTAATAAGTTAATGTAGATACATCTTTTGGTAACTGTAATTAGTTAAAGTATTTTGAGTACTTCTACTTGTTACTATTATTTTTTGACAAGCTTTGCATACTAGTATGGTAAAATTATTGTTTTCTTTTAATGTTTCAAATTTAAGTAGTTAGAAAAGTCAGTGGTATATCTTTTAATATCAAAATACATAGAAATACTGTCAGTATTTAGAATTATTATTATTCACTGTGTTGTTTTCAAATATATAAGTTTACAGTAAGCTATAGTTAGTTTTTTTAACCATAATATTTCCTAAGATATTTTGCTTGATTTTCAAGTTCAGGAAACAAGGTAGATTCATTAATCCCTAATACGTTCAATTCATTGATTATGTTTTCTTTACTGTCGTTGTGAATATTGAAATCTACACCAGTTGAGTCAAGATTTAGGATCCATTCATTAGGTATTTTTGCAGGCACAGTTTTGTGTCCATCAATACCAAAGATTAAAAAAGCACCACTTTGTTTAATTATTCTATTGTTACTTTGTTTTACTTTCACAGCCACAACACGTTCAATATCTTCAGGATTGATTATTGACTGAAAGTAAGATTTCTCTTCTTTAATTTCGTGAATCAAGTAGCCTATTTCGTTATTAAATTCTTTTGTACTTAAATTTTTGATTTTGTCTACAGAGAAAGAGCTAGGTCTTTTAGCAATATTAGCAATAATACTAACCGTATCACTATCATAATATTTAATATCTTTTTTTGGAACTTTAAACGCAATTACCTTTCCATCTCTTTTTCCTTTGCTACTGCTTGCAAAGTACAAAGCAACGAGTGGGTTTGTTGTGATATCTAATAATCGTGTAGGCAAACCATAATGTTGCATTTTTACAAGTTTTTCTAAAGCGCTTTTTTCATTTAAAAAGTCAGAAGGTGTTCTTAAAATAAATTCTTTAAATAACTTATTTTCATTAGAAATCAATCTCTTATTTCTATAAATACTTGGCTCTAAACCATAATTTAAATCAGAATGTCCTCTGAAAAAGAGTTCATAATTTTTCATTTTTGGAATATTTTGTAGCTCTTTCACAAAATCTGCGATATTTCCTATAGCCATTTAGTTTAAGTATTTATTAAGATGTTAAAGCATCTAATTTAGTAAATACAAACCAAATATTAAACCTAAGATTGAGTTTCTTAGTAGTAATTAATTTGTAGTTAGTATTATTTATTTGATTTTATTGATTCGAATTAAGTTAGTTTTTCTAAGTAGATTATTTGTAATAATGGGCTTGTTTGTATTTGTGATTACTAATATTAAAAAGCTTTCTAGATGCAGGAGTTTTAATTGCTACAGGAACTGATGCTGGAAATATTTAATACATAAGGAACGTGTTCAGCTTAGGAATTAAATTATAGAAGCAGTTGCTATTCATCACACAGAAAATAATAAGATTAAAAAAGTTTACTTTATTCAATAGTTTTATAAAATAGCTTGTTTTCAAAATTTAACTTTAGTTTGGAAAACAACTTTCAATGATGAGATGAGCTAATCAAGTTTTGTAGTTAAAGTAAAAATATTAACTCTAAGTATATTACAAAACGCTAAAAGACAGGAATTAATAAATAAAGATGAAATTTGATAAGAAATACTAGGCCATAAATCGAAATTAAAACATTAAATATGTGTTAAAATTTGGTAAGTTTTAATTTGATTAAATAGATGTATAACAGTTTGTTGGTCATTGTTTTTGATGTTGGAAATAATTAGGAATTGTAAAATAATATTATTTCATTTGTGCCCACAAAAATTGAATAAAAAAGTGTGACTTAAACCGCTAATATTTGTCACATTTAATGTTAATATTTTTTAAATTAAATTTAATAAAATGAGAATACTAAAGTTTATTATCCCCTTAATTGCTTTGATGAATTTTGTAAATATTCAACAAGTAAGTGCTCAAGAAACCTCAAAAGAAATTAGAAAAAAAATTGGTAGCTTAGAAGAAGAAATTCGTGTTAATGAAGAAATGTTAGTAAGTGGAATTGATGGTTTAGAAAGAATTAAGAAGAGGTTTTCTACTACAGAAAAAAATAAAAAATCTACTCGAAAAGAAATAGAAAGAAAACGTAAAATCTTTGCTAATGTTCAAAGCCGATTAAATATTTTAGATAAAAAAATCAAAAAACAAAAAAGAACTTTAGCTAAGTATAAAGAAGATTTAGAAGAGAAGTCAACTAAAAAGGGAATTACAAAAGTAGCCAATGTTAAAGGAGTGAAAAGTACATTGCTTAATAATGAGCAGGAATTGGCTGAACGTCAAGAAAGATTAAAGATAGCTAGAGAAAAGCTAGAAAGAGAAAGAAAAGAAAGAGAAGAGAAGTATCGAAAAGAGCAAGAAGAACTTTTAAAAGAAGCTGAAAAGTTAAACAAACTTGATAATGAAATAAAAGTTGAACAGGAAAAAATAAGTAAACAAAAGGAAGCTATTAGAAATCAAAAAATAGAAGCAAACCGAGATAAGATTAACGAATTAGAAGATGATATCATCGTTAATGAGGAAATTTTAATTAGTGGTTTAGAAGGATTAAAAAGAGCAGAAGCTAAATTAGCTAAAGTTAAAGCTGATGATAATGCTACTCAAAAAGAAATAAATAGAAAAGCATCTATTGTTTCTAAAATAAATCAAAGATTAGATAAAATCAAAGCTGAGATTCAAGAGAAAAAAGCTGCAATTGAAAAATTGAAGAACCCTTAAGAGCTTAATAAGCCTTTCATAACAAAAACACCATCAATATTGATGGTGTTTTTGTTTTTTATAGAGTATTATTAAAAAGATTTTTTGTGAGTATTAGAATACTAAATCTTTAATTTTTTGTTTAATTGTTTTTTTAATGTCTTTAGGGTAACTCCTGTTACCATGAAAAACATCTGCGATAGCCTCACTAAACTGCTGGCCGAATTTCTTTAATAGAATATTTCTAACTGTCTTTTGTTCGTAAAACCACTTAGAAAGCCATAACCCAGTATTTATTTCGGGTAATAAGTTCTTTTTTAGTTTTTCTAAATATAACTCACCAGCTAACACATTATCATTATTACTTTCAAAGATAGCCTCGGCTGCTAATTTACCACTATAAATAGCATTAGAAATACCCTCAGCCGTTACTGGATCAGCAAAACCAGCAGCATCACCAATTAAAAACACATTGTTTTTTACAAAACCATCAGTACGAGGAGAAACAGGTATTTGAAACCCGTGTTGAGATTCATTAATAACATTAGTGATACCAAGTGTTTCCATGTATTCCTCATAAAACTTTTTTAAATTAATTTTTGTTCTTCTAGAAGAAGCAACTCCTATGGATAAATGATTCTTTTTAGGAAAACTCCAAGCATAGCCATAAGGAATAGCATCAATATCAAAACGAACTTCTTTGGATAAACGCTCAAAATCTTCATCAGAAACTTCAACCTCATATTCTAAAGCAGGAATTAACTTTCTAGTATCTTCTTTCCAACCAGCCATTTTAGCAGTTGGACTTAAAGCACCATCGGCTGCAATTACAAAATTTGCAGTAATATTTCCTTGCGATGTTTCTAAGGTAATAAGATTATTTTCAAAAGACAATCCCTTTAATTTGTGATTTTCTAGTAAAGTGGCTCCAAATTCTTTAGCTTTTTTAGTAATCAGATTATCAAAAGAATCACGCATAATCATTGAGATGGTAGGATCTTTTCTATGAGTTTTAAAATGTAATTTTTTACCTAAATAAATATCAACAGTATGAAACTCTTTTTCAACGACTTCGTTTATCTCAAAAGGTAAGTTTTTACGTCCTCTGAAAACAAATCCCCCTCCACAAGTTTTATATCTAGGTAAAGTTTCTTTTTCTATAATAACAGTTGAAATTCCTTTTTTTGCTAAATGAAAAGCAGTAGAAGCGCCTGATGGGCCACTTCCAATTACAGCGACATTGAAATGTTTCATAAGTTTTTGTTTGTTACAAACAAAAATACATTTTTTTAAAAAACAGTAACTACAATTACCAATTTAAACGACTCATAATTGGGTAGTGATCAGAAAGTCTATTGTCGTTATATGTTTTAAACTGATTTATAATAGCATTTTTATCAGTGAAAATAAAATCAATACGCATTGGGTAGGCGTAACGAAAAGTTTTACCAGTACCTAAGCCACTTTCAATAAAGGCGTCTTTCTTGTTATCTGCTAATTTTCTGTATACCCAAGAGTATGCAGTATTATTAAAATCACCACACATAATTTTTTTACCCTTCCAGCCATATTCGTGTTTCATAATACTTTCGGTTTGGCTGACTTGTTTTTTAAACCCATTAGATAAGCGCTTAAATAATCGTTCAGAATTTTTTTCGCCAAAATTTTCTTTATTAGGGTTAATTTTTAATGACTCTAGATGAACATTATATATTCTAATAGTATCTTTATGCTTTACAATGTCAATAAAAATAGTGTTATTAGCGCTATTTTTAAAGTTCAAAGAGCCAGAGTTGATAATAGGATATTTAGAATATATAGCAAGCCCAAATTTATTGGTTGCAGATTTTGTTTTTATATACTTGTAAGGAAGTTTAATGTCTAATAAGTCTGATTGATAAAATTCTTGTAATGAAAGAATATCTGGAGATTCATTATTTATAAAAGCATAAATTTTTTGTTCAGTAGTAAGGTCATCATTCCATTTATAGTAATTAAACATTCTTACATTATAGCTCATTACTTTTAAATCATTTGTAAGAACCAATTCTTTATTAGAAAATTTTAAAAGAGGAGGAGCTACAAACCAACCAAGAAGTAATACAAAAGCAGATAAAAGCGTGTTTTTATGAAGTTTAATTAACCAATAAATAAGAAACCCCAAATTTGTAAGAACAAGGAAAGGTACAGATAAACTGAAAATAGTTAACGCAGGCACGGTTTTGGGTGAAACGTAAGGTAGTAAATAAGATAGTAGTAAAGCTGTAGCCAATATCGAATTAATAAAAAGTAAAAGTGGATTAATAATTGAAAGCTTTTTCACACAAATAAATTTAAAAAATTACGGATTTAGGTTTTTTTGAGCTCTTAACTAAGAGTAGTTTAGTTTTTTCCTTGTTTAAACAAAAACTCTTTTTCTTCTTTAGAAAGTGTTTCGTATCCTGATTTACTTATTTTTTCTAAAATAGTATCAACTTCTTGCTGTGTTTTAGATTTGCGTTTTGTAGAAGAGTACGTTGGTTTTTTACCAGATTTATAAACAGTTTTTAAAGGTTTTTCTTTTCTTTTAAATAAACTGGTGATGTGTTTAAATATACTAATTTGTTTATTACTAGCATAATTTACATACATAAAACCAAATAAAGAGCCACCTAAATGAGCAAAATGACCCCCTGCATTATTTCCTGATAATTGTATGAAATCTAATAATATCCATACAAGTGCAAGTTGCCATAATTGTACATATCCAATAAACCTAATTTTTAATTGGTAATTAGGCATATAAGTGGCTATTCCAATAAATATAGCCGAAATACCGGCAGATGCTCCAACAAGTGGTACTAATTGGTTTTTAAAAAGAGGAATATAATTATATCCTAGTAAGAACAAAATACCTCCAGATACTGTTCCTAGTAAATAGAAGTTAATGAGTTGTTTTGAAGTGAAATATTGTTTAAATAAATTTCCTATGTAATATAAGGCAATTAAATTAAATAATATATGGATGAAATTAGCATGAAGAAAACCATAAGTAAAAATGGTCCAAGGTTGTGAAATAAATATATCAAAACTTGAGTTAAGTGAAAACCATTTTACAATAATATTCTCACTAGTTTTAAACCATTTGCTAAATACATCAAACATTAACGTAACAAAATAGATGATTAGGTTTACGTATATCAACTTTTCAACAATACCAGCATATTTAAATTTATATTTTATATTTTCAAATAGATTCATATCTAGGGGACGAGAATTTAAGTGTTAGGTTAAAAAACTTTAAACTGATTTTTTTTCCAGTACCAAGCGATTATAAAACCAATGATGGCACCACCTATATGTGCAAAATGAGCAATGTTTCCAACAGAGTATTTTGTTAATCCAAAAAATAAATCACTTAAAATAATTAAAGGAATAAAGTATTTAGAAGCTATTGGTACAGGAAAAAAGATCATTGCTAGTTTGGCATCAGGAAAAGAGATAGCAAAAGCCACTAAAACTCCATAAATAGCTCCAGAAGCTCCGACCGCAGGAGTGTGGTATAGATTAACTATCTTACTGAATTGTTCTTGGGTAAGAACTCCATTAAGCCTTAGGTCAGACGTTTTGCCTGCATCGAGAATAGAAAGAATTTCTGAAGAATTTAACCCTGCATTTGAGAAAATTTCATAAATACCATTAAACTGATAATAATTTACAAAAGTATATATTAATCCAGCTCCAATACCTGCTGAAAAGTAGAAGAATAAAAATTTATTTTTACCCCACATTTGTTCTAATGGAGTTCCAAAAGCCCATAAAGCATACATGTTAAAGATTAAATGCATTGAACCTCCATGCATAAACATACTTGTTATGTATTGCCAAACACCAAAATGTTCATTTTCTGGTAAGTGCAACGCAAAAAGGTTTGTCAAATCCATTTTTAAAAGTAATGGAGCAACAAACATGATTACATTTATGATAATTAAATGCTTAATAGCATCTGTTAATTTAGGCATCTTAAAAATGTTTTAAAGTGTTCTTAGTTTGGCTATTTAAGAACGCATATAAAATTAACTATTCTTTTTAACTTGTAAAATTATTTATTTGTTAAAAATAGCATCAATTTCATGTAGGGTTAATGTTTTAAAAATTGGTTTACCAAAAGGAGAAACTGAAGGTTCTTTACAAGAAAATAAATCGTTTACTAAGTTTTCTTGTTCTTTTGTTGATAATAAAGTTCCTGTTTTTATAGCCAATGATTTAGCAAATGACTTAGCCATCACATCAAAATGACTAAAACTTGTATCTGGAACTTCTAACTTAATATCATCAAGTAATTGTTCTAATATAAGTGTAATTTGACTTTCTGTAATAGAGGTTGGTATACCTCCAATTACAACGCTTTCTTTTGTAAATTCATCAAACATAAATCCAGCACTTTCTAAATCTGATTTTATGGTATATATCATTTCAATATCAGAAGAAGAAAAAGAAATGCTAACTGGAAATAACAGTTGTTGACTACTAGCTTCTTTAACGGTAATGTTTTCTAAAAATTCTTCATACAGTATTCGTTGGTGTGCTAATGATTGATGTATTAAAACAACTCCAGATTTTATTGAACTTAACAAATATTTTTTTTGAATTTGAAATGTTTTACCAGTTTCAGTTTCTTGATAAGATTCAAAAAGTTGCTCTTGTTGCACAGGTTCTAAAGGCTCAATATTACTTGTATACAAGGCTTCCCAATTACCAGGGTCTTTTTTAAAATTCGCCTGATAGCTTTGGGTAGAATTTGTTGAAGTATTAGTTGATGATCCAGTACTAACTTTAGAATCTGATTTGTACTGAGTTTCTGTTTTAAATGGGTTGAAATTAGGATCTACGGTTATTGGAGGAACTGAAGGTGTTCCTTTTTTACTATAGTCATAAGGAGTATCTAAATTAGCATCTCTTTCAAAATCTAATACAGGTGCCACGTTATATTGTCCTAAGCTATGTTTTATAGTAGCACGTAAAATAGCATATAAAGCTTTTTCATTGTCAAACTTTATTTCTGTTTTGGTAGGATGTATGTTAATGTCAATACTGTTTGGAGGTACATCTAAATACAAAAAATAAGATGGATGAGATCCACTTTCCAACAAACCTTCAAAAGCATTTACTACGGCATGATTTAAGTATGAACTTTTGATAAATCGATCATTGACAAAGAAAAATTGCTCTCCACGTTTTTTCTTAGAAAATTCCGGTTTAGCCACAAATCCAGTAATGGTAATAATATCTGTTTGTTCTTGTATAGGAACGAGTTTTTCATTCATTTTTGGGCTAAAAATAGCCACGATACGTTTACGTAGATTGCTTTTTTTAAGATGATATACTTCATTATTATTGTGATGCAGTAAAAATGTGATATCAGGATGTGCTAATGCTACACGTTGAAATTCGTCTACAATGTGTCGAGTTTCAATAGTATCAGATTTTAAAAAATTGCGACGGGCTGGAATGTTATAAAATAAATTCTTAACAGCTAAACTTGTACCTTTTGCTGTTGAAATAGTATCTTGAGCAGTAATTTTACTTCCTTCAATTTTTATTTGTGTTCCTAACTCTTCACTTTCTTGTTTTGTTTTTAACTCAACATGAGCAATTGCAGCAATAGAAGCCAAGGCTTCTCCGCGAAAACCTTTGGTATTTAAATTAAATAAATCTTGAGCATCTTTTATTTTAGAAGTAGCATGGCGTTCAAACGATAAACGCGCATCAGTTGTACTCATGCCTTTTCCGTCATCAATTACTTGAATAAGCGTTTTGCCAGCGTCTTTTAAAAGTAATTTTATAGAGGTTGCGCCAGCATCAATAGCATTTTCTAATAGCTCTTTAACAACAGATGCAGGTCGTTGTACCACTTCGCCAGCAGCAATTTGATTTGCTACATGATCGGGTAATAGTTGAATAATATCAGACATTAATTATCTTTTGGTAGAAATATGGATAAGTCAAAATCAATTATAAATAAAAAGAACAATACAAGAATAGCTACAATAATAACTATAGTACTATTAAATCCTCCATTCTTAGAATTTTTAAATTCATTAATAGCTGAGTTAAACTTTCCTTTTAAGCTTTTTCTTTTTCCTACGGTAGTTCGAAATTCATCAAATTTATGCTTAACTTCATACGGATTTCCATCTCCTTTGTAATAACGAGGAGTGTAATCGAATTTTTTATTTTCTCTTTTAATAAATCCCATAAAATTGTTGTTTTAGGTAGATTTCCACAAAAATCAAACCATAAAAAGTTAAAAATCAAAGTTACTGAATTAAAGAGAGGTGTTCAAACAATGTTAATAAAATAGTATGTGCTAATTCTCGATAGTTACGGTTCATAAAAAAAGTCAAAAGAAAACAAACGTTTAACTTTTGACTTATAATTATAATATGCTTTAAAAGTTAAAAACCCAACGAATTAGATTTCCTATCTTGATTTTTAATAGCTGCCATTTTGATTGCTGCAACAGCACATTCAATACCTTTATTGCCTAATTTTCCTCCAGATCTATCAATAGATTGCTGTTTAGTGTTATCCGTTAAAACACAAAAGATAACAGGAACATCGTATTTAATGTTTAAATCCACTATTCCTTGAGTAACACCATCACAAACAAAATCAAAATGTTTGGTTTCTCCTTGTATTACGTTTCCAATAGCAATGATTGCATCTAGTTTTTGAGATTCAATCATTTTTTTACAACCATATACTAATTCAAAACTTCCTGGAACTTCCCAAGAGATAATATTTTCTTTTTTTGCACCACAATCAAGAAGAGTTTCAACAGCTCCTTGGTGCATGCTTCCTGTTATTTCAGAATTCCATTCAGAAACAACAATCCCAAATCGAAAAGAATTCGCATTTGGGATTGAAGCTTTATCGTAATCTGATAAATTTGTTGTTGCCATATTTTATTTTTTGCAATTACTAATTAAACAAAGTGATATTTAATAGGTAATAACAAAGTATTAAAATTACTGTGCGTATTTAGCACTGTTAATATATTTTTCAATATCTCTACCTTGATCTGTATTTGAATACTTTTCCTTAACAAGAGAAAAGTGTTTTTCAGCTACAGCGTATTTTTTGAGGCTCATAGCGGTTTGTCCTGCCTTGAATAAAAATAAAGGTGCTGTAAACTCATTATCTTTTTTAGCGGCAGCTTTTTCATAGTATTCCAAAGCATCTTCAGCTTGATTGATGTCAGCAAAAGCATCACCAATTGCTCCTAAAGCAGTAGGCCCTAACAATTCATCGTCAGAAGAGAAGTTACTCAAATATTCAATAGCCTCTTCGTATTTTTTCATTTTTAAATATGAAATACCAGCATAATAATTAGCTACATTTCCAGCTTTGGTACCACTAAATGTTTCAGCAATGTCAGGAAAACCATATTTTCCGTCACCACCAGTCAATGCTAAATTGTATAAAGAGTCAGCAACTTTTCCACTAGAAGTAGCAGCTTTATCAAAAAATGTTCTAGGATATGCTAACTCATTTGAAGCCTCTTTTTCAGTAGGTTCGGCAATAAATTTATTGTAACCTAAATATATTAAAATTAAAGCAGCTACTGCTACTAAACTATAGAACAAAGGTTTGCTGTTGTTTTCAATCCATTGCTCAGATTTGTTAGCGGCTTCATCTAAATTATTAAAGACTTCAGCAGTAGTACTTTGTGTTTCGTCAAAAGTTTCTTCTACTTCCTTTACAATCTTTTCTTTTTTAGGTTTATAACCTCTTTTCTTGTATGTAGCCATAATTGCTTAAAAATTAGTGCCGACAAAAATAGTTTTTTTAATTGGATTTTAAAAATCGATTTTTCGTAAATTTTCAATAATTTGCGCTATCTTTTTAGAAACACCTTTTTTAAATGTATTTGCAGAAAATTTCGTTGGTCAATTTTAAAAATATTGAAGTACAAACATTCTCTTTTCAAAAGAAGATAAATTGTTTTGTAGGTAACAATGGTATTGGTAAAACAAATGTGTTAGATGCTATATATTATTTGTCTTTTGCCAAAAGTTATTTCAATTCGGTAGCTGGTCAGAATATTAGGCATGGTGAAGATTTTTTTATGATTGAAGGAGATTATTTATTGAATGAAAGAGTTGAGAAAATTATTTGTTCATTAAAAAGAGGTCAAAAAAAAGTATTAAAAAGGAATGGAAAAGCCTATGATAAATTTTCTGAACATATAGGGCAGTTACCTTTAGTAATAATTTCACCTGCTGATAGAGATTTAATTACTGAGGGAAGTGATACAAGAAGGAAATTCATTGATGGAGTTATTTCCCAACAAGATAAAAAATACTTACATAATTTAATATCGTATAATAAAGTACTTGTGCAACGTAACGCTTTATTAAAATATTTTGCAGCTAATAGAACATTTGATGCTTTAAACTTAAAAGTATACGATGAACAGTTAATACAGTATGGATCTGTGATCCATAAAAAAAGAAAGTTGTTTTTAGAAGAATTTGTACCTATCTTTAATGCAAAGCACTCAATAATTTCAGGAGCTAAAGAACAAGTAGATTTATTTTATAAAAGTCAGTTAAACGATATGTCTTTAGAGGATTTATTAGCTCAAAGTTTAGAAAAAGATAGAATGATGCAATATACAACGGTTGGAGTTCATAAAGATGATTTAAGTTTTGTTATTGGAGAGTATCCTATTAAAAAATTTGGTTCTCAAGGACAACAAAAATCATATTTAATAGCATTAAAGTTAGCACAGTTTGAGTTTATAAAACAACAAGCTAACGTAGTGCCAATTTTATTATTAGACGATATTTTTGATAAGTTGGATGAAAACAGAGTTGGTCAAATTGTTGATTTAGTTAATGATAATGAGTTTGGTCAGATTTTTATTACTGATACTCATGCTGATAGAACTGAAAATGTAATTAAAAAAAGTAATAAAGAATACCAAATATTTAACCTTTAATAAAAAATAAGAAGAGATGGCAAAAAGAGAGAATGATAGTTTTTCAGTAAAAGACTTAATGGGAAGTTTTATTAAAGAAAATAATTTAAATAAAGGTTTTCAAAAAATTCATATTGAAGAGGCTTGGGTAAAGTTAATGGGTACTGGAGTAGCTTCTTATACGGATGGAGTAAAATTACAGAATGGAACGTTAATTGTACGTTTAAAATCATCAGTTTTAAGAGAGGAGTTGAATTATGGGAAAGACAAAATAATAAGAATGATTAATGAAGAAATGGGAGAAGATTTGGTGAGAAAGTTGATGTTGGTTTAAATTACTGATTTAAAAATATTTAAATAAAAAAACTCGCTACATTTTGGTAGCGAGTTTTTTATTTATTGAATGCTTTTTATTAAAACATTTCTCTACCAGAAAAATGGAAAGAACCCTCAATAGCAGCATTTTCATCAGAGTCTGAACCGTGAACAGCGTTTTCGCCAATTGAAGTAGCAAACATTTTACGAATCGTTCCTTCTGCAGCTTCAGCTGGGTTGGTAGCACCAATTAATGTTCTAAAGTCTTCTACTGCATTTTCTTTCTCTAAAATAGCAGAAACAATAGGACCACGAGTCATGAATTCAACTAATTCACCAAAAAATGGACGCTCATTATGAACAGCATAAAATGCTTCAGCATCATTTTTTGTCATTTGTGTTTTTTTAAGAGCTACAATTTTAAATCCTGCAGCATTAATTTTTTCTAAAATTGCACCAGTATGTCCGTTTTCAACTGCATCTGGTTTAATCATTGTAAAAGTTCTATTTGTTGCCATCTTAATAATCTTCTTGTTTTTTTAATAGGCGCAAAAATACACTTTTTAATGTTATTTAAAAGTTAAGGATATTTTTGGTTGATTTCTTGAAGAATAGTGTTGTTTTTGCCTCGCATTTGAAAAGTAACTTTATTGTTTGTCAGATCAATATGTAATATTCCAAAAGATAATGAACTTATTACTTCTCCTACTCTAAACTTATTTTGTTCATTTTTGAAAGAGTTATAGGAGTGTGTTAACCCACTTGAGGTAAAATCTATAATAGGGTAAGGAATGTTCTTTAATGTTGTTTTGGAAAATTCAGAGATATGTCTATCACCTGAAAGAAAAATAATATTTTTAGCTTTTGAAGTTTTAATAAGTTTGAAAAGTTTAGTAACCTCATTTGGGAAATTCCCCCATTTTTCAAAACCATGTTCTTTAGATAAAATTTGAATACTACTTACAATTATATTAAAGCTAGAATTAGAGTTTTTTAATTCACTTTCTAACCACTTCCATTGTTGAGTGCCTAAAATAGAGCCTTTATCATGAGTATTTGACTGAAATCGTTTGCTTCCGATTCCTTTTGTTAATCCGGTTCTGAAATACCGAGAATCTAATACAATTATTTTAATACTATTGTTATTGATGTTAAACGTTTTTGAATGATAAATCCCTTCTTGTTTTCTTCTTGGAGAGTTTATAGGTATGTCTAAGAAATCTAAAAATAACTGTTGACTTTCTTTTTTCTTTTTATATTCAGTTCCTCCGTCATTTTTACCATAGTCATGATCGTCCCAAGTAGCTAATACAGGAGTTGTTTTAATTAATTTTTTATAGAGAAAATGATTTTTTTGTTGGTTATAAAGTTTCTTCATTTTATGCATATTGTGAGTGTCTGCATAAATATTGTCTCCACCCCATATCCACACATTAGGTTGTAAAGAAATAATATCTTGCCAAAAAGGATTTGGGAGGTTTTGATTATTGCAAGAACCAAAAGCAATTGTAAATTTATCTTGACCTAACGAGAATATAGTGGTAAATAGAAGAGTTAGAAATAGCAAGGGAAATTTATAGCGAACCATATTGTGAAATTTTACCTGAAAGAAACAAAAAGAAAATGACAAAAAGATAAATAAAACATTAATTTGTATCTTCGCCACTTATGATTTTGAAACAATTTAAGGAATTAAAAGAATTTTTATCACAACCTCAAGAAGTGGTAATAATAGGGCATAGGAACCCTGATGGAGATGCTGTTGGATCTACATTAGGTTTAAAACATTATTTAGAAAAAAAAGGGCATAAAGCACAAGTATTAATGCCTAATGAATATCCTGATTTTTTACATTGGATTCCAGGGTCTGAAACTGTATATAGATTTGATAGACAAAATAATCAAAGTGTAAAGGCATTAAAAAAATCAACAATTATCTTTTTACTAGATTTTAATGCCTTACATAGAGTTGGTCATGATATGCAAAACACTTTAGAAAAGTATGAAAATGATTTTGCTTTAATTGACCATCATCAACAACCTGATGATTTTCCTTATATGTATTCTGATACATCAATGTCGTCAACTTGTCAAATGGTATATAATTTTATCGACATGATGGAGGATGTAGATATAATAGACAAAAATATAGCTACCTGTTTATACACAGGTATTATGACAGATACTGGGTCATTTCGTTTTCGTTCTACAACAAGTACAACACATAGAATTATTGCTGACTTAATTGATAAAGGAGCCGAAAATGATAAAATTCATAGTAATGTTAATGACTCGAATACGTATAGTAGATTGTTGTTGTTAGGGCAGTCGTTAAGTAATTTGGAAATATTACCAGAATATAAAACTGCTTTTATAACACTTTCACAAGATGAAAAAAAGAAGTTTAATTATGAAAAGGGAGATACTGAAGGTGTTGTAAATTATGCTTTATCATTAAAGGCAATTGTGTTTGGGGTTATTTTTATTGAAGATGAAGAACAAGGAATAATAAAAATATCTTTCCGATCTAAAGGGAAATTTTCTGTAAATAAATTTGCAAGGAATTATTTTAATGGGGGAGGTCATGATAATGCATCTGGAGGTAAGAGTGAATTGAATATGGAAGATACGATAGCTAAATTTAAGTCGTTATTACCTCAATATATGGAAGAATTACAAACATCTTATGAAGTATAAAAGCGTCTTTTTTTTAGTAGTAATTATACTGTATTCCTGCAATCAACCCAAGGCAAGAAGACCAAAGAAGCATGGAACACAAAATTTTTATAAAGAAGTATTAAAAGAGAATAAAAAAATAAACAACTTGCAAAAAAAGCGTATTGAGTTATGGTTGTCTAAAGATACACTTCATGATTTTATTGAAACAACAAAAGGGTATTGGTATTATTATGTTAAAAAAGATACACTTCAAAATGTTACTCCTAAATTAGATGAAGTGGTTGATATAGAATACGATATAAAGGATATGCTTGGGGATGTTATTTATGAAAATCAAAAAAGATCATACAAAATAGATAAAGAAGACTTTATTCCTGCATTGCAAGACGGAATAAAGTTGATGAAAATAGGAGAAACTATTACATTTGTCATCCCTTCATACAGAGCTTATGGTATTACAGGTGATGGAAATAAAATAGGGATAAACCAGCCTATACAAAGTACAGTAACATTAATAGATATTAAAAACAAATAAATAACAAATGAAATTAACAAAAATTTTAGCAGCTTCAATTATAGGGATATCAATGGTTTCTTGTGGTAATGGTAGCGGGCAAACAAAAACTAAAAGTTCATTAACATCTGAAGTAGATTCAGTAAGTTATGCTATTGGTTTGGATATGGCAACAAAGATAAAAGCTAATTTTAAAGACATGGATAATGATTTATTTATCCAAGGATTTAAAAATGGAATGGATTCTACCAATTTGTTAATGGAAAATAAAGACGTAAATGTAGTTTTACGTAATTTCTTCCAAAAACAACAACAAGAAAGAATGAAGAAAATGCAGGAAGAGCAAACGAAGAAAGCTGAAGAAGAATATGGAGATTATAAAATAGAAAACGAAAAATTTATTGCAGAAAATAAAGCTAAAAGTGGAGTTGTTACCACAGCTAGTGGATTACAGTACGTAGTTTTAAAAGAAGGAAAAGGAGAAAGTCCTAAAGTAAATTCAAGAGTAAAAGTTCATTACCATGGTACCTTGATCGATGGTACTGTTTTTGATAGTTCAGTTGAAAGAAAAGAACCTTCTGAGTTTGGAGTAGGTCAAGTAATTAAAGGTTGGACTGAAGGTTTACAGTTAATGAAGCCGGGAGCTAAGTATAAATTTTTTATACCTCAAGAATTAGCTTATGGACCGCAACAAAGAGGTAAGTTGTTAAAGCCTTTTTCTACACTTATTTTTGAAGTAGAATTATTAGAGATTAAGTAATTCATCACAACATATAAAAAAACAATTAGGCTAGTGAATTCACTAGCCTAATTGTTTTTTAGTACTTTAGCTAAACTAAAAATAAAAAAATGAAATTAGTAAAATATATATTAATTATTACTGTTGTAATAATGTCTTGTAAAACAGTGAAATATCCTAATTTGGAGAATGGTTTGTATGCAGATATACAAACGAATAAAGGAGATATTTTAATTAAACTTCATGAAAAAGAGGTTCCTATGACTGTTGCTAACTTTGTTTCTTTAGCGGAAGGTGATAACCCTAAAGTGACAGATTCTTTAAAGGGAAAGCTTTATTTTGATGGAACAAAATTTCATAGAGTTATTAAAGATTTTATGATACAAGGAGGAGATATAACTGGAACTGGAA
The DNA here is from genome assembly GCF_051201695.1 of Tenacibaculum sp. nBUS_03. GTDB lineage: Bacteria > Bacteroidota > Bacteroidia > Flavobacteriales > Flavobacteriaceae > Polaribacter. Next base: position 1,368,429 of record NZ_CP179214.1, on the reverse strand, counting down.
GAGGAAATGCAGGATATAAATTTGGCGATGAATTTCCAATGAATGCCGAAGGGGAATTGATTTATAAACATGACAAAGCAGGGATTTTATCTATGGCTAATTCAGGTAAAAATACAAACTCAAGTCAGTTTTTTATTACGCATAAAGCTACACCTTGGTTAGATGGTATGCATTCTATTTTTGGAATGGTTGAACAGGGGCAATCTATTGTTGACACCATTCAGAAAAATGATTATATAAGCCATATTGAGATTATTAGAGTAGGTAAGGAAGCGAGAAAATTTGATGCTCCGATGGTGTTCGAAAATGAATTAGCAAATGTTGCTCAAAAAGAAGAAGAACGTAAAAGAATATTAGAAGAATTAAAAAAGAAATATCTAGAAAAAATGGGAATAGATAAAGCTGTTTCTACTGATTCAGGATTGAAAATATTATCATTACAAAAAGGAAAAGGTAAGAAAGTAAATCCTGCAATTCCAACTACAGTTCATTATTCTCTTTATTTAACGGATGGTAAAAAAATAGATTCGAGCATAGATAAAGGAAGGCCATTTACTTTTGTAATTGATAAAATGGATTTAATTGCTGGATGGAAAGAAGGGGTCAAAACAATGAGAGAAGGTGATAAATCAAGATTTTTTATTCCTTATTATTTAGGGTACGGTGAAGCTGGTTTGGGGCCGATAATAGGGAAGTCTGATTTGGTTTTTGAAGTTGAAGTTTTAAAAGTAGGTAAATAAATTGGTAGATAATATTTTACAAATAGACAGGGAGTTATTAGTTTTTTTAAATAATTTAGGAAGTGAACAATATGATAGCTTTTGGTTAGCAATAACCAATCAATTTACTTGGGCTCCATTATTTGTTTTTATTTTATTTTTAATATTTAAGTCTTTAGGATTTAAAAAAGGGATGTTTACGTTATTTTTCATAATCATTTTAATAGCATTTTCGGATCAATTTACTAATGTGATTCGTGGTATTTTTGAAAGATTAAGGCCTAATAATGATTTAAATGTTAATTATCTTTTGAGAGACAAATTGATAAATCCTCAAAGTTATAGTTTTACATCAGGTCATGCTACAACCTCGACAATCTTTACTGTTTTTATATTTCTTTTATTGAAAGATGTTTACAAGCAAATTAAATTGTTGTTTTTTTTTCCAGTTATTTTTTCTTACAGTCGATTATATTTGGGAGTTCATTTCCCTACAGATATAATGGCAGGTACAATTATTGGGGCTTTCTTAGGATTTATATTTTATAAAGTATACATGTTATTGATTAATAGAGTTATGTCATAATACCTTATAATTTTATTCATTTTAAAACAAATTCTATTCTTAGGTAAATATTTGCATTATTTAATTACTAAGAGTATTTTTTAATGTTTAGTTATCAAATGTAGTTAAATGTCTTTTTACAATTTTTTGACAATATTTACATATTAATAGTACTTGGAAATTATTGTTTTGTTAATGAACACTTTGAAAATTAAATGAACCAATTATTACATTAACTAGTTAAATTGGATATTCCAGCTATTTCTTATAGAATTTAGTTTTGCAATTAAATAATTTGTCCCGATTTTTTTATTAGAAACGAAAATCGGGACAAATTATATTTTTACTGCAATAATCGAAATATCATTTATGAATGAATGATTCGCCAAAATATTTCTAATATTATTGCTGTTTTTTATTATTTAAGTAAAGATATTTTGTAGCGTGATAATAACCAGAAGCTAAGCTATCCATTGATTTAACAATATTAGGGAATTCTGTTTTAATGTCTCGCTTATCGCCTGAAAGTTTTCGTAAACTTGATTTTTTTGTAACTAATTTTTTTGTAAAAATAAAATCATCTTTCAGTAAGCCTATACTAGGTTCACCATTAACACTGTTAAAAATAAATGCAAAATTGTTTTTATTGGATGTATTTAAAATATTAGATCCAAGGGTATAGTTTGTATATGAATTTTTTGACAAACTAGCGGCGGTAGGAATAACATCAACTAATTTTGAGAACTTAGATATTACATTGGGTTTTACGAATTTTGGTGCATGTATAAAAAATGGTACGTGATTAACTTGAATCCCTAAATCAAACTCATCTTTATAATTATCAACTTTACTCATAGCTGTATTATGGTCTCCAAAAAACAAAAATATAGTGTTATCATAATATCCAGATTTTTTTGCTCTTTGTAAAAATTTAGCAACGTTGAAATCTAAATATCTGAGTGCATTTAATCTGGCTATGCCATCAAAACCTGCATTTTTAAGTTCTTGTTTTGAAAAAGCATCTTCTTTCAAAATCTTAAAAGATTCCTTTTGTACTGGAACTGTAAATGGCATATGATTACTAGCCGTTTGTATGTAGGCTATAAAAGGCTTTTTCTTCTTGTGTAATTGAGCAAACCTTATGTCAGATTCTTTAAATAAATCATAGTCATCAATACCCCAAACATCTACTCTTTCCTCAATTTCATAGCTTCCTTCTTCAAAAATTTTTAAATCGTTTATGTTTGATTGAAGTACTCCACGAATATTTGCCCAATTAGCACTTCCACCAATAAAATATTGTTTTTCATAGCCTTTGAATTGATCAAAAATAATTCGTTGATCAATAACCATTGGGTTTCTAGAAGCAGTTCTTACAGCATCAACGTCAGGTAACCCAGTTATACTTGCAAAAACACTGGCAGCTGTACCTGCTTTGTGAACGAAAAAGTTTGAAAATACAACACTTCTTTTCATTATGCTGTCCATATTAGGTGTTGTATTGATTGGATTTTTAAAATAACTCATAGGTGCCACGCCTACAGATTCTAACATAACAATTACTATATTTGGTTTTTTCGAAATGCTATCAGGAAAAATCACTCGCCTATTAAAATTGAAAGGCTCCTTTGATAGTTCAAGTTGATTGGCAACGGCTGGATAATATCTTTTGGTTTTGTCGAGATTAACACTTTCATTTCTAAACTTGAAACTATCAAAAAAATATAAAATAGGATTTAATGAAAAATTATTTATTGAATTATTCTGTGAAAAAAAAGCTTGGCTCCAGCGCAAAGGATAATTTGTAAAGCTATTATAAATACCAAAAGCAAATAATAAGATAGAGGTGATAATATAAAAAGTTTTTGATTTCTTAGAAGTATTATTATGGCTGGTTTTTGACAACTTTACATATATGTAAGAAGTCAGTTTATAAGCTAAAAATGTTATCAGAATAATAGCTACCATTATTCTATAAATTGGATAGCTTTCAAATAGAGCTTGAGTAGATATTTTAATATTGCTTACAAAACGCAAAGCTGTTGCGCTTATTCTCGAATTTAAGTATTCATAGTGTCCAAAATCAAAAAAATAAAAAAGTGTAATTGAAAGATATGTTAAAGTCAAGTAAAGATTTCCAACGAATTTATAAAGTTTTTTATTGAAAAAATTATGATTAACTACAAATACAAAAATAGCTAATGGTAAAATAGCAATAACACTTAGCTTGATATCAAATCTAATTCCTAAATTGACAGCTTTTTTTATTTTTTCAAAGTGGGTATTATCTAGCTCAATAAAAAATAAATAAAATAGAAACCTGTATATTAAAACATAGAATAGTAAAACTAAAATGTTGATATAAATGTATTTAAGGTAATTAGGAATTTTATTCTTCATTAGTGTTTAATTTCATAAAAAGCAAATATACTACAGTGCAAAAGACTAGTGAAATTAATAAACAAAGATTTTAAATTTAGTCCTTCCTTTTTTTAAAATATAATTTAAATATACTATCTTGCATTTATTATGCATGCATAATAAAAACAATAAAAAATTATATTAATGACTAAGTACAAACATATTTTTGAACCATTAGACTTGGGTTTTACAACCTTGAAAAACAGGGTTTTAATGGGGTCTATGCATACGGGTTTAGAAGAAGAGAAAAATGGGATAGAAAAGATAGCGACTTATTATGCTGAAAGGGCTAAAGGAGGAGTTGGGTTGATTGTTACAGGTGGTATATCTCCCAATATTCAGGGATGGACAGCTCCTTTTTCAGCAAGAATGAGTACGAGAAAGCATGCTAAAGAACATAGAGTAATAACAGAGGCTGTACATAAAGAAGGAGGGAAAATTTGTATGCAAATATTACACTCTGGTCGTTATGGGTATCACCCATTTACAGTAGCTCCTTCAAAAATTAAGGCGCCTATTAATCCTTTCAAACCTTTTGCTTTAAAACAATCTGGTATTCGAAGAACTGTTAAAGACTTTGTTAAATGTGCAAAGTTATCAAAAGAAGCAGGTTATGACGGTGTAGAAATAATGGGGTCGGAAGGATATTTAATCAACCAATTTATAGTAAAAAGAACCAATAAAAGAGAAGATATTTACGGAGGTACTTATGAAAACCGTATTCGTTTAGCTGTTGAATTGGTAAATAAAATTAGAGAAGGTGTAGGAGAGGATTTTATCATCATTTACCGACTTTCAATGTTAGATTTAGTAGAAAATGGTAGTTCGTGGGAAGAAGTAGTTCAATTAGGAAAAGAAATTGAGAAGGCAGGAGCTACGATTATAAATACTGGAATCGGATGGCATGAATCAAGAATTCCTACGATAGCAACTTCAGTTCCTAGAGCAGCTTTTACATGGGTTACTAAAAAAATGAAAGAAGAACTTTCTATACCATTAATAACATCAAATCGTATTAATATGCCAAATGTAGCTGAAAAAGTATTGGCAGAAGGACATGCGGATATGATTTCTATGGCGAGACCATTTTTGGCTGACCCAGAATGGGTTAAAAAAGCAAAAGAAGAGCGTGAAGATGAGATAAATACTTGTATAGCATGTAATCAGGCATGTTTGGATCATGTTTTTGAGAAAAAAATAGCAAGTTGTTTAGTAAATCCGAGAGCTTGTCATGAAACAGAATTAAATTATACTTATACAGATAATAAAAAACGAATTGCTGTTGTTGGGGCTGGGCCTGCAGGTTTAGCAGCTTCTACAGTAGCCGCTCAAAGAGGTCATGATGTAACACTCTTTGATGCCGATAAAGAGGTAGGTGGGCAATTTAATATAGCTAAACAAATTCCAGGAAAAGAAGAGTTTTACGAAACAATTAGGTACTTTAAAAAACAGATTGAATTACATAATGTAAACCTTCAATTAAATACAAGAGTTTCGGCTGATGATTTAGCAAGAGGTAATTTTGACGAGGTGGTATTAGCTACTGGTATTTCTCCAAGAACACCAAGAATTGAAGGAGTTGGCCATGAAATGGTATTAGACTACATTGATGTTTTAAAATTAAAAAAAACAGTAGGTAAAAGAGTTGCCGTTATAGGTGCAGGAGGAATTGGTTTTGATGTTTCTGAATATTTATCACACGAAGGAGAAAGTACGAGTCAAAATATAGACGCTTGGTTAAAAGAGTGGGGAGTTGATAAAACGATGCAAGCAAGAAGCGGTATAGAGGGAGTTGCTCCTGAAGTGCATGCTTCTCCAAGAGAAATATTTATGTTTAAACGTAGTAAAGGTAAATTTGGGAAAGATTTAGGGAAAACTACGGGTTGGATTCATAGAGCTAACTTAAAAAAGAAGAATGTACAGTTCATCAATGAAGTACAGTATACAAAAATAGATGATCAAGGATTGCATTATACTCAGAATGAAGAAGAGAAGGTATTAGAGGTTGACAATGTGATTATTTGTGCAGGACAAGTTCCTTTTAAAGAGTTGTTAGAGCCCTTAAAAGCTAAAGGAGTTGTTGTTCATTTAATTGGTGGAGCGGATGTAGCAGCTGAAATAGATGCTAAAAGAGCAATTAATCAAGGAAGTAGATTGGCAGCAAAAATCTAAATTAATTTTAACGTGGTGTATGTAAAAAATAGAAAGCCCCTATCTAACTAAAAAGTTACGATAAGGGGCAATCACCAGGGGGGGACTAACTATGTTATTTCTTTTTGGTTATTTGCGGGTACAAAGAAAATAAGATAGCAGGTTTTTGAATGTCTTATTTTCGACTTTTTTTTAAGTATTCTTATTTTTAATATCGCAAATACGTCATTTTTTTTATTTTTTTTATTTTAAAAAAACAAATAATGAATAATTCGTAAATTGTGATATGTAGTAAGGTGGTACGTTTTATAAATATCAGTTTTATCCATTGTAAATTATTGAAAGTTGTGGCTTGGTGAATTTCACACGAAGCCATTTATATTTTAAAACTGTTAAATGTTGCTTTACTTTTGAATTAAATTTATTTAACTTGCATATTTTAAGTTGTTTGTGTAGAGTGTAAAGTATGGATAAGTCAATAATACTGTAAAGATGAGAGTTTCGTTTTATGTTTTTAAAGAAATATTAGTTGTAATAGTACTCTTTTTAATAGTATCATGCAGTGTTGAGCAGAAGTATGAAGAGATAGATGAAAAAAAGATTACAAATTTAAATAAGAGTAAGTTTGATTCTATTAAAAATATCTTAGATACTAAAAACAAACCTTCCCAAGTATCTTCTCTAATAAATAAGCTAATTAAAGAAACAAAGTCTTTAAAAAACTCAGAAGATTTAATAAAAAGGTATCGATTGATAGTGTCATATTACATGTTAATTTATGATTATAAAAATTCAGATATCTATTTATATAAATTAAGGAGTATTTTTAAAAAAAATGGAGACTGGAATAGTTATGTGCGTTTAAGTAAGAGTATTGCCATGTCTTATCGAACTCAAAAACGATATGACGAGATGGAGAAAGTTTTACAAGATGGTATTCGAGTAGCTAAGGAAAAAAATGTTAAGGGTTATGATTTATTTCCCATTCATGAAATAGCAGTTTTTTATAGTTATGATATGAAAGATTATAAGACTGCAATTAAATATGGAGAATTATTTTTTTCAAAGTTAGCAGTCTATGATTCTTTGAAAATTGAATCAAAATTCATAGAAAAAGTAAAATTAGTAGAGCCTTATGTGATGAATCTTATTTTAGGGAAAGCTTACATTGAAACGAATAATTTAAAGCAAGCGTATTTGAATTTAAAAATTGCTGAAAAGCATTATTCAAGAACCAATGATAGCGAAAAATTGGAGCGTGTTTATAGTAGCTTGATTGATTATCACATTAAAAATAATAATTTAGATAAAGTAAGAGAGCATAAGCAAAAATATGTCTTGTTTCAGGAGCAACATAAAGATTCTTTGATTGCTAGTTTTAAGAAAGTGACTGAAGCTAAGTTGAATTTAGCAGAATCAGAAAAGGAAGTTTTTGCTTTAAAAGAAGAAAATAAGATTAAACGAATTTTAATTAGTGGTATAGCAATTTTATTAATTCTAATAGTTGTATTTCAAAGATACTTTTTAAGATTAAAATATCAACAGAAAAAAATAAGTTTAGAGTTAGAGAAAGAACACGAATTTAATAAGTTTAGAGCTTCATTATTTATCAATATTGCACATGAAATAAGAACTCCTATATCATTAATACTAGGTTATTTAGAACTTTCGTCTCAGAAAGGGGTTAGTAAAGATAAAATTCAAACATATTTTAATAAAATTAAAAAGAACAGTAATAAAGTAATAAATGATATTTCAGATATTATCTATTTATTAAAAGAAAATAAAGATAGTGAGCGTATTAGTCTAGAGAATGTTATTATTGAACCATTTTTAAAGCAACAATTTTTTTCTTTTGAAGGAATAGCAAAAATTAAAGAAATTGATTTGAGCTATAATTCATCACTTCCTTCAGGTTTTCTATTATATACTAATACTTTGAAGTTAGAAAGTTTAATAAATAATCTTGTTAGTAATGCAATAAAATTTTCGCCAAAAAAGACTGAAGTAACTTTTAGTGTGTTAATTGAGGATAATTTTTTAAGTATTATAGTGGCTGATCAAGGGCCTGGCATAATTAATGAAAATCAGAAAAATATTTTTAATAAATTTTATCAAGAGAACAAAGAAGGTAAATCAGAAGGTTTTGGTATAGGTTTAGCAATTGTAAAGGATATTGTTGATAAGCTTAAAGGTAAAATTAAATTGGATAGTTCTCCAAAGAAAGGAACTTCATTTAAAGTTTTATTACCACTATTAAACCAAAATAAATTGGTATCCAATGAAGTAATAACTCCGAACAAGAAGATTGTTGAAAATGAAGTCAAATCAATAGAAAATACAGGTTTAAAAACACATAATTTATTAGTTGTTGAAGATAATTCACGTATGATAGATTATTATAAAGAGATTTTAAGCCCTTTGTATAATTGTAATTTTGCGTTTAATGGAAAAGAGGCATTAGAAATTTTAAAGAATACTTCTTTTGATATGATTATATCGGATATAATGATGCCAAAAATGGATGGTATAGAATTCAGAAAGAAACTTAAACAGGTGCCGAGCTATGATAATATTCCATTTATTATGGCCACAGCTTTAGGGTATGAGGAAGATAAAATAAAAGTATTTAACATTGGTGTTGACGATTATATTGTTAAACCTTTTGGAAAGAATGAATTGATAGCAAGAATAAATTGCTTGTTAGAGAATAAAGAAAAAAGAGAGGTGTGGAAACAGCAGGTTCCTGAAAAAGAAATTGAAACGTTTGACCAGAAGAATATAAAAAAAATGCAAGGTATAATCATCAGGAATATCGAAAAGGAAGATTTTTCTGTGGTAACTTTAGCAAAGGAAGTTAATTTTAGTCAAAGGCAACTAGAGAGAATAATAAAGAAACTTACTGGTCTTACTCCTGTGAAATTTATTCTTGAAGTTAGGCTGCAGGAAGCGTATAAGAAAATTAAGAATAAAGAAGAAGCTGATATAAATAATGTAAGGTATGCAGTAGGTATAAAAAGCGCTTCTTATTTTTCAGTTAAATTCAAACAACGTTTTGGTGTAAGTCCTAGAGATTTATTAAAAGAAAATAAGGTTAGTTTGAAATAGTTGTTGTTTGTTTTTGAAAGAGAGTAGTAACTAAAATTCTTTTTTTCTATATGATTATTTCAAATAATTACGATATTTGCTTTTCACTTTAGTAAAGAGTACTGTATGTTATACAACTTTTTATAATTAAAATATCTAATTAATTATGGCAATGAATAAAAACACGGTTTTAGGATGGGCAACATTAGTAATGGTTTTAATGGGAATATTATTGGTAGTCTTGGCTGTATTTAAATATGACGAGATTGCAGGATATGGATTTGGAGCTGTTGGTTTTGGTTTTTTTGCAAATGCCTGGGTGTTTAATGCTTTGAAGGGAAGAGTTTAGATAAATAAAAAAAATAAATTTTAAAATATAATGAGTGACGATAAGAAAGTAATCTTTTCGATGAATAAGGTTTCTAAAACGTATCAAAGTACAGGGAAACAAGTTTTAAAAGATATATACTTAAGTTTCTTTTATGGAGCCAAAATAGGAATTTTAGGTTTAAATGGATCAGGGAAATCAACGTTGTTAAAAATTATTGCTGGCGTTGAAAAAAACTATCAAGGTGATGTAACTTTTTCACCAGGATACAAAGTTGGTTACCTAGAGCAAGAGCCTCAATTAGATGAAACTAAAACAGTAATGGAAGTTGTAAAAGAAGGAGTGGCTGAAACAGTTGCTATTCTTGATGAGTACAATAAAATTAACGATATGTTTGGTTTAGAAGAGGTGTATTCTGACGCTGATAAAATGGATAAGCTAATGGCTCGTCAGTCTGAACTTCAAGACCAGATAGATGCTTCCAATGCATGGGAATTAGATACAAAGCTTGAAATAGCAATGGATGCTTTACGTACTCCAGATTCCGATAAATTGATAGGTGTTTTATCAGGAGGAGAACGTAGAAGAGTAGCTTTATGTAGGTTGTTACTTCAAGAACCAGAAATCTTATTATTAGATGAACCAACAAACCACTTGGACGCAGAGTCAGTTCACTGGTTAGAGCATCATTTAGCACAATATAAAGGAACTGTTATTGCTGTTACTCACGATAGATACTTTTTAGACAATGTTGCAGGTTGGATTTTAGAATTAGATAGAGGTGAAGGAATTCCTTGGAAAGGGAACTACTCATCTTGGTTAGATCAGAAGTCAACACGATTAGCTCAAGAAAGTAAGACAGCTTCAAAGCGACAAAAAACATTAGAACGAGAGTTAGAATGGGTGCGTCAAGGAGCAAAAGGTCGACAAACAAAGCAGAAAGCTCGTTTAAAGAGTTATGAAAAGCTAATGAGTCAAGACCAAAAGCAAACAGAAGAAAAGCTTGAAATTTATATTCCTAACGGACCTAGATTAGGTACCAATGTAATTGAAGCCTCTGGTGTTTCTAAAGCCTTTGGAGATAAATTATTATATGAAAATTTAGAGTTCAATCTACCTCAAGCTGGGATTGTTGGTATTATTGGACCAAATGGTGCAGGTAAAACTACTATTTTTAAAATGATAATGGGAGAAGAAACTCCTGATGCTGGTAACTTTAATGTTGGTGAAACAGCTAAAATAGCCTACGTAGATCAAGCGCACTCTAATATAGACCCTGAAAAATCAATCTGGGAAAACTTCTCTGAAGGACAAGATTTAGTAATGATGGGTGGTAAGCAAGTAAACTCTAGAGCCTATTTAAGTAGGTTTAATTTTGGAGGAAGCGAACAGAATAAAAAAGTAAACACATTGTCTGGTGGTGAACGTAATCGTTTACATTTAGCAATGACTTTAAAAGAAGAAGGAAACGTACTACTTTTAGATGAGCCTACGAATGATTTAGATGTAAATACCTTACGAGCTTTAGAAGAAGGTTTAGAAAATTTTGCTGGTTGTGCTGTAGTAATTTCTCATGATAGATGGTTTTTAGATAGAGTTTGTACTCATATTTTAGCTTTTGAAGGTGATAGTCAAGTTTATTTCTATGAAGGTTCTTTTTCTGAATATGAAGAAAACAAAAAGAAACGATTAGGTGGTGATATAATGCCTAAACGAATTAAGTATAAAAAATTAATTAGATAATATAAATTATATGAATTGTCTTAAAATAGGTAGACAATTATTTGTGAAATTTATAAAACCAGAGAAGTTAACTTCTCTGGTTTTTATTTTTAACCTCCTTCTTTGAAAAAATGTAAGATTAAGTTTTGTTAATGGCATTTTCCTTACAAATTGGCTAATTTAATTAGGTGACATTTTTGCTATTGGCGTCTTCTTCTTCTGTTACCTCTTTATTAGGATCTGTAATTAATATTTTTGTTGAATTTTTACTATTTCTTATAGTACTTCCTCCTTTGATTGTACTTAATAGTTTTGCATCAATTTTTACTATTTTTAATTTTTTACTTTTCATTATATTATAAATTTAAGTTAATAGAAGGCTTTGCTTGTGCCATTTTTTACTTTCAATTCTTTGCTTTTGAGAAATTGAAGGTTAAGTTTAGTGGTTTATTTTATTAAAGTGTCTGTTCTACAATTTATAGTCTTTCCTTATTTTTTTGATAATCGGTTTCTGAATTAACTCTATCCATAGAGATAGATAACTTATGAGTATCATCTTTGTTTAGCAAATGATTTCTTTAGTATAATTTCCTCTTATATATGATTTAGTTCTATCGCTATTAAAGTTAAATAAGTATATTTTAATTTATAGCTCAAAAAAATTAAACAACTTTTGAAAAAGCTTCTAACTCTTTAGAATAAGAGTTTGAAGATTTTGAAGGAATCGTATTTAAGTATTCAATAATTTCAGAAGGGTCAATAGCTTCAATTTCTTCTTGTTGATGAAGTTCAGGAAGTGTTTTCATAAAATAATTTTGAATATGAGCTATGAAAATTACAAGATCATTACAATATACAGAGGGGTTATTAAAGCCATTTTTCTTACTATACCTATGAACTAATCGTCCTCCTTTACAAATTTCGTTTAAAGGACATTCTTTACATTGATTGCATAATTTACTTCCATGACTTCCAAAATATAAATTACCTAAAGGAGAGTTTTTTATGTCTGAAAATTCATTGTTGTTTATACTTAATCCGGTTTTTGTAAAACCATTGCCACATGCTTTTAATGAATCAATGGCTTCTATTTCACCATTTGTTTCTATTACTAATACTTTTGATTCATTTTCAGTATTGTCATTAATTCTTAATAAACTATTAATAAAACCTATAAACATTGGTATTTTATATCTTTCGGGATCGTTAATCCAGATATCAAATAATTGAATTAGCCAATTTGACATTGTATTATGACCTTTTTCAAAAGGAAAATTATCATGAGTATAGTCAGGAATTAAGAAGTTTACTAAGCTTACGTTCATTTTTTTAAAGCTTTCGTAGGTTTCTTGTGGGTTTTCTTTTGTGTTAATTACGCAGGCTATATCAGCATATCCCATTTTGTTTTTAAGAAGGGATACCCCTTTAAAAACGTCTTCATAGCTGCCTCTACCTTTATGATCAACCCTAAACATATCGTGAGCTTTTGGTGTGCCATCAACACTAACACTTGGGTATATGTTAAGTTCCTCAAATAAGTTTAACCAACTACTATTAATAAGAACACCATTTGTTTGCATTTCATAGAAAAAGGTAACGTTTTCAAGGTCATTTAGTAATTGATTGGCTTTATATACAAATAGTCTATAAAAATCTTCAGAGGCTAATAAAGGTTCGCCACCATGGAATAGGAAAGTGAACTTTTCTTTTTCGAATTTTTGTATATATGATTTTACTTTTTTTAAAATATTATCTACAGTAGTGTCAGACATAAATTTGGGTTGTTTCTTGTATGTTGTATCGCCAAGATTATACATAAAACAATAAGAACAATTTAAGTTACATCTACTAGCAACTTTTAAAACTAAAGCATCGAAAATCATAATACTAAATAAATTTAATTTGTAAAAAGGAATTATATCTAACCACTAGATATAATTCCTATAGTTTAAATTACATACTGAATCTCACTGCTTTTTTTTCTTCTACAGCAATTTTAGTAACACATTTTCTTAGTGTTTCTGACCAAACCATTCCATCTGGACAACGTTTACCACCTCCACCAGTTGGATAGTATATTTCTACAGGTATATATATAGCACCACCTTTGAATTCTTCTAAGTTGTTAACTTCTAAATTCGAAAATTTTTCTATTCCTTTAGGTAAAAAAAACTTTTTTTTCATCGTATTAGTATTTGTTTATTATAGTGCTTACTCTTTTAATGATTTTCAGCTTCCTCAATTTTATTAAACGCGCATTTAATAATCATTCTTTCTATTTAGTATGAGGTGTTGTATGCTATTACCCATTTTTTTTAAAAAAAATATCAGATAATAATAAAGAATGCAAGGAGTGTGCTTTTTATGTCAACTGAAAATTTAACTAGTATTGGGTATTAGTGTCGATAAGTCTGAAACAAAAAAACCGAAACAATATTGTTTCGGTTTTTGAGCGAGAGACCAGGTTCGAACTGGCGACATTCAGCTTGGAAGGCTGACGCTCTACCAACTGAGCTACTCTCGCATTTGGTAAAGATTTTTGTACAATTCCTTGTACTATTTTAATTAGAGCGAGAGACCAGGTTCGAACTGGCGACATTCAGCTTGGAAGGCTGACGCTCTACCAACTGAGCTACTCTCGCATTTGGTAAAGATTTTTGTACAATTCCTTGTACTATTTTAATTAGAGCGAGAGACCAGGTTCGAACTGGCGACATTCAGCTTGGAAGGCTGACGCTCTACCAACTGAGCTACTCTCGCATTTGGTAAAGATTTTTGTACAATTGCTTGTACTATTTTAATTAGAGCGGGAGACCAGGTTCGAACTGGCGACATTCAGCTTGGAAGGCTGACGCTCTACCAACTGAGCTACTCCCGCAGTAAAGCGGTTGCAAATATAATATAGTTTCTAGAATTTACAAGAGTTTTTTTTTGTTTTTAATAGATTTTATTGTTGTTTTATATAACTTGCAGAAAATTAATATTATGGCTCAAAATATATGGAAGGTAGATAAGTTAAGTAGAGTATCCTTACACAAAGTTATTTTGGGATAAAGAAGGTTAGTTTGTCAACAAAACTTAGTTAAATAATATTGATATCCCAGAACATAAAAAATTTAAGTAACCTATTAAGCTGTTGTTTATTAGTTTTTTTAGATAGTAAAACCCGATGATAATTTATTTCTTGCCAATGAAATAATTTTTAACCTTCACGCCGGTAAAACAATGTTTTTAAAGGAGATAAAAAGTATGGGTATTTAAGTGTGTTATAGAGGGTAAAAGTATTTTTATTGATGTTGTTGTGAAGATTTTAAGGAAGTTTGCTAATTACATAAAAGTTCTAAACTTTGGCTAAACACTATTAATTATAGCCATTTTAACTGTTACACAACTCAAAAATAATTAAATGAATAATAAGCTTATTTTATAAAATTGGATTGACCTGATTTATGGTGTTAATTATAAAAAAATGATTTACTCAAAATTATAAGTTGCGCAACAGCTACTATCTTAGTGTTAGGTATTTTTATCTTAAATTAATTATATCAGATTAATCAATAAAGGCAATGAATGAGTTATTCCCTCATTATTATCTTCAATACTATTTTTTAAATAATCTGATATAACTATATGGAACAAATTGTTTTTTGACTGTCTTTGATTTATTTGAAGCTGTTTAACGGATACATTGTGTCGTGCCTAAAACGATTAGTTTTCTTACTTATACCTTAACATATCTAGTCAAAAGGTACCCATAAGTTTTGTGATTGTAGCATTGAATGCTTTTTTTACTGGCATATCTATTCCTGGACCAATTAGAATAGCACTGCTGAAAACTTTCCATTTGCCGCCATGTTTTATAATAATTATTTGGTGCAAGTATGCTAATCCTTCTTTTGGAGATTCTAAAACTAATTTGTTTCCTATATCAAGAGGGCTATAATCTTCTGGTCCTATTCTACAAACTTCTTTCCCCTCAGCTGGTTTTAGTTTCCCTAAATATTTAGAATCAGCATCATGATAAAAAATATAATGATTATCTAATTCTGTTACAACTAAAGAGCAACCATTCATACCTCCGGTAGTGACAATTGTTCCCTCTGAAGCCATTTTAGGAACTTTTACTTCTCCAATACCTCTGTTTACCCATGGGAAATAATAATCATTTCCACCATTTGATACTTCAAGCTTAATAACATTGTCGGCTGCTGTATTTTGTTCGGTTAACGAACAAGGTTCACCATATTCACATCTTTCAACGTTAGGTAAAGAAGTAGATTTAAAGCTTTTTCGTGAGTCGACTATAAAGTCAATTTCTTTTATGTATGATTCAGGATTTGATTTAAAATTAGCTAAGTATGTCATATTATTTTTTTATGTTTCCTACTCATTTGGCTTTTCGGGTTTCGCCCAGCTTTTAATTATCTATAATAGATTAACTAAACTGTATTTCAATGTATCCTTAAACAGTGTTATGTGTTTTTTATTTTGTTACTGGTGTAATGTTTTAACTTATATCAGCTATATCGTAGATATTCATCATGTGTGTGAAGTAATTATCTTTTACTACAGCAACTGTCATTCTGTATTTTTTTTCAAATTTGGCTGAAGCTAATTCTATGAAATTGGTATAGTCTTTGTTCAAGACAGGCTAAAATGGTTTGTGATGTATTTGTATAAGATTACTTACGAATTTTTATTCGGAAGTTTCTATAGCTAGATTAAAATTTAAAATATATCATAATTCTAACTTGTCAATAATTTGATTAAAGCATTATTTACAGTGGGTTATGGTTGTGGTTAGTTTTGTTCGTGTTATAAACTCTGGTTTTATTCTTTCCGATTAATTATTTGCTCAAATATTTTAAATTTCTCTAACCCCAGTAGCATAAAATATGCAAATAATGTCAAGAAAAATAATGTTGTCATAATTCGTAAATAAATCTTAACAGTCCATTCCAATGCAACCTTTACTCGTTGCATGATTCCTATTTTAATTTCTTTACCTTCAAGTAGAGAAAACTGAACGGTACAAAATTCATTTTCATCATCAAAATCACCAAGACTTACTCCAAGTCTCTGAAGTTGTTGCTCAATTTCAAGAATTCTGTTTTCCAATCCCATATATTCCTCTATTTTTCCACCTTTTAATTTTAATTCAATAAGAGATGTTCTTATTTTTTCTAATGATTGCTTATTTGCGTTGAGTTCTTTGTATTCGTTGGTCTTATCTTTCTTTGTTATTTGTTTTGCTTGTACCTTTCCAATAGTTATTAACTGATTATATAGAACATCAAAATTTTCTGGAGGTACACCAATTACTAGATTTAGTTTTCTATACCCTTTATTACCACTTTTCTGTTCAAACTGAATTAGAGCATTAAGTTTTTTAATCGTTTCTCTTGAAAATTTTTCTTCTTTTTCGAAGTTTGACGATTTAGTTTTAATTTCTGCAATTTTTTCATATTTCTGGTCAACTTTAATAGCGGATTGGTTAGCTGTGTTTGATTTTACTTCATATTTTTTTGTAGCATAATTTCTTTTCGAGTTAGAAATGTTATCAAAGAATTGGGGTTGATTAGGGATGTAATCAAAGTTTTTGGTGTAACCATACATTAATCTGAAAGCGAATAAGATGATAAAGCCAATTAACATCCAAAAAATCATCGTTTTCAATCTTTTTTTTAACATTTGTTTCATAATTTGATATTTGTTTTGATAATATATGTTACTACACCTAGCTCTTGTAAACGTACTTTCTTTTTATAACCTTTTTATTGCTTATTTAGTAGGCAACTTAGGTCTTAAATAAAAACAGTATTAATTTCTTGTTTTCTAAATTTAAAAATAATGATTCAGAAATTGGATTCGGATAAAGTTAAAAATTTTATCCACACTAAATATTGTTGATAATTAGTGAATTAAATTCTATTCTCGATTTTATAACAGTAACTCCTAAACTTGATTAACTAATTGTATATGCTATATTTTCTGATAAACACAAGTTTTAGGTTTTCAAACTAATTAGCTGTATTTTATACATTGTATGGTCCTAGCATTTTAATTACAATCTGCGTGCAACCTGTGTTTATTACACTTCACACACCTAAACAAGTATCCATCTAAGTATCCATCTTTTGAGAGGTGCTCTTTAATCATATCTGGGTCGACTCCAATATTATTTTCTATATCATCTTTAAGCTCGTCAAGTATTGGCTCTATAGTTTTTGTATCGGCATACCCAATAAATGCACAAGGTTCATTACAATGTGATAACCATTGTTCTTGTTGCCAAGAAAAGTAACTTGGTGTTTTGCAACTTATTTCTAGTAAGTGTTCTTTCGAAATTGTCGATTTTGGTTCGTTCGTATCGGGAGATACGCCTTCAATTCCACAATAATCATTATATTCTCCATTATATTTTTCAGAAGCTTTACCGTTTGAAATACACCAAGGGCAAATGTATTCTGGTTCTTCGACGCTGTAAAAAGAGCCAATATATTTCAAATTCCTTTTTTTTTATAAACTGAACAAATTCCCTCAATCTTATCGAAAAAATCTAATTCATAAGCATTCGGACTATATTTAAATTTTGGTAGTTTCATTTATTTTTCTGTTTGCGGATAACGTACCACAGGGCATGAAAAGTTGCGATTTTAAAAAAAAATAGCTTATAATTTACCATTCAAGTTCAAATTCTACTTCTAAATCAATTTCATCTTTTTTTAATATAACTATATTAGGTTTATCTTGAATATAATCCTTAAAACTAAAATCAACCGAGAAAGGAGGGTGCTAAAAGAAGATCTTCTGTAAAACCATTACTATCAACGTCACCTAAACTAAATGTCATTGTAAAGTTTGGATTAATATTTAAATCCTTATTACTTAAATCCCAATTCAAGTTACCTTGATTTTCTAAAACTTCGGATATATACCAAATAGAATTCCCATATAATATTTCATTAAATAAAGATATCCCAATGTGAGTCTTCTCGAGAGAAAACTTTAAATCTGCTAACCGATTAATATCATTATTTGAATATTCAGGATCCCAAGTTTCGTTAATTTTTTTAAACGATATTATTTTTAGGCTTTTTATTTTAACGGATGTTCCTTTTGATACCTCAACTTGAAATTCTTTTTTTAGTATTTCGTTTCTTTCGTTTTGAACGGACAAATAAATTGAATTCTTCCCAATTTTACCAAAGCTTACAATTATATCAACAGTTTTTCCATAATTTGATTGGTTTGATTTTACAACAGAATTACTAAAAGTAATATTATTATCTCCACTATCATTAGCAGCATAAGAATTAGTAGAGACACTATAGCTTATAATATTTTGATTTGATTTTAATTTAAAAGAAACCGGTTGGTCAACTTCTAATTTATCATTTAAAAATTCAATTCCAATTGAAAACTCTTCATTTTCAATAGTGTCAGAGCAAGCAAAGACTAGTGTGAATAAAAACAGACTACATAATTTTAATTTTCTCATATTTTTTTAATTTTTCTTAATGGTTCAGTTATGGTGCGTTGAGTGGGGATAGTTAACTTTGTAAGTAAACATCAGCTTGAAAATTCCTCGAAGGCTTTCGGTTCAGGGTTAAGAAGTTTACGGTTAGGTATTTATGGTTGTTGTAAAAATAGTATTTATTTTTTTACTTTTTAATTTCATTTTTTGAATTTTTACTAAGTTTAATAGATTTAAAATCTCCTTTTTTCATTCGCTTTATCATTTCTTGATGAGCTTCAAAAATAATCCAAAAATTTCTACTTAATTTCCCCTCTTCAATCTCTCGGTTAATTAGAGGTTTAAAGTAATTCCAAATGTAATTATCTTCTCCGTATGTTCCTCTTTGATGCCATAATATTATCCAAGCTCTCTCTTGCCATCCGTGTTTTTCAGTTATTTCCATCAGTCTTGCAATGTTCAAGGAGTCTACTCTTTTCATAAGTTCAGAAGTTGTTTTTCTGTGTTCATTTTTCGTTTTATGGAATAAAATTTTTCTCAGTTCTTTTACTTTTATAGTATCATTTGACTTCATGGCTTTACTATATCCTGTTCCAGAATTTTGATAATCAACTTCGCTATAGCCATCTAAATAAATACCAACTTTTCTTACGAATTGGTCTCTAGCAGTTAATTCTTCTATTTTTAAATATAAATCTATATCTTCAATGGTTGAAAAGTATTCTTGTCTAAGTTTATTATAATCCGATACTATGTTTTTATAAAATTCTTTTTCTTGAATTTCTAAAAAGCCCTTGTAGTTTTTTAAATAGCTCTTTGGTGCTCCTCCAATCGAAACTCCTTTTCTTATCCATTGGTCTGCAAGAGTCAAATCGTTTAAAATTAAAGCGCATTCTGCTAAATTAAAAAATGGAGTACTTGAATTTGGAGTTAGTATTTCCAGCGCATTTCTATATTTCAGAATAGCTAGTTTATAATTTCCGTCTTTTCTCAATTTATTTGCTTCTGAAATTAGTCCATCATGTTTATCATATTTCGTTTGTCCATAGGTGAAAGACGAAATTATTAATAGAAGTAATAGCGTTTTTTTCATTTTTTTTTTTGTAAATTTTTGTGTGTAGATTTTTATGTGTTTAAAATATGTAGTTTTTTAAATATGAGCCACTTATTAAGTATGGGGTATTCTCTGAATATGTTTCTCTATTTGACTCTTTAGTCTTTTCTTTACTGCTAAATGTATAACAGTCCCCTTTGAGTTTGAAATTAATATCTAAACTGTCTAATTTTTTTGTGTTTTCAAGGTCAATCTTTGGTTTTCCTTGATGATGTATTTCATTTGAAATATTTACTTTTTTCTTACATTGGTAAAAACTAACCAATCCATCGGCTATTAGCATTATTTTTAGTTCTTTTTTCATTTTAGATTTTCGATTGAATTGCCACAATGTTTAGTGTATGGTAAGGAAATAACCCACATGGTACTGTGTATTATAGGTCTCTTAAGTTAGCAAACGTTTTTATTTCAATCCTTGTTCATAAATCGTGTTAATCAACTCTCTCATCAAATCGGGATTTTTATGGTTTATCATTATAACTATTCCCCATTTTGATTTTTTATTGTAAGCAAAAATCGAGGAACAGGAAAATGTATCACCTGCTTTGTAAAAAAAAATATCATTTCCGTTTCGTTCTATTTCTTGTCCGAAACCTATTTCCATTCGGGTGTTTTTATAGAACGTTTTTTCTGTTACAGTAGTTACTTTTCCAATATTGCCTTTGTTTGAAAATTTGTCTTTAAGCATGTTAACTTGCTGTTTGTTATTTTTTTTAGGATACTGTTTCTAGTTTATTTCAAATAGGTATTTAAATAATTAATTATACAGAATGTTATAACCAATTCATAATTTTTCACCTGTTTTTTATTTCATTCTTTACTTGTTTAAATATTTGAATTGAATCAATTTTTTTTAAATGTTGATATTTATTCTGACTGATTTTTTTAAATCATTTAAACTAAGGTAATCTGGATAATTTACTTCATAAACTATTGCATATTGATAGCTTTTTCCGTCTTTTTTATGTTAAATGCATATGTGTACATTGCTAATTTGGCAGGAGTAATATTTTCCATTAACTTATATACCTTAGTATAATCTGATGAAGGTGAGATTTCAGTATAAAAAAGTTTTTCTTTTCAATTATTCATTGATTCTCCTTAAAAACTTTTCCTATTGATTGATCATTCAAAATTTGAATATGTTCGTTTAAAACGATACTGTCTATAGTCTTTAGATACTGAACAACAGCAAATGTTCTTGTTGTTTTTTACCATCATTCTAGCTATATAGATCATAGACCCTTAGGTTAGAATTTTTATAAAGAACTTTGATGTTATAACTTCCAAATTTCATTGTAATTCTTTCACTATTAAGTAATTTAGAGGGTAAGTTTGATTCAGAAAAAGATGAAGGTAGTTTTGAGGGATGATTTTTGTAATCACAACTTTTAACAATAAATAAACTTATGAATAGGAGAAGAATATATTTTGGATTTTCATTTTTTGTGTTTTAGATGTCAAATAAATTAAATTTTACCTTTTAAAGTCCAAACGCTAGCTTAAATTAATTACTGATGTTGAATTATAGCTACTAGTCAGTAAAAAGTGCAATAGCGATATCTAGCAGCTATTGCACTTTGTAAGTTTTTTGCTCTATTTTTTGTGCTTTTCTATTTTAAGAAACTTTCATGGCTTCTAATTCTAACTCTAAAAGATAAGGAGCTGCCCAAGAGCGATATTCTTCTTTTTTCTCTAAGGGTAAATCTTTCCAACCTGTAATTTTTTCACGGCATTGTTTAGCACCACATTGGCAGATAGGAGGAAAATGCTCAATGGTATAATTTCTCATTGCATAATCAAATGACACTTCTTCTCCAGCACTAATGTGTTTAATGGCAACATAGTTATGAGCCCCTGAAGAGTTTAATTCAATACCACAATTAGGATTACAGGAATGATTAACGATTCTAGTTATCTCATCATGAAGAATAAACGTGTTCTTGCTTATTTGGGAAGCATGAGAGTGGTTTGCATCTAGTTCTTTTAGCTTTCTTCCAACAATAACGGTTTCTCCTTTATTAAAAGATGTTACCGCAAATACACCATCGCCATTTAGGGATGTTTTTTTTATTTTAACTTTACTCATTATTTTTGATTTAAAAGTTTATTATATCCATATTTATCTTCGCCTCTTAGCAGTATAGCTTTCCATTTATGAAGACTCACATTTTTAAGTTTGTGATAAGTTATTTGATGTCCTTGCTTAAACATGTTTTTTGTGTAAAAACGGGTGTTAGTTTTACCGATTCTACAATTAACAGCCCACCTTGATTCATCAGTAGAATTCGATACGGAGCCATGTATTACACGTTCGCTAAACAAAAAAAACTGTCCAGCTTTAGCTTCAATAAGTTGTTCGGTAGCCTTTTCAAATGGAAAATCTATTCTTCCTTTATCATACCTATAAAGGTCATTAATGCCATTGGGATCTCTATTTACAATAAGTGGGTACATTTTCTTGTGTGTGCCAGGAATAACTTTCATACACCCTCTATCTTTATTGGCATCTGTCAATGCAATCCAGCAAGTGAGTTGAAATAGTTCTTCGTTGTTAGGAGGGTTAACAACTGATTCTCTCATATTATGAAGTAGCCAATTACTAGATTGGTGCCATGGTGTACCTTCCTTTTTACCTGGCACCTCAAAGCAATCTGATCTCCATAATAATAAGTCAGGACCCAACAGTTGTGCACTTCGTTCTACTATTTCTGGTTTTTGAAATATATTCAGTAATTGTTCTGAATCAAAATGACGATTGGTCTTATTCACATGACTCATTATTGACTTCTTATAAGCAGGCGTTAGTTCTTCTTCTTTACTATCTGGAAATAAATCATCTGCAATACCAGATTTTTCTTCAAATTCATATTTCCATGTTTTTGATTCAGAAGGTAAAATTGATTTGATTAAGTGTTGCTTCAATTGTTCTGCTTCTTGAGGAGATACCAAGTCAAAAGGACCAACATAGCCATTTTCATAGAAAAATTGGAGCTCCTTTTCACTCAGTTTAAATGGAGGTGCTACCTTTGTTTTTGGTTTAAAAGACTTTGGTTCCTTCATCTCAGAATAATAATCATTATAAATTCGCGTGCCTCCTGTTTTAAAAGCTGTCCAAAACATTTTGAAATTCCAACCTACAGGTAATTTATTTCTGACATTTTGAGATAAAATAACATGTGAAAATTTTAGTTTTCCTAACAAGTAGTAATAACTTAAGTTCATGGAAAAGAAAAGCTTAGATTTTTTAAGCATAATTGTTGATTTTTATATTTATTGTGGTGAATGGTTTGTGTAAAATGTGTTTTAATGCGTTTTACATAGTGTTGTGAATTCTTTTATTCTGATAATATTTTTTTTAATTCTCTTTTATAATCATCATTGTCAGTCATTCCATTATGACCTTGATTGTTTAAAGTTATAAGTGTTACTTTATTTTTCATTCTTTAATTAGATGATGTTATCAAAGTATAAACTATTTGGTTAAACTGCGTTTATACAGTTTAGTTGTTGTTGTACATTTGCTTTATTTAACTGTTAATTTCAATGTATCACTTATAAAATCAGTTTTTCATAAAACATACGCACCTCGGTCATTTTTGAATTTCTAAGCTAATTTTAGTTTTAAATTTTATATTCTTTTGCTCTTTTTTCGTTGGAGTTTAGTAAATCCCGGAAATCAATTTGTTTCCACATTACATTGTGTTTTGGGACATATGAATATGGAAAACCTGTTCTTTAGTACCATCTAAATTATACCCCTTTTCAAAAGATGAATAAGTTTCAATAGCTTCCCTTTTTGGTACTATAAAATGTGAATATCCTAATTCTGTAAATTGATCAATAATAGTATTATCAAATAGTTTTTCTTTAGAAACCTCAATCATTAAGTCTATATAAGCTTTGGATTTAATTCTGGGAATTGATGAGCTTCCAAAGTGCTCTATACGTACTATAGTTTCTTTTTCTATTTTATTTAAGATTCGTTTTTTTTCATTTTCGTAAATAGTAATCCATTCTGGATTATGGTCTACTAATTCAATTGGAAATAAAATATACCAGTCATCTTTAGTCAAGTCACGGAGTTTTTTTTTCATTCTATTAGCTTGTGTTTTTAAGCTTGCTCATAAATCTTTATATAGAGAACAAAGTTCTCGCTTATTGGATTATAGTTACGTACAAAAGTAGTAGTAGTAGTAGTAGTAGTAGTAGTAGTAGTAGTAGTAGTAGTAGTAGTAGTGCAAATATATAAAGAGGTACTAAGGATACTTTAGGAGTATCTAAGATTCTTTATTTTGTTAGGTATATATCCTAAAAAATGCATGTATAAGAATTAAGTATTCTTACAATTTTTGTGTTGCAAACGTAAGAAATATAAATGCTTTTGGCAAAGCGAAAACCAATAATTGTTTTGTTTAAACAATTGTTGAAAATATAATTTATTAACAAAATCGAATTCAAACATATTTTAATTTATATTTGTAATATGTTTGCATTGGTTGATTGTAATAATTTTTATGCCTCTTGTGAAAGGCTTTTTCGTCCAGATTTAAATACTAAACCTATCGTTGTTTTAAGTAACAATGATGGGTGCGTTATTGCACGTTCAAACGAAGTTAAAGATTTGAGGCTTCCAATGGGAGCTGTAGCTTTTAAATACAAATCATTTTTTGACCAACACAATATTCATGTGTTTAGTTCTAATTATCCGCTATATGCTGATATGAGTGAGCGTGTAATGAATATATTACAGAAATATACTCCTGATATTGAAATTTATTCTATTGATGAATCTTTTTTAAAATTTGAAGGCTTTGAAAAGCATTTTAATATTAGAGAGCATTGTTTAGAAATGAAACAATGTGTAGGGAAATGGACAGGAATTCCTATATCAATAGGTCTTGCACCAACCAAGGCATTGAGTAAAGTGGCTAACAGGGTGGCTAAAAAATTTTCTGCAGAAACCAAAGGAGTTCATATTATAGATTCTGAAGAAAAACGTATTAAAGCTCTTAAATGGTTAGCTATTGAAGATGTTTGGGGTATTGGTAGAAAGTATGCTAAAAAGCTTAGAGCTTTGAATGTAAATACGGGGTATGATTTTACACAATTACATCCTGATTGGGTGAAGAAAAATATGAGTATTGTGGGTATGAGACTTCAAAGAGATTTGAGAGGTTTGCAAACTTTGGAATTAGATGAAGGAGTGAAAGAAAAAAAAAACATTGCTACTACACGTTCTTTTGCTAGTGATTTAATGAAGTTTGATGATGTTAGAGAGCGTGTTTCAACATTTGCAGTTGAGTGTGCTAAAAAGTTACGAAAACAAGGTTCGCACTGTGGTTATGTGATTGTTTTTGTTTCTACCAATAAGCATAAACAGGGTGCACAGCAATATTCAAGAAGTACGGTAGTTACTCTTCCGTACGCTTCAAATATTAATAATGATTTAAATACCTACGCTATTTTAGGGTTAAAGCGCATTTTTAAAGAAGGGTATAAGTATAAAAAGGCAGGAGTAATTGTTGGTAATATTACACCAATGATTTCTCAACAATTAACAATATTTGGTAATGAAGGATATAAAATGCAACCGTTAATGAGTGCTATTGACAAAATGAATACCAAGTATCATAAAGATATTGTTAAAATGGCAACTCAAAATCCAAATCGAACTTGGATCATGAGGCAAGAGAAGTTGTCACCCAACTACACTACGCGATTGAAAGATGTAATTTCTGTAAAATAATATGCTACTAGTGTAAATGGTGTTTGTATCGCTACTTCACATCCATTAAAAAAATCGTAGTTAATTAGTAAAAGGAGTTATCTTCCCTTAGCACTTTTAGAAAATGAAACCCATAGATTTCAAACCCTTCATTATAATAAAACTTATGAGATTTTCTATTTCCTGTATAGGTGTTTAACTCCATTGCTTCGCATCCCTTTGATTTTGTGTATTCATAAATCCAAGTAAAAAATTGTTTACCAATATTTTTACCACGGTAGGTCTCATCAATAACAACATGGTCAGGTTCAACACTTTTACCAATATAATGCCTTGTACTGTACCAAAGTCCGCAAATACCTATTAATTTATCATTATCAAAAGCCCCTACACACTCGTAGTTTGAATAGGTGGTCATTTCTTCAACACGTAATTTTAAAATATCAGTAGGGGTAGTAGTGTTTACAATAGTTAATAAAGGCATAATTTGTGAAATGCTCTCTTTACTTATAGGTTTAAATATTAAATTCATAAATAAACAGTTAAATATTAAATGCTTCTTATTTTTAGATTAGAATTTCTTTTTAATACTAAATTTGTGTAAAATTAAGGGATAAAATTATAAAAATGGATACTGTAATTAAAAAAATTAAGGCAACAGATACTTATTTGATAAGAAAAGAGATTTTAAGGAAAGGGATTGATTTACCGTATAAATTTGCTGGTGATTTTGATGATGAAACATATCATTTAGGGGCTTTTTTAAATAACAAGTTAGTAGGTATTGTAACACTGATGAGAAGTAAAAATAATAACTTTACTCATAATCAATATCAATTAAGAGGAATGGCAACTTTAACTGAAGTACGAGGAAAAGGGATTGGTAAACAACTTGTAAATGAAGCGTTATCCTTACTAAGAAATGATGGGGTTGCTGTTTTATGGTGTAATGCACGAGAAAAAGCTTCTTCTTTTTATAAACGATTAGGCTTTGTTATAGTAGGAGAAACCTTTGTTATAGAAAAAGTAGGGGAACATTATGTGATGGCTGTCAATGTATAAAGTTAGTTATTCTTTATTTTTTAATTTTTTAATACCATCAAATAGAAACCAACTAGCAAAAAGAGCTCTTACAGCTAGAAAAATTAATTTACTCTCAGTATGAAAGTTAAGTAATACTCGATAAGAACTTTTTTCTTGTAAAACATTGTTTATTGTACCAACGATTATAAATACACCAATAACGATGTATAGGTAAGGAAGAATCTTTTTCATTTATTTAGAGGTAGGTATTTTTATTATATATTCTTTTCTACTTTTATTATTTAGTTTCGTTTCTCTAAGCCAAGGATTTACTATTTTTAGATCTTTATAGGTAATCCCATAATTTTTGGCAAAACTTGCGATGTTAGTAATGGCAGTATCAATCTTAACTTCATAAGTTGTAGGAAATGTATACAAATCTTCTTGATCAAATACAAAGCCATATTTTTCAGGGTTGGATAAGACTTCCTTTAATGCTAAGATTCTGAAAACATACCTTCCTGTTTCTGTATTCAATAATAAATCGTAATAATCAGTTACCTGTTGTTGCTTTAAACGTTGAGAAATTCTACCATTTCCAGCATTATAAGCGGCGGCTGCGAGTGTCCAAGAACCGAATTTTTTCTTGGCTTTTTTTAAGTAAGCAGCAGCTACTCTAGTAGATTTTTCTAGGTTATAGCGCTCATCAACATTTCTATTAACTTCTAATCCAAATTCACGACCAGTTGAAGGTAAAAAATGCCAATAACCAGCAGCACCTTTTGATGAGGGTATGTTTATTAATGCACTTTCAGCTACACATAAGTATTTAAAATCATCCGGTAAATCGTATTTCTTTAATAAAGGCTCAATGATAGGGAAAAATTTGTGCGCGCGTTTTATAAGTAGTAAACCGTTTGATTGCCAATAGGTGTTCACTAATAATTCACGATCCATTCGTTCTTTAATATCATTTCTGCCTAAAGGAACTTGCTCTCCAGCTAATTCCATATTTTGAGGAACTTTAATAGCTTTTATTTCATAGCTTTCAGCAACATTTTTTACAACAGGCTCTTTGTCTTTACTGATAGTATTCATTAGCAAAAGAGCTAAACTGATTAAGATTATTATAGGTATAAATCGTATTAGTTTATTCATTTTCTTTTCATTTAACTGTTCCTTTTACTAAGTTAGCAAAAAACATTCCCTTTCTAAAATTTTTGATATAGTTTTTGCTTTATTTAATATCATGATGTGCGTGCCATTTTTTACAAGAATAGAGTTCTTAATATTTTTGATAGGAAAAATTTCATCTTTGTCGCCATGAATGTGCACAATATCAATGAGTTGTTCTTCTTGTTTCCAGTGTAATACATTATATATTGCCCAATGTAAATAATCTTCATGTCTTATTGATAAATACACTTTATATAACTCAGCTCTCTTTTTTAGATAGTCATTAAAAAAGTATTGCTCATATTTTTCAATATTTGAAATTATTTTAGTAGGAAATAATTTATATGCTTTAGTTACTTGGGCAATTTTTAAACGTTTAGGTAATTCTTCATTACTTTTAATACTTGAAATGATGATTACTTTTTTGTGTTGAATATGTTTACTCATTTCTTGCACCATGATTCCACCAAAAGAAACACCAATTAAAATAGGATTTTCATGTTTAATACCAGCACACATGCGTTTAGAGTATTCCTGTATGCTTTCGTCAACAGATGTTGGTAGTATCCATTCTAAAAAGTGAAGGTCGAATTTATCTTCTGATAAAGTAATGTGTTCAAATATTTTGGTGTTAGCTGCTAAACCTGGAACAAAATAGATATGCTGTTTTTGCATTATTCATAGAATTTTTTCTCTAATAATAAGCTTTCAATGTACTCATGGATATCTATTAACTCATCAGGGATATCATTCCATAAACGAATTTTAATTTGTTTGTTTTGATAAGTAATGTAAGTACTTGCTAAATCCATTACTCTAGGGTTATCGTATACATCATTAAAGCTTTCAAAACTTTTTTTAGATAGTTTTTCTTTCAAGGTTTTAAATTCTTTTTCAGTAAGTTTAAATTGGTGTATTCCTTTTACGGTAACTGATTTAATTCCGTTGTATTGAGCATTACCATCTTTATCTATAGAAAAATTATATTCAGGACAATCTCCAAAGCATGCAGTTTTACGAAGGCTTATTAACGTGTTTTTTTCTTTCTCTATTAAGATTTTTAGTGCTTTAGCAGAGTTTTTAGCTATAAACCTAAATTCTCCAGTTTCTTGTAAGCGTTTAATCCAAATATCTTGTTGATCTTTTGGAACAGTAATAATACCTATAGTTGTAGTTTTAGTATCATAGGCCGTTTTATTCCACGTTAATCCACTATTTTTTACTAAGCTTTTAACATCATTGCTACTTTTACTATTGTTAAGGACAACAATTAATTCGTTGTTATTAACTTTCGAGGTGTTTACTTTTTGTGTTTCTGTATTTTCTGTCGATTCGTTAATGTTTTCTTTCGCAGGAACTGTTTTTTTGGGAGAGCTACAATTTAAAATTAATAAAAAAATAGAGGACAAGAGGTACTTCATAATATGATTTTGTTAGATTGAAATAATAGTACACTAAAAGTACATCATTTCAATCTAATAAAATATGCAAATCGAATTTTTTATCAGTTCGTGGAACTATAAAATAGAAAAGGGTTTTTAATTATTGTGGTATATATACTAACAAAATTCAAATCGAACAATACCATCGTCATCAATTTTAGTTAAGGTAACTTTATGTAAGGTGTTAGCTAACTCAGGGTTCCAAGGAGTTTTTACTTTTACATAGTTTTCAGTGAAACCGTGTATGTACCCTTCTTTATTTTCGCTTTCAAATAAAACAGTTAGTGTATTATTGATTTGACTTTCATAAAAAGCTCTTCGTTTTTTTACAGATAAGCCTCTCAACATTTTACTACGCTTTGCACGAATATTTTTAGGAACTATTCCATCCATTTTAATCGCTTCAGTATTTGGTCTTTCAGAATATGTAAAAACATGTAAATAAGAGATGTTCATTTCACTTAAGTAGTTGTACGTTTCCAAGAATAACTCATCTGTTTCACCAGGAAAACCAACAATAACATCAACACCAATACAAGCGTTTGGCATTACTTGTTTAATTTTTGTAACTCTGTTAGTGTATATTCTTTTCATATAACGACGCTTCATTTTTTTTAATAAAATATCGCTACCAGATTGTAATGGAATATGGAAATGAGGAACAAACGTGTTTGAGTTTGAAACAAAATCTATAGTTTCATCTTTTAATAGATTTGGCTCAATAGAAGAAATACGCAAACGATGAATACCTTCTACTTTTTCTAAGGCTTTTACTAATTCTAAAAAAGTATGCTCGTGTCTTTTATTTCCAAATTCTCCTTTACCATAGTCGCCAATATTAACACCAGTAAGTACAATTTCTTTAATTCCTTTTTCAGAAATTTCTTTAGCATTTTTTAAAACATTTTCTAAAGTATCACTTCTAGATATTCCTCGGGCTAATGGAATAGTACAATAGGTGCATTTATAATCACACCCATCTTGAACTTTTAAAAAAGCACGTGTTCTATCTCCAATAGAATAAGAACCAACATAAAAGTCGGCTTCTTCAATTTCACACGAATGTACTTCACCTATATCATTTTTTGTTAAATCATTGATATAACTGGTAACATTAAATTTTTCGGTAGCACCTAATACTAAATCTACGCCATCAACATTTGCTAACTCTTCAGGTTTTAATTGCGCATAGCAACCAACTCCTATAACAAAAGCCTTTTCATTTTGTTTTAAGGCAGATTTTACCACTGATTTAAATCGTTTATCAGCATTGTCAGTTACTGAACATGTGTTAATAACGTATACATCTGCTTTTTCTTCAAATTCAACACGGTTAAAGCCTTCGTTTACAAAGTTTCTAGCAATTGTAGAAGTTTCTGAAAAATTTAATTTACACCCTAATGTGTAAAAAGCTACTTTTTTATCTGCGTTCATTCTTCTCTCTATCCTTAATAAAAAACAAAAAACTTGTATAAGTCTTTAATTTTTTGGAAGTTCGTATGATTGTATTACTTGTTCTGTCACTGACAGGTTATAAACTGCAAAAGTACTTAATTTATGATGATTTTTGAAACGGAAAGATTACTTGTTAGAAAACTTGTTTTAACAGATTTAAATCCTTTTTATGAGTTAGAAAGTAATCCACTGGTTTTACAATATGCAACAGGAGAAGTGAAAACACTGCCTGAATGTGAAAAAGAGCTAAAAGAATTGATTGTTAAGTATGATGAATCCAATAATGATTTTTGGATTTACGCTATTGAAAGCAAAATAGACAATGAATTTATAGGTACTTTGGCTTTGGTTAAAGATGGAGAAGATGATGAAATTGGATATCGGTTTTTAGAAAAGTATTGGGGAAAAGGATATGCTAGTGAAATTTGTGCAAGCTTAATTACCTACTGTAGGAAATTAGGAATGAAAAAAATAGTAGGGTTTGTAGTTGATGACAATATTGCATCTGCCAAAATTATTGAACGACATAATTTTAAAATTGTTAAGAAATTTATAAGTGATGATATTGGCTTACCAGAAACTAAATATGAACTTTATTTATGATAGAAGATACACTTACACCACCTTATTATGCAGTGATTTTTACCACTCAATTATCTGAAAAAATTGTAGGATATTATGAAATGGCCGAAAAAATGGCTGAATTAGCAAAAAAACAGAAAGGGTATTTGGGAGTAGAGTCAGCAAGAAGTGATGTTGGAATTACTGTTTCTTATTGGAAAGATTTAGACGCAATTACCAATTGGAAAAATAATATTGAGCATACCGAAGCGAGAGATATAGGGAGAGAAAGATGGTATAAAAAATACCAACTACGTATTTGTAAAGTAGAACGAGAGTATGGATTTGAAAAATAATAACTAAATGTACGCAAAAATATCTGTTATTTTAAAAAAGTTTTTAAAGCAAAATACTATATTTAAGTATGGTTTCAATCTGTCACCAATGTATAGAAGGTCTACAGGTAGAATAACAAGTGTTTCTGATGATTTATTAGAGGTTACCGTCAAAATTCCTATTAGTTATAAAAATAAAAATTATGTAGGATCGATATTTGGAGGAAGTTTGTTTGCTGCTACTGATCCTATTTTTATGATTCAGTTAATGCATGTTTTAGGAAATGATTATGTTGTTTGGGATAAAAAAACGACTATTAATTTTAAAAGACCTGTAAAAGAAAATGGATACGTTAATTTTACTTTTACGAAAGATGAGGTAGAAGTTATAAAAGACCGTGTTAAAGAAGAAAAAGAAATAGATTTAATTAAAGAAATAAAAATTTTAAATAAAGAAGGTTCTACTGTTTTTGTGGAAGTTTCTAAAACCATATACATTGCAAACAAAAGGTATTATAAAAATAAAAGAAAACGCAAATAGTTTTTTATTAATTTTTACAGTTGTTTTAATTCTAGTTTCATGTAAAAATGAGAAAAGTAATTTTAAAGAGACACAAGTGTTTCGTTACAATGAACATTCTAATATTACATCATTAGATCCTGCTTTCTCAAAAGATCAGAGGAATATTTGGGCAGTTAATCAATTATTTAATGGTTTAGTTCAGTTAGATGATAGTTTACTTATACAACCAGATTTAGCTAAAAGCTGGACTATCTCTAATGATGGAAGAAAGTATAAGTTTATTTTAAGAAATGATGTTTTTTTTCATGCTCATGAATTGTTTGGAAAAGAAAAAACAAGAAATGTAAATGCTCTTGATTTTGAATATTCATTTAACAGATTGTTAGATGAAAATGTAAGCTCACCTGGTGGTTGGGTATTACAAAATGTAGATAGCTTCAAAGCAGAAAATGATTCTGTTTTTTCGATTAATTTAAAACAATCTTTTCCTCCTTTTTTAGGATTGTTAGCAATGAAATATTGTTCAGTAGTTCCTAAAGAAGCTATAGAACATTTTGGTGATAGGTTTAGGGCGAATCCAATTGGTACTGGACCATTTCAATTTAAATTATGGGTGGAGAATACCAAGCTAGTATTACGTAAAAATCCCTTATATTTTGAGGTTGATTCGCAAGGTAATAAATTACCTTATTTAGAAGCAGTAGCTGTTACTTTTTTACCAGATAAACAAAGTGAATTTTTACAATTTATTCAAGGTAATTTGGATTTTATGAAAAGTTTAGATGCTTCTTATAAAGATGATATTTTAACGACTAAAGGAACCTTAAAAAAGAAATATATTGATAAAATTCAAATGCAAACAGGGCCATATTTAAATACAGAATATTTAGGTGTTTATTTAGAAGGTGAAAAAAAATCACCAATTCAATCTAAATGGATACGTCAAGCAATTAATTATGGATTTGATCGTGAAAAGATGATTAAATTTTTACGGAATGGTATTGGGATTCCAGCATTAAGTGGATTTATACCAAAAGGGTTGCCTTCATTTAATAATCAAACAGGGTATTCTTACAATCCTTTAAAAGCTAAAAAATTGGTAGAATATTATATAAAAGAAACTGGAAATAAAGTACCTGAAATAACAATTACTACTAATAGCAACTACTTAGATTTATGTGAGTTTATTCAACGGGAATTACAAAAGATAGGTTTGAAAACTAATGTTGATGTAATTCCTCCATCTACACTACGTCAGGGAAAAGCAAGTGGTAAGCTACCTGTTTTTAGGGCTAGTTGGATTGCAGATTACCCAGATGCTGAAAATTATGTATCATTATTTTATAGTAAAAATTTCACTCCAAATGGGCCTAATTATACTCATTTTAAAAATGAATATTTCGATTTATTGTACGAGTTATCTATTAAAGAAGTAAACAATAAAAAAAGATATAAATTATATCAAAAAATGGATAGTATTATTATTAATGAAGCTCCAGTAGTTCCTTTGTATTATGATGAAGTAATTAGGTTTAGTCAAAATAATATTAAGGGTTTAGGAATTAATCCAATTGATTTATTGAATTTGAAACGAGTAATAAAACTGAAATAGTAGTATTCTTTTATAGTTTTTTGTGAAGCAGATAGATAAATAAGAAAACACAAAAAAAGAATGTAGTAAGATTATTATGTATAATAATCAATTGAATATTTTTTTGTGTTTTCTTGATTTAACAATTATTTACAGCAAGTTTTAAAACTATAAAACGGGTATGCTATATGTTTTAAATAGTTATTTTTATCAGGATAGTTATTATTTACATCTTCTAGAACACCTACCTGTTTAACAGAACCAACTCTATTATAGTATGAGCCTAATAACAAATCCCAAAAAGGGAAAGTATTACCAAAGTTTTTGGCTTCTTTTATATTTTTACTGTGATGAAAATGATGAATATGCGGGGTAACAATAATATAATCCCAAAAACTTTTTTGTGTATAAATATTCGCATGAGAAATATAGGCTATTATTATATGAGTAATACCTACTAAATAAATTATTTCTTTACTAAAACCTAATAAGAAAAGAGGTAGCATTTTAAATATAACATTTGCAAACATATTGATGGGATGCATCCAATTAGTTTTAAACCAGTTTAGTTTTTTGGGGATATGGTGTATCGCGTGAATTTTCCATAAAAAAACACTTAAATTTGATTTTTTATTTCCTTTATGGCTAACTCTATGATATAAATAAGGGAGAAATTCTCCTATTAAATTAGCTATAATATACGTAATTATAAGAGGTATTGTGTCCCATAAATTTATATGGAAGGAAAAAAAATCTTGTAAAACGAGTACTATGTACAATGTAATCATTTTCCCTAATGCATCAAATAAAGCTGCTGAAAAAATTAAATGTTTAAGATCTATCCAGATAGATTTTTTTGCAGACTTCCATTCTTTTTTTAAAGGGATTTTTTTTTCTAAAAATAGAATATAAATTAAAGTAAAAAGGAAAATAATATAGGATGAAAGTTCAAAATCCCAATTGTTTTTTATGGTAAAAAAACTAAAAATACTGGTTGATATTAAAAGTAACGGTACTGCTAAAACTGATAGTGTTTTGTTCATCGTTTTTGTTTTCTTTTGTAGACGTTAAGAGGGAACAAAAAGATGCAAGATTTTTTTTAAAATTATTTAAAACCAGATTCTCGAAAAGTAATGTTTATTCTACCGTTTTTATAGGCTGGGTTTTTAGGCAAACTATGAGTGTACCTTTCTTGAGAGTAGTCTTTCATTACTAATAAACTACCATTCGCTAAATCTAAAGAATAAACTTTTTCTGTATCGTTTTTCTTAAAGCTAAATTGACGAGTTTCACCTAAACTAATGGAAGGTAAAATAGTTTTGTATCCTGATGTTTGTTGATCAAAATGATAAGGCGCAAAGTAGTTCCCATCAGGGTAAAATAAACACATGGCAATTTCAAATGTGTTTCCAGTAAACTGTTCAACACGTTCTTTAAGTTTAGCCATTAAGCCTAACCAAATAAAGGCTTTTCCATGAATGTTTTCAGGATAGCTATTAAGTTGTATTGACTTTTCAGAAGTAAATAAAATTTTAAAACTATCGGTTAATATTATTTCTTCTCCTACAGTGACAGCTAGTTGTTTTTCATGTATTTTATATTCATTAATTAAAGTTTTATATAGAGAATCAGCCTCATTTTGTGTTAAGAAATCAGGTTTGTATTCAACTAAACAATCTAAAGGAAGTCTCATTTTTAGTTTAATTTTTGTATTCGAAATAGCTTGCTTAGGCCAATTTACACTTTAATTCTATAGAAGGTTCAATTTGATAGGTGAAAATAATAGCTTCATTTTTAAAAGGTTGTTCTAAAGTTATTTCTAACGGTAATGTTAATGAAGATTCACTTCTTTTCAACCAAATATCATTATAAACATGTACTTGAGTATCTAGTAATATACTTTTATACGTATTCATATTTAATGATGAGAAGTCTATTTTTTTGTCAGGCAATCGCATTGGTATAGGGTGTTGTTTGCATGAGGAGATAGCTTTTCTTACATCTAAAATAGTTTCTATTTTTTGTTCAGTAAAATCAGAATTTGATTTAGAGTTATTTGATAAACTCATGTTTATAAGAACATTTTCAGGAATTAAGATGACATTTTTATTAAATTGAGGAAGCAAGTTGTAAAGAATGGGAACATATGATTCTCTATATAATAAAGCATCTAAGGTTTCACTAAAAAGGATATGAAATTTACTGGCTTCAGGAACTTTAAATGTTACGGCATCTGCTAAATAAAATTCTTGAAAATAGTCTGTTAAATTCAATAAATTAATTAGTTTTTTTGCAGATTCAACGGAAGCCTTATTTATTTCTAATAAGGTAAATTGTATTTCTTTAGGAGTAAAGAGAGGTGCTATTAAGGTTATGAAAGGTGCGTATGGACCACAACCAGCATAAAAAAAATGAATGGTTTCTTTGGGGTGAGTTTTTTTCTTTTCTTTAATAGCTAATACAACAGCTTTTAAAAAGGTTACAGTTCTTTTATAGTCAAGTAAACACTGAGCAGCATGGTTTAACCCTAAAGCTTTTCCTTTTGCCAAAGGAACGGCAGCTAAATGTTCAATTTTAGTATCAAAACCTGTTATTTCTGTAAGTTTTTGAAAATGAAGAT
This sequence comes from Tenacibaculum sp. nBUS_03, assembly GCF_051201695.1. Taxonomy (GTDB): domain Bacteria; phylum Bacteroidota; class Bacteroidia; order Flavobacteriales; family Flavobacteriaceae; genus Polaribacter. Next base: position 1,332,391 of record NZ_CP179214.1, on the reverse strand, counting down.
GAATGTTGTTTAGTTCTTTTTCAATTTCAGTTTGATTAATTGATGATTTTAGTATAGCTAAAGTTGATTTTTTAATGCTATCAATGATTTCTTTGTTATTCATTGTGTGTTTTATTTAGAAAGCTGGTTTTTTATTTTTTAGCTGAAAGCATAGAGCTCATTTTTAAGACGATTCTTATACTAAAGGTATGGTAAGGAATATAAGAAATATTTTTTTATTCCATAAGTGTTTGATTTTTGAGTACCAATGTTAATTTAACATCGTAAATAAGATTAGATATTTTTTTATTAGATTGGATTTATATTTTACACGTCGTATTTCATATATTAATACAACATTTTTTATATTTTAGTCCGCTATTACAAGGACAGGGGCTATTTCTTTTTACAACAGTATCTTGTTTAATATGTAAGTTCATATCATTCATGTCCTGTTTGAAAATTTTTTCTAGTAAGAAATATAATTTAGGATGCTTTTTTTCTAATAATTTAGGGCGCTCAAAAAAGTATTCACTAACAACAGAGAAAAATTCTGCTTTGTTGGTGCCACCATAAGGGTTGATATCAGAGGTTTTATTGTAAATTTCATCCATTTTTTTATTCATAAGATCAATCCATGGAATGGTGTATTGTTTTTCTAATAGTACTTCAGGTATGCCATCAATTGTTCCGTCTAATTTGTCTATTAAATGAATAAACTCATGTATAGCAGTATTTTTTTTATCTGATTCGTTTTGAAACCCAAGTAATAAAGCAGATTTTGATAGTATCATTTTACCTTCCAAATATCCATTTCCTACCATTCCTAAAATATTTCTGTTTGGACCTTTAGATTGAAAATCTTTATTAAATGTTGTAGGGTATAAGATAATTTCAGAAATGTTAGGGTATTTCCAGTTAGGGAAATTAAATATAGGAATAATAGCACTTGAGGCTATAAGTAACCTATCAATATCATTAACATCAGTTCGAACACCAATAACAGTACAGTTCGATAAAAATTCTTGAATTTTGTATTGAAACATTTCTTTTTTATCGTCACAAAGAGCGTTGTAAAAAGTAACATTTTTAATCAAAATATGTTTCCAAGATTCTTTAAAAGGCAGTTTGGTAATATTTAATTGTATTTCTTTTTTGTTGTTTCTTTTTAGTATTAAATACCCAATTAAAGAAATGATAATAATGCTAAAAATCATAATATTAATTAATTCTTATGAGTTAAAATAAAAAACTCACCTTTTGGTGAGTTTTATAAACGAGTAATTTAAATAATCAATAACTATTATTTTGCAACTTTATCAACGATAATACGTTTTTCACGATTAGCAACTTCCCACGCAGTATGAAAAACTAAACGTGTTCTATTCTCTAATAGTTCGTAATTAATCTTATCTGGCGTATCAGTAGGTTTATGATAGTCAGCATGTGTACCGTTAAAGTAGAAAATAATAGGAATATTGTGTTTGGCAAAGTTATAATGATCAGAACGATAATAAAAACGATTAGGGTCGTTTTCATCGTTGTATGTATAATCTATGTCAATATTAGTGTATTTTTTATTCATTGCCTCTGAAATATTATGTAGCTCTGTACTTAATTTATCTGACCCAATTAGGTAAACATAGTTTGGTGAACCTTTATGGCGTTCATCAACTCTACCTATCATATCAATGTTTAAATCAGTAACTGTATTGGCTAATGGAAAAATAGGGTTTTCAGTATAATATCTAGATCCTAATAAACCTTTTTCTTCTCCTGTTACATGTAAAAATAAAACGGAGCGTTTAGGTCCTTTACCTGCGTCTGCAGCTTTTTTAAAGGCTTCAGCAATTTCTAACATGGCTACAGTTCCTGAGCCATCATCATCAGCTCCATTATAAATCTCACCATTTTTAACACCTTCGTGATCTAAGTGAGCTGAAATAATTACAATTTCGTCTGGTTTTTCTGAACCTTTAATAAAAGCAACTACATTTTCAGAATCCTTAAGCTTCATTCCTCTGCGGTTATTGCTCAAGTAAGATGAAGGAACTTCTTGAAAATAGTCAGTACCTCCAATAGGGGATTTAATACTTTTACTGATATAAAAATCCTTTAAATATTTAACAGCTTTTTTTTGTCCAGGTTCCCCCGTATCTCTTCCTTCAAATTCATCAGAAGCGTATATAAATAAATGTTGACCTAAATCTTTTGCAGTAATTGTTTTAGCATACTTCTCAGCATAATCTATCGTGTCATCATCATCAGTAGCAATCACTTCTTTACTTGAGCTACATGCTACAAGAATTGCTGAACTTGCTATATAAAGTAATTTTTTCATCAATAATTTAATTAAGTTTGGTTGGTTGTATTGAGTGCTAAAAGTATTAAAATAATATAAGCTATCAAATTTAGGTTTTCTTTATAACGAATTGTTCTAACGTTTTGTTAAAACTTATAAGTTCTTTTGGAAAAAGTGTTTCAAAAGCATTCTGAGAAATAAGTTCTTTTGAAGTTCCTGTATAAATTTTATCTTCAGATAAAAGGATAAATTCATCTGCTAATTGAATTGCTAAGTTTACTTCGTGAGTAGAAATAATAATAGTTTTTTGGGTGTTTTGTACTAACTTTTTTAAAAGAGAAAAAACTTTAAAAGTATGATGAATATCTAAATGAGCAGTTGGCTCATCTAATATAATAATTTCAGTGTCTTGAGCTAATGCTCTTGCAATTAGAACACGTTGAAGTTGGCCATCACTTAACTCATGAAAGCGTTTGTCTTTTAAATGATTGATTTCTGTTTCATCAATAGCCCAAAGAATTTTTTTTAAATGATTAGGAGTTAGTTTATCAATCCAATTTGTGTAAGGTTGGCGTCCTAAGGAAACTAGCTCAAATACGGTTAATTGACTAAGGGGGATAGGTTCAGTTAACACTAAACTTAAAGAAGTAGCTAGTTCTAAATGAGAATATTCTTCAAGGTTTTTATTATTTATTTTTACAACTCCACTAAGAGGCTTTTGTACTTTTGATAAAGTCCTGAGTAAGGTAGATTTTCCAATACCGTTTTTACCTAATAAAGCTATAAACTTACCTTTTTTAATTGTTAAGTTGATATTTGAAGCAATACTGTTTTGTTGCTTTTTAGTTCTATAACCTATAGCAAGATTTTCAGTTTCTAGGACGTTATTTGTAGTGATTTGTATAATTATATGATTTTTTAATTGTTAAAGGTTGATGTGTTATTATGCATAAATTTTCTTTTTCCGTACCAATAACCAAATAACTACAGGAGCTCCAAATAAGGAGGTAATAGCATTTATAGGTAAAATAAAAGCACTAGAAGGAAGTTGGGCAATACTATCACAAATAAGTAAAATTATTGCACCAATTATGCCAGATGCGGGTAATAATATCTTATGGTTTGAGCTTGAAAATAGTATTTTAGATATATGAGGAACTGCTATTCCTACAAATGCAATTGGCCCAGAAAAAGCAGTAATAACTCCTGTAAGTAAGCTTGTAATTAATAAAATAATATTTCTACTCCTTTTGATGTTTACACCTAAACTTTTTGCATAATTTTCTCCTAATAAAAAACTATTCAAAGGTTTTATTACTGTAAAGGTACTAATTAAAGCTATAAGATAAATAATAGCAAAAACTATTATTTCATTCCAAGTTAAATTCCCTAAACTTCCAAAGCTCCAAAATTGATATTGTTGTATTTGTGCAGCTTCACTAAAAAATGCCAGTACACTTATTATAGCAGCTGTTAATGAGCCAAACATTAAACCTATTATTAAAATAGACATCGTATTACGAACTTTATTCGCTGCAATTATAATGGCAGTTAGTACCAAAAAAGAACCTAAACTAGCAGCAAAAGCCAAAGACCAATTTGAGAAAACAAAAGAGGAAAATATGCTGCCAAATACTCCGGAACCCAGAATAAATAATGCGACTCCTAAACTAGCTCCTGAAGAAATACCTAAAACAAAAGGACCCGCTAAAGGGTTTCTAAATAATGTTTGCATTAGTAAGCCGCTAATAGATAATCCTGATCCTACTAAAATAGCAGTAATGGCTTTAGGTAATCGATAATTGATAATGATTGTTTGCCAACTGTCTTTAAGCGAGGCTTCTCCTATAAAGATCTCAAAAATAGCTGATAAAGGTATTTTTACAGATCCGAAACTGATATTAGCAATTAAAAATAAAAGAAGTAAAGCCGATAAAAGAATAAAATGTGTTATATATTTTTTTTTAGAATTCAATTAGTTTAGTTGTTTTAAAAACTCAATTAGTTTCTGTATTGCTAATCCTCTATGGCTAATTTTGTTTTTTTCTTCTGAAGTCATTTCGGCAAAAGAACTATTATAGTCTTTTGGTTGAAAAATAGGATCGTAACCAAAGCCTTTTTCTCCTTGTTTGTTAGTTAAAATTTTGCCGGTACAAATACCATCAAATAAAAATTGTTTTTCATTTAAGTTTAAACAGATAGAGGTTCTAAATTGTGCATTTCTATCAGATTTTCCATGTAGTTTTGAAAGTAGTTTCTGCATATTCTTTTCAGAGTTTGAGGGTTCTCCTGCATATCTGGCAGAAAAAACTCCGGGAGCTCCGTTTAGGCTACTAACCTCTAATCCAGTATCATCAGCAAAACAATTATAACCAAATTTATTGGTAACATAATTAGCTTTAATTTGGGCATTTCCTTCTAGTGAAGTAGCTGTTTCTTCTATATCGTCGAAACAGTTTATATCTTTCAAAGAAAGAAGCTCAATAGATTTTGGTAACATTTTTTGGACTTCAGCTAGCTTATTTAAATTATGAGTTGCAAAAACTAATTTCATTTGATACATATTTATAGCTAACAAATGTAGTATTTTTTATCATCTTTGGGCACGAGTTATTTTTTATTAAATAAATGAATAATAGCTCAATGTATTATAAACAAAGGAATGTCATGTAAATGACGGGAGAAAAACGTTTTGATTTTTTCATTAAATTAAATACCTAAATTAATATTGTATGAAAAATAATAATTTATACATAATGAAACAACCAGCATTAGGAAAAAAGATTTTCGATTTAAGAAAACAAAAAGGGCTAACTCAAGAAGAGTTAGTAGAAAAATGTAATATAAGTGTAAGAACTATTCAACGTATAGAAGCAGGAGAAACGACTCCGAGAAGTTTTACAGTAAAAACAATTTTGGAAGCATTAGAGGCAGATTTTAATATTGATGAATTGGAGAATGAGGTAGTTATAAACAATCAAGATAAAAGGTTTTTAACGACATCTTGGATTTTTGGAATTATATATTTTGTTATTGGTTTTATTGAACTAATAGCAGATATTTTTCCAATAAACGATGATATATTTTTTATTGATAAAACTTCATACCTAGTTATAAAATTGCTATCAACTTTATCTTTTACTTTGTTTTTTTTAGGTTTCTTAAAGCTATCTAAATTATATGGCGCTAAATTATTAGGGATTGTAGTTTATATTTTTATTGTTTTATACGGTATATCTGAGTTATATGATGTTTTAAGTATCGATGCTTCAGTAGATGCATTAGCAGTGAGTGTTGTAATTAAATCAGTTGTTTTTGGAGCGCTTCAAATTATTTTCGGCTTCAGTTTATTACAATTGAATAATAAGTTAGGTATGCTAATTAAGGTTAATGCAATCTTTGAAATAGTTGTTGGTGTTTGTTTAGCCTCAATTATATTGGTTTATTTAGGGTTAGTTATTTTGATACCCACAGTGATAATTGAAATTATTGTTTTGTATAGAATAGCTAACAAATAGGCCTTAATACATTAGTTCAGGAGGGTACTAATATTTTTGACTGTTAGTGATGAAAGGATAAAAAATAATACTTTTTCGTTTTATATAGCAAAAGTGTATTGAAAAGCTTTTAGATATAAAATATTTATTCGTGATGATAAGGTTCGTTTCTAAGAATCGTAAAACCTCTATAAATTTGTTCAATAATAAATAAACGAATCATTTGATGGGAAAATGTCATTTTCGATAATGATATTTTCCCTTTTGATTTTTGGTAAATAGCATCTGAAAAACCATATGGGCCTCCTATAACTATAACTAATTGTTTAAGGCCCGAGTTCATTTTCTTCTGTAAGTATTTTGAAAATTCCATTGAAGTATAGGCTGTTCCTTTGTCATCTAAAAGAACAAGGTAATCTGTTGGTTGAAGTTTTGATATAATTAATTCACCTTCTTTATTTTTTTGTTGTGTTTCACTAAGGTTTTTAGCGTTTTTGATATCGGGTATAATTTCCAAAGAGAATTTGATATAATGTTTTAGTCTTTTCTCGTATTCAGTGATGAGTTGAACTAAATGTTTATTGTCTGTTTTTCCTATGGCTAATAATTTTACTTTCATACAGCTAAATTAATACTCTTTTGAGTAATTTTATTGATTGAGATTTAAAAACTGAGAACTATAGTGCGTAAAAAATAAGCAGTTTATTAATGTTACTTGATATTATTTAAAATTAAAAAGGCTTACTATTTTAGTAGTAAACCTTTTAATTTATGCGAAATTGATTATTTGTACTGGGGTTTATAAAGCATCTTTATAATAATATATTTTACCAGTAATAGCATATTCAATTGTCATTCCAACAACTACACCAAGTGCATATCCTCCAAAATCGTTACCAAAAGCTCCTCTTATAATATTTGGTTTTCCTGCTTTGACAAAAACAGTTCCTCTTCTTGTTCCTACTTGTGGTTTATGAAGTTTTAAGTTTGCTTTTTTTTCTTTTAAAATATTTTTAGTTACTAATTTTTGATGATAGCTAAAGGAAAAATTATCAATATCTTCTATAGAAAATTCAGTTTGATTACAACCTAAGTGAGAGTTGTCAAAAGAATAATACCCTGACATCTTTTGGTAATAAGTTACATTTGGGAAATGAATATTTATTTTTTTATTGTAAATGTTAATTGTTTTTTGAACAAAAGTAATTTCTTCCCTAATAACTCGTCTAAATTTTATTAATCTTATCAAGTCATCAGAATAATGAATTTGAGCCGGATGTATCAAAGTATTTAAGTTTGTATGAATAGTAAACTTATTGTAATGTTCTAATAAATCTCTTAGTTGTTCTTGCATTTCTAAAATATTAAAAAATGCATTTTTTAAAAATATATCTTCCTCACTATTTCCATTAGGATGTAAAAAAGGTATGGGCATCTGACCTATTTCTGGTGCTTCAATTCCGCTTTTTGATTGGATTGATGTGTTTAGGGTAAAATCATTAACTAAATATTCTTCAGATTGAAAAACGGATAAGTCATGAATTTTTTTAGAAAGTAAAGAAATAATGTTTTTTGTTTCTTGGGTATAACTGCTTTGTTTGTTTATAATATTATCGTCTAAATTGCTTTGACAGCCATACAGCGATGTTAAAATAATAAGAATAAACCATGCTTTTAATTTAATGTTCATTTTTTGTGTTTTAATTAGGGTGATTTTTTTGAGGGCGCGAAAGTAATAAGGATTTATAGGATTCATCATTTTTTTTGAGGTTTATTTTAAATTTATTTTTCGAGGAATTAAGGTGTGTTTAAAATATTGGTTTATAAATATGTAATACCATGTTGATTATTTAAAAAGAACAATTTTATGGATATTTGATAAATATTTTCTTAATTAAAAAGGTTTGCTATTTTAGTAGCAAACCTTTTTAATTTATTCGAAATTGATTATTTATACTGGGGTTTATAAAGCATCTTTGTAATAATATATTTTACCAGTAATAGCATACTCAATTGTCATTCCAACAACTACACCAAGTGCATAACCACCAAAATCATTTCCCAAAGCTCCTCTAATAACATTTGGTTTTCCTGCTTTAATAAAAACAGTTCCTCTTCTTGTTCCTACTTCAGGTCTATGAAGTTTTAATTTTGCTTTCTTTTCTTTTAACATATTTTTGGTTACTAATTTTTGATGATAGCTGTAGGAAAAATTATCAACATCTTCTATAGAAAATTCAGTTTGATTACAACTCAAGTGAGAGTTGTCAAAAGAATAATACCCTGACATCTTTTGAGAATAAGTTATATTAGGGAAATGAATATTTATTTTTTTATTGTAAATGTTAATTGTTTTTTGAACAAAAGTGATTTCTTCCCTAATAATTCGTCTAAATTTTATTAATTTTATCAAGTCGTTAGAAGAATCAATTTGAGCAGGGTGTGTCAAAATATTTAAGTTTGTATGAATAGTAAACTTATTGTAATTTTCTAATAAATCTCTTAATAGTTCTTGCATTTCTAAAATATTAAAAAATGCATTTTTTAAAAATATATCTTCCTCACTATTTCCATTAGGATGTAAAAAAGGTATGGGCATCTGACCTATTTCTGGTGCTTCAATTCCGCTTTTTGATTGGATTGATGTGTTTAGGGTAAAATCATTAACTAAATATTCTTCAGATTGAAAAACGGATAAGTCATGAATTTTTTTAGAAAGTAAAGAAATAATGTTTTTTGTTTCTTGGGTATAACTGCTTTGTTTGTTTATAATATTATCGTCTAAATTGCTTTGACAGCCATACAGCGATGTTAAAATAATAAGAATAAACCATGCTTTTAATTTAATGTTCATTTTTTGTGTTTTAATTAGGGTAATTTTTTTGAGGGCGCGAAAGTAATGAGGATTTATAGGATTCATCATTTTTTTGAGGGTTATTTTAAATTTATATTTCTAGGAATTAGGATAAACTAAAAACACTATTTTTACAACAAGAATAATATAATGATGATTTCAAAAGAACAATTTAATAAAGAGCTAGATTTAATTATAGCTAATGCTATAAGAGAAGACGTAGGAAATGGAGATCATACTTCGTTGTCTTGTATACCAGCTGAAGCTAAAGGGAAAGCTAAACTTTTAGTAAAAGATACTGGAATTATAGCAGGGGTGGAATTTGCTAAAAAGATTTTTGATTATGTAGATAAAGGCTTAGAGGTTGAAACTCTAATTCAAGATGGAGATAGCGTACAATATGGTGACATTGTTTTCTATGTTACTGGATATTCCCAATCTATATTACAAGCTGAGCGTTTGGTATTAAACGCAATGCAACGTATGAGTGCCATTGCTACGAAAACTCGTTTTTTTGTTAATTTATTAGAAGGAACAACAACTAAAATTTTAGATACTCGTAAAACAACACCGGGAATACGAGCAATAGAAAAATGGGCAGTAAAAATAGGAGGAGGAGAAAACCATAGATTTGCATTGTATGATATGGTGATGATTAAAGATAATCATATTGATTTTGCAGGAGGAATAACTCAAGCTATAACAAAAACAAAAAAATATTTAGCTGAAAAAAAATTAGATATTAAAATAATTATTGAAGCTAGAAGTATAAAAGAAATTGAAGAAATTTTAAAAAATGAAGGGGTTTATAGAATTTTAATAGATAATTTCAATTATGAAGATACTCGCAAGGCAGTAGAACTAATAGGAGATAAATGTTTAACAGAATCTTCTGGAGGAATTAACGAAAAAACCATAAGAGAGTATGCTGAATGTGGGGTAGATTTTATTTCTTCTGGAGCATTAACTCATTCGGTTTATAATATGGATTTAAGCTTAAAAGCTTTGAAATAAAAGATTCTCTTATAAAGAAAATAACCATAATTTTAACAAAAATGAAAAAATGTATACTTGTAGTAGCAACTTTGATTTTTACAATATCGTGTAGTACTAAAGAAGAAAAAATAAAAGTGAAAATGAATACACCTGAAAACCCATTGCTAATTAAAAGTAAATTAGAATATGGTACACCAGATTTTACGATTATAAAAAATAGTCACTTTAAACCAGCCATTTTAAAGGGAATGGAGATTCAAAATGACGAGATAGCTAAAATTGTTGCAAATAAAGAAGAACCAACTTTTGAAAACACCATTCTAGCTTATGAAGAAAGTAATAAAGTATTAGATAGGGTAACTTCAGTTTTTTATTCATTAGCTGGTGCTCACACTAATGATACAATCAAAGATATTCAGAAAGAATTAGCACCTAAATTTTCAAAACATTCTGATGAGATTTTTTTAAATACCGAGTTATTTGAAAGAATAAAAAAGGTTTATAACAATTTAGAAACGATAAAATCAAATGATGCTGAATCAATTCATTTAGTTAAAGAAAATTACAAGAATTTTGTAAAATCAGGTGCAAATTTATCAGAAGAAAAGAAAAAAGAATTAAAAGAAATTAATGCCGAATTAGCTGTTTTATCTAATGATTTTGGAAAAAAACTATTAGATGCAAGCAAAAAAGGAGGCGTAACAATTACCGATAAAGAGAAATTAAAAGGATTTTCAGAAGATAAAATAAAAACTATTGAAAAAGATGGTAAATATGAGATTCAATTAATTAATACTACACAGCAACCATCCTTACAAACTTTAGAAAATAGAGAAGTAAGAGAAGAACTTTTTAAGAAATCTGTTTTAAGGACTGAAGGAGGAGATTTTGATACTAGCGATTTGGTAAAAAAGATGGTTTTATTACGTGCTAAAAAAGCAAAGGTTTTAGGGTTTGATAATTATGCAAGTTGGAGTTTACAGGGAACTATGGCATCTAAGCCAGAAAAAGTTTTTGAAATGTTTAATGGATTAATTCCTGGGGCTTTAGAAAAGGCATCATCTGAAATAAAAGAAATTCAAGCTGAAATAGATAAAAATAAAGGAGGGTTTAAATTGGCTCCTTATGATTGGAATTACTATGCTGAAAAAGTTCGTAAGTCTAAATATAATTTAAATGAGGATGAGGTGAAACCTTATTTTGAATTGACTAATGTTTTAGAAAAAGGAGTATTCTTTGCGGCTACAAAACTGTATGGTATAACTTTTAAAAAACGTACGGACATTCCAACTTATCATCCAGATGTCATGGTTTATGAGCTTTTTGAAGAAGACGGAAGTAAGCTAGGACTGTTTTTTGGAGATTTTTTTGCAAGAGACAGTAAAAGAGGAGGGGCATGGATGAGTTCATTTGTAAAACAATCTAAGTTACGTAATCAAAAGCCTGTAATTTACAATGTTTGTAATTCAGATAAACCAGCGATTGGCGATCCAGCATTAATTAGTTTTGATGAGGTTGAAACGATGTTTCATGAATTTGGACATGCATTACATGGTTTATTTGGAGATCAGAAATATGCTTCTATTTCTGGAACAAGTGTAGCAAGAGATTTTGTTGAGTTTCCATCACAGTTTAATGAAAACTGGTCTACACATCCTGAAATTTTAAATAATTATGCGTTGCATTATAAAACAGGAGAAGTAATACCTACTGAATTATTGAAAAAAATTAAAGATGCTGGCACTTTTAATCAAGGATACTCTATGATTGAAAACTTATGCTCTTCTAATTTAGACATGCAGTGGCATACAATTTCTTCTGATACTACTATTAACAATGTTGTTCAGTTTGAAGAAGCTGCTTTAGAAAAAATGAAGTTAAAAGTAGCTGAAATACCACCAAGGTATCGTTCAACATACTTTGCACACATATTTAGCGGTGGATATGCTGCTGGATATTATTCATATTTATGGACGGAAATGTTAAGTCATGATGCATATGATTGGTTTAAAAATAATGGTTTGTTAACTAGAGAAAATGGGCAAAAATTCCGCGAACAAATTTTATCAAAAGGAAATACCATGGACTACGCTGAAATGTATAAAGCTTTTGCTGGTCGTGATCCACAAGCTAAACCAATGTTAACGGCAAGAGGGTTGAAATAATTAATCATAAAGGTTCAATAAATGAACGATTATTTTGAAAATGAAACTTTTAATAAAGTTAGTTTTACTAGTAAACAGCTTAGTAAAACTAACTTTGATTCTTGTGTGTTTAAAAATTGTGATTTTTCTGAGTTACATATAAACGCTTCTGAGTTTTTAGAATGTGAATTTATAGATTGTAATTTGAGCAATACAAAATTAAGAGACAGTAGTTTTAAAGGGGTACATTTTACGAATTCAAAATTAATAGGAATTAATTTTTTTGAAGTGAATCCTTTTTTATTGAGAATAAATTTTTCAAAATGCCAATTAAATTTTTCTTCATTTTATCAGTTGAAAATGCAAAATTTTCAGTTTGTAGAATGTCAAATTATAGAAGTTGATTATACAGAAGCTGATTTACGAAGTAGTTATTTTGAAGAAAGTGATTTAAGTAATTCAATATTTGAAGATACAAATTTAGAGAAAGTAAATTTTAAAACTGCTAAAAACTTTTCTATAGATATCGAAAGAAACAAGATAAAAGGTGCTATCTTTTCAAAAGAAAACATAGAAGGTTTACTAAAGAAATACCAAATATTTGTACATTAAATGAAAATAGTAAAAGTAATATAAAAGGTACATGACTAGGCCAATAGAAAATAAACTAGAAAAAATACCAATTGTAAATTTGTTGGTTAACTTTGGGAAAACTATTAAAATTCCAGGCTTAGAAGGAATGTCTTTATATGATGTTTTGGAAATGTATATTTTAGGAATTGTAAAAGGGGCATTAACAACTAGAGCAGGAGGGATTGCTTTTAGTTTTTTTATGGCAATTTTCCCATTTCTTCTTTTTATACTAACATTAATACCTTACATCCCTATTGAGGGCTTCCAGGAAGGGCTGTTTTCATTAATCCAAGAAGTATTACCCCCAAAAACATTTGATGCAGTGGATGGTGTTTTGAAAGATATTTTAAATAATCAGTATGGAGGTTTACTTTCGTTCGGTTTTTTAGCATCTATTTTTTTAATGACTAATGGAGTAAATGCTATTTTTGGAGGTTTTGAATACTCATACCATGTTAAAGAGTATAGAAATATAATAAGGGCATATATGATTTCTTTGGCGGTATCACTACTAATGGCTTTGTTTTTAATTATTACAGTGGTTTTCGTAATTCTATATCAAATTGCTTTAGCTAAAATAGATGAAAAAGGATGGTTTAATACAAGTGATTTAAATCTGTTTTATTACGGAAGAGGTTTTTTATTCTTGGTAATGATTTTTACTATTGTTTCATTATTATTTAGATACGGAACAAAACAAGGAAAAGAAACTCGCTTTTTTTCACCTGGGGCAATTTTAACAACTGTAGTTTCAATGTTCTCGTTCTATATTTTTGGTATTTATGTTCTGAAATTCGCAAAATATAACCAATTATATGGGTCAATAGGAACATTGCTTATATTAATGCTATTCGTTTGGTTAAATGCGATCATATTGTTGTTAGGGTTTGAATTAAATGCAAGTATTTATCGATTAAAACGAAAAAATAAAACTTCTTATTTTCGCGATTAATTCAGATATTTGTTACCTCAATTAATAAAGTAAAAATTAATTACTACGTTTTTAAAGTATGATAAATTAAAGACGTTATTTATAATTAAAAAATATGAAACCAAGTATTCCAAAAGGAACAAGAGATTTTTCATCAACCGAAGTAGCAAAAAGAAATTACATATTAAATACCATAAAACATTCGTTTGAAAACTTTGGATTTCAACCTATTGAAACTCCAAGTTTTGAAAATTCGTCTACCTTAATGGGAAAATATGGAGAAGAAGGAGATCGTTTAATTTTTAAGATTTTGAATTCTGGAGATTATTTAAGTAAAGTTGATGATGATTTACTATCAGAAAAAAATAGTCAAAAACTAATTTCTAAAATCTCAGAAAAAGCATTAAGATACGATTTAACAGTCCCTTTTGCACGTTATGTAGTACAGCACCAAAATGACATAACTTTTCCTTTTAAACGTTATCAAATTCAACCTGTTTGGAGAGCTGATCGTCCGCAAAAAGGACGTTTTCGTGAATTTTATCAATGCGATGCTGATGTTGTTGGTAGTAAATCTTTATGGCAAGAAGTAGAGTTTGTTCAATTATATGATGCTGTTTTTAGTAAGTTAGGATTGAGTGGTACAACCATTAAAATTAATAATCGTAAAATTTTATCTGGAATCGCGGAGGTAATAGGAGCTAAAGATAAGTTAATTGATTTTACGGTTGCTTTAGATAAATTAGATAAAATAGGAAAAGAAGGTGTCGTTAAAGAAATGCTTTCTAAAGGAATTACTGAAGTAGCACTTGAAAAAGTTGATCCATTATTTGATTTCTCTGGCTCTAATACTGATAAATTAGCTTCTTTAGAAGTAATGTTAGAAGGTTCTGAAGAAGGTATAAGAGGTGTAGAAGAATTACGATTTATAAATGATTCAATATCAGAGTTAGGGTTAACTTCTGCAAGTTTAGAAATAGATGTTACTTTAGCTAGAGGGCTAAATTATTATACAGGTGCAATTTATGAAGTATCGGCTCCAAGAGAAGTAAAAATGGGGTCTATCGGTGGAGGTGGAAGGTATGATGATTTAACTGGTATTTTTGGTTTAAAAGATGTTTCTGGAGTTGGCATATCTTTTGGGTTAGATAGAATTTATTTGGTAATGGAAGAGTTAGGGCTGTTTGAAACCGTAGAATTACCAAAACCAAAGGTGTTGTTCTTAAATTTTAAAGAGAATGAGAGCCTGAAAAAAGTAAAAGCAATTAGGGTTTTAAGAGAGAATAATATAAAATCTGAGCTTTATCCTGATACGGCTATAAGTAACAAACAACAAAAGAAACAATGGAAATATGTTAGCAATAGAGGAATACAGTTTGTGGTAACCGATGTTGATAATGATACTTTTGTTTTAAAAAACATGATTAACTCTGAGCAAACTACTTGCTCTTTAAACGAATTGATAACTAAAGTACAGTAAATTAATAACAAAGTTGTAAATTTGCACCATAATAAATGAAAGAAATGTTTGAAGTGAAGAACAACAAAATGAATGACGAAAGGATAGAAGAAATTGGAGACAACCACATCGCTACATCCGCTGAATCGCCAATACGTAAAGATGCATTTGATATTTCTGATGAAGAAAAAATAAAAAGAATCCAAGAGAGTGTTAAAGATATTTTAATAACTTTAGGAATGGATTTAACTGATGATAGTTTGCAAGGCACACCTAAACGTGTGGCAAAGGCTTTTGTAAATGAGCTTTTCATGGGGTTAAATCCAAAAAATAAACCTAAGGCATCAACATTTGACAATAATTATAATTATGGTGAAATGTTAGTAGAAAAAAACATTATAGTATATTCTACCTGTGAGCATCACCTATTACCAATTATTGGTAGAGCACATGTAGCTTATATCTCTGATGGAAAAGTAATTGGTTTATCTAAAATGAATAGAATTGTTGAGTATTTTTCTAAAAGACCGCAAGTTCAAGAACGATTAACAATGCAGGTTGTTCAAGCTATGCAAGAAGCTTTAGGGACAGATGATGTAGCTTGTGTTATTGATGCCAAGCATTTATGTGTAAACTCCAGAGGTATTAAAGACATTGAAAGTAGTACAGTCACTGCTGAATTTGGAGGTAAATTTAAGGAGAAAGAAACTAAAAGAGAGTTCTTAGATTACTTAAAAATGGATACAAGCTTTGACTAAGCAAATCTTACTAAATAGGAAAAGCCGTTAATTTTAACGGCTTTTTTTTATTGATTATTTTTTTATTCCTTTAAAATAATTAAAATATTTATTTAACAATTAAAATATTGGCATTAGATTTGCAATACAATAAACGTTGTTGGCACTAAAGCAAGCAACAAATAATTTTTTACAATGAATAGAGGTACCGTAAAATTCTTCAACGATTCAAAAGGATTTGGATTTATCACAGAAGAAGGATCAAACAAAGAACATTTTGTACATGTTTCAGGATTAATCGATGAAATTCGTGAAAACGACGAAGTTGAATTCGAATTAAAAGAAGGAAAAAAAGGATTAAACGCAGTAAACGTTAGAGTATTATAATATATATTTTTATTACTAGTTAATTTTTTAATGAGAATAGCCTATCAAAAGTTGATAGGCTTTCTTATTTTAGAATAGATTTTTTAGTTCAATTAAAATAAATTAAATAATTGTCTAAATATTAAAATATTGGTATTAGATTTGCAACTCAATAAAAGTTGTTGGCACTAAAGCAAGCAACAAATAATTTTTTACAATGAATAAAGGTACCGTAAAATTCTTCAACGATTCAAAAGGATTTGGATTTATCACAGAAGAAGGATCAAACAAAGAACATTTTGTACATATTTCAGGATTAATCGATGAAATCCGTGAGGGTGATGACGTTGAATTCGAATTACAAGATGGAAAAAAAGGATTAAACGCAGTAAACGTAAGAGTATTATAATATATATTTTATTACTAGTTAATTTTTTAATGAAAACCTATCAAATTTTGATAGGTTTTTTTCTGTTCGTATTTTAACTAGTAAATGAGAATTATGTAAAGAGGATATGAATATATATTTGAATATTTTCGTTTTTATAGCTTAAAAAAAAAGAGATTACTTTTTAGGTAATCTCTTTTTTATTTGATAAAACGAACTTTTATTTCATCGATTTGTATATTTCTCTGTACTTTTTGCTTTTTTCTTCCATTTCTAAAACTTCATATATATTCATTAAAGTTTTAATAGTATCAATATTTCTATTTAAGCTATCAGCTTTTTCTAAAAATGGTAAAGCTTCTTTGTAAACTTCTTTTTGTTTTAGAGCTAATTCATCGTATTTTTTGAAGTTAGATAGGTTTTTATTCATCTCTTCAACAATAGATTTGTCTTGATCTAATACAACAACTGCTAAATTCATATACGCATCTGCATAATCTGGCTTTAACTCAACAGCCTTCTGGTAATATTTTTTAGCATCATCAGTTCTTCCTTGGTTAAAGTTTACAACCCCTAAGTTATAGTATAATGTTGGGTTTGTAGGATCTAATGCAACAGCTTCAGTCATTAACTCACCAAATTTATCCATTTTTTTAAGTTGAACATACATGTCAGCTTCGTTAAGTAATAAATTTAAATCTTTAGGATTTTGCTTACGAGCTTCTGATAAGGCAGCAATCGCTTCGTCAGTTTTACCTTGTTCTTTTAAAATTAAAGCGATATTTTTTGTTAGAGTAGCTGATTTAGATTTTGAAAGCTTGTTCTCTGGTTTGATATATTGCTTTGATTTAACCATTAAATCTCTTTGAGATTTTGAATTAAAAGCTTCTACTTTACCAGTTTGTGTATTAGTAGCTACAAATTTAGTTTCTATACCAGTGTATCCAATTTTTCTTAACTCATTATAATATTTAAGAGCTGTGTCGTACTCTTTAGCTTGAGTAGCAGATATAGCTGCATTGTATGCAAAAGAAGTATCTTTAGGACTTAATAAATAGGTTAAATAGAAGTTTTCAGCAGCGTTTTTATAATCTTTAGAGTTGTTGTATAAGTTAACAGCTTTATTTGAAACTTCTTGAATTAATTGATCTAACATTGGTTTAGCGTCAGAAGAATATCTATCTTTACCAACTTGCTTTTCAAAATCAAACAAGTTTTTAAAAGCATCAGCAGCTACTTTATAATTCTTTTTAGCAGCGTAAGCTTTACCTTTTAAAAAGTAAAATTTAGCTTTATACTTATCATCAGCGTTTGCAATTAACTTTTCAGCAGCATCAATAGATACTATTGCACTATTAAATTCTTGTTTTTTTATGGCTTTTTCGGCTGCTTTAAGTTCTGACTTTTGAGCAAAAGTACCCAATGATACTAGTCCTAAAGAAAGTGCTATAATTTGTTTTTTCATTTTAGATTCTTATTTATTGTTGTTCTTGATTCTCGTTATTATCATTTTCATTTTCAATTTCCATGCCATTACCATTCTCATTTATTTCTTCTTCTTCATGCATAACTTTAGCAACTGCTGCTATACTATCATTGTTTTTTATATTTATTAAACGAACACCTTGGGTTGCACGTCCCATAACACGTAGGTCTTCTACAGCCATTCTAATGGTAAGTCCTGATTTATTTATAATCATTAAATCATTAGAATCATCTACGTTTTTTATAGCAACTAATTCACCTGTTTTTTCAGAGATATTCAATGTTTTTACACCTTTACCACCACGATTGGTAACTCGATAATCTTCTAGTTTTGATCTTTTTCCATACCCTTTTTCAGAAACAACAAGTATATTGCTATCCATGTCGTTTACGGCAACCATACCAATTACTTCATCTTGCTCATGCTGCAAAGTAATTCCACGAACTCCAGAAGCAGTTCTTCCCATTGGCCTTGTTTTTGCTTCCTCAAAACGAATTGTTTTCCCCGATTTTAAAGCTAGCATTACTTGACTATCACCTGTTGTTAATTTTGCTTCTAGCAATTCATCTCCTTCTTTAATTGTAATGGCATTAATACCGTTAGCTCTAGGTCGTGAATATTGCTCTAAAGAGGTCTTTTTTACTTGACCTTTTTTTGTAGCCATAATTACATAATGATTATTTATGTAATCTTCGTCTTTTAAATCTTGAGTAACTAAGAATGCTTTTACCTTATCATCTTGCTCAATATTTATAAGGTTTTGCATAGCTCTTCCTTTTGTGTTTTTACCACCTTCAGGAATTTCATACACACGCATCCAGAAAACTTTACCTTTTTGAGTAAAGAACATCATATATTGATGATTTGTACCTACAAATAAATGTTCTAGAAAGTCTTCATTTCTTGTAGCAACACCTTTTTGTCCTCGACCACCTCTATTTTGAACCTTGTATTCGTCAAGATTAGTTCTCTTTAAATATCCAGCATTTGAAATAGTAACTACTACTTTAGAGTTAGGAATCATGTCTTCAATACGCATGTCTCCTCCTGCATATTCAATAACTGATCTACGATCGTCTCCATATTTATCTCTAATATGAACTAATTCATCCTTTATTATGTTGTAACGTCTAGGTTCATTTGCTAAAATATCTTTTAAATCAATAATTGTAGCCATTATATCATCATACTCAGCACGTAATTTATCTTGTTCCAGTCCTGTTAACTGACGCAGTCTCATTTCAACAATTGCTTTTGCTTGAATTTCAGTTAACTCAAAACGAGCAATTAATTTTTCACGAGCTTCATCGGCGTTTGAAGACCCTCTAATAATGGCAATTACTTCATCAATATTATCAGAAGCAATAATTAAACCTTCTAAAATGTGAGCACGAGCTTCTGCTTTTTTTAGTTCAAACTCTGTTCTACGAACAATTACTTCATGACGATGTTCTACAAAATAATGAATTAATTGTTTTAGGTTTAATTGCTCAGGACGACCGTTTACTAGTGCGATATTGTTAACACTAAACGATGTTTGTAATTGAGTGTATTTATATAATTTGTTTAGAACAATGTTAGGAATTGCATCACGCTTTAAAACGTAAACGATACGCATTCCTTTTCTATCAGATTCGTCGCGAATATTAGCGATTCCTTCTAGTTTTTTATCATTAACTAACTCAGCAGTTTTTTTAATCATTTCTGCTTTGTTAACTTGATAAGGAATTTCAGTAACAATAATACATTCACGTCCTTTTACTTCTTCGATAGTAGCTTTAGCTCGCATAACAATACGGCCTCTACCAGTATGAAAAGCATCACGTACACCATCATATCCGTAAATAATCCCACCAGTTGGGAAGTCAGGAGCTTTTACGTGTTGCATTAACTCGTCTATTTCTATTTCTTTGTTATCAATGTATGCAATGGTACCATTAATAACTTCTGTTAAATTGTGAGGAGCCATGTTAGTTGCCATACCAACGGCAATTCCTGAAGCTCCATTTACCAATAAATTAGGGATACGAGTAGGTAATACTGTTGGTTCTTTTAGAGTATCATCAAAATTTAACTTATGGTCAACTGTATCTTTTTCAATATCAGCCAGCATGTCTTCTGATATTTTTTGCATACGTACCTCAGTATAACGCATTGCTGCTGGGCTATCTCCATCAACAGAACCAAAGTTTCCTTGACCATCAACCATCATGTAACGTACACTCCAGTTTTGAGCCATACGAACCATAGAGTCATACACAGATGTATCTCCATGTGGATGATACTTACCTAATACTTCCCCTACAATTCTTGCTGATTTTTTATATGCTCCTGTAGCTTTAATTCCTAGTTCATGCATTCCAAATAAAACCCTACGATGAACTGGTTTCAAACCGTCTCGAACATCAGGTAAAGCTCTTGATACAATTACCGACATTGAGTAGTCGATATATGCTGATTTCATTTGTTCTTCAATGTTGATAGGAATCAACTTTTCGCCATCTGCCATATATTTCTCTTTAAAATATTAGTACTTGTTATTTTATAAAAAAGTGAATTTTACATAAAATAAAACTCACTTGAAACATGCTGTGAAAAACATGTGTTTTCTAAATCATTGCAAGATACAATAAAGCCAAGTTTTACACAAAATTTGTTAATGTTGTTTTAACTATAGTTATTAACAATTTTAACCATAATTTAACGTGTTTTTGTTAAAATCTGTGTCTTTTTGTAAAGCCATAATGGCATTAAATTTTTATTGGCACCTTTTTTGTAATTTTTTGTAAAAAAATCTCACTAACTTTACACAGACACAAATTAAATTTATGGACGATAATTTTTCACCACAAGTTAGAGATGTGATAACTTTCAGTAAGGAAGAGGCACTTCGTTTAGGGCACGACTTTATTGGAACAGAACATTTGCTTTTAGGATTAATACGAAAAGGAGACGGTAAGGGTATTGAAATCTTAACTACATTTGATGTGGATTTAGATTTGGTACGTAATAAATTAGAAAAACTAAATCCCTCTTCTCCTTCGATAGGAAATAATCAAAAAAAGAGTTTACATCTTACTAGACAAGCAGAAAAAGCTATAAAAACTACGTTTTTAGAAGCTAAACTATATCAAAGTAACGCAATAGATACGGCTCATTTATTGTTGTGTATTTTACGCAATGAAAATGATCCGACCACTAAATTATTGCAGAAATATGATATTGATTACGAGCAAGCCAAGGCACTATATAAAGAGTTGCATGTAGAAGATTTTTCTGTTGACCCTATTGCCGAAACACCATCAGATGATGAGTTTTCTGAAGAAAAAACAAACCCTTTTGGACAACAAACACCAAGAGGAAAACAGGCTAAAAAATCGAAAACCCCAGTGTTAGATAATTTTGGCCGTGATTTAACTTCCTTGGCAGAGGCTGACAAATTGGATCCTGTAGTAGGTCGATTAAAAGAAATTGAACGTGTTTCACAAATTTTAAGTCGTCGTAAAAAAAATAATCCAATGTTAATTGGTGAGCCTGGAGTAGGTAAGTCTGCAATTGCTGAAGGGCTTGCGTTACGAATTGTTAATAGAAAAGTATCTAGAATTCTTTTTGATAAGCGAATTGTTTCTCTTGATTTGGCAAGTTTAGTAGCTGGTACAAAGTACAGAGGGCAATTTGAAGAACGTATGAAAGCTTTAATGAATGAGTTAGAAAAAAATGATGATATTATTTTATTCATTGATGAAATTCATACAATCGTTGGAGCAGGAGGTGCAACAGGGTCTTTAGATGCGTCAAATATGTTGAAGCCTGCATTGGCAAGAGGAGAGATTCAATGTATCGGAGCTACTACGTTAGATGAGTATCGTACCAATATAGAAAAAGATGGGGCTTTAGAACGTCGTTTTCAAAAAGTAATTGTTGATCCAACTACTGTTGAAGAAACTATTCAGATTTTACACAATATAAAAGGAAAATATGAAGCTCATCATCATGTGAATTTTACAGATGAAGCCATTCAAGCTTGTGTAAAGTTAACAAGTCGTTATATGACAGATAGATATTTACCTGATAAAGCTATTGATGCCTTAGATGAAGCGGGATCTCGTATTCATATAACAAACATTGTTGTGCCACAACAAATTTTAGAACTAGAGGCTAAATTAGAAGAAATTAGAGATCGTAAAACTAAAGCAGTAAGTGGTCAAAAGTATGAGGAAGCCGCTAAATTACGTGATGATGAAAAAAATATGGAAACTGCTCTAGATTCAGCTCAAAATCAATGGGAAGAAGATTCCAAATTACATCGTGAAACAGTAACTGAAGATAATGTTGCTGAAGTAGTTTCAATGATGACTGGAATCCCTGTAAATAGAGTTGCTGAGGCTGAAAGTAGTCGTTTAGCAGAATTGCCAAGCTTAATAAAAGGTAAGGTGATAGG
Source organism: Tenacibaculum sp. nBUS_03 (assembly GCF_051201695.1). Classification (GTDB taxonomy): domain Bacteria; phylum Bacteroidota; class Bacteroidia; order Flavobacteriales; family Flavobacteriaceae; genus Polaribacter. The sequence goes on along the minus strand of NZ_CP179214.1, from coordinate 1,310,178 downwards.
TCAAAACGACGCTGTAACTAAAGTGGTAAAAGCAATTCAACGTAATAGGGTAGGGTTGAAAGATCCTAACAAGCCTATTGGTTCTTTTATATTTTTAGGTTCAACAGGGGTAGGTAAAACTCAGTTAGCTAAAGTTCTTTCTAAGGAGTTATTTGATTCCGAAGATTCTCTTATCAGGATTGATATGAGTGAATATATGGAGAAGTTTGCTATATCTCGTTTGATTGGTGCACCTCCAGGGTATGTCGGGTATGAAGAAGGTGGTCAGTTAACTGAAAAAGTTCGAAGAAAACCTTATTCAGTAGTACTTTTAGATGAAATTGAGAAAGCGCATCCTGATGTTTTTAACATGATGCTACAAATTTTAGATGATGGGTTTATTACTGATAGTTTAGGAAGGAAAATTGACTTTAGAAATACCATTATAATCATGACATCAAATATTGGAGCTCGAAAGTTGAAAGACTTTGGTGGTGGAGTTGGTTTTGGTACTTCTTCTAAGAAAGATCAAGAAGACGCTCATGCTAAAAGTATCATAGAAGGGGCTTTGAAAAAGTCTTTTGCACCTGAGTTTTTAAATCGTATTGATGATGTAATAATTTTCAACAGTTTAGAGCGTGAAGATATTCATAAGATTATTGATATTGAGTTAGACAAGTTATTGAGACGTATTTCAGATTTAGGATATCATTTAACATTAAGCGAAAAAGCGAAAGATTATATTGCCGACAAAGGATTTGATAAGCAGTATGGAGCTAGACCTTTAAAAAGAGCTATTCAAAAATATATTGAAGACGCTTTAGCTGAAGAAATTGTAAGTGCTAAGTTAGATGAAGGTGATGCAATTTTTATGGATTTAGATGAAAAGAATAAAAAACTAGTCATCAAAATTGTAAAGGGTGAAAAGTCAGAAGAAACAAGAACAGAATTTGACGAAGAATAAAATAAAGTAAAAACAAAAAAGGGTTGAAAATTTTCAACCCTTTTTTATTTTATATAAATCGTTTAATAACTCTAAGTTTATGAGTATGTTGTTGCGAGTCTACATTGTAAATACCACTATGGTCTAATTTATCAATACGAACTTTACCATGAGCATGAATAATGTTGTAGTCATTCATAATTATACCAACATGAGTAATAATGCCTTCATCATTATCAAAAAAGGCTAAATCACCAGGTTCGCTTTCTTCAATAAAACTTAATACTTCACCTTGAGTAGCTTGTTCTTTAGCATCTCGTAAAAGTTGATATCCGCATAGCTTATAAACTGTTTGAGTAAAACCAGAACAGTCAATTCCAAAAGGAGATTTACCTCCCCATAAATAAGGGGTGTTTAAAAATAAATAAGCAGTTTCAATAATTGAAGATTTCGGCAATTTCATGTGACAAACTTTTCCTTCATAGGTAAAAATACGTTCATCAATTCGCAACTTTTTATTTTTAAATAATGGAAGATGTGCACCTAAAGGTATTGTTGTTAAGTTGTTTTGATTATCTGTAATAAAATCAATCAATTCACCAGAATAATACTGCTCACTATCGGAGAGAATCTGATAGTTTTCTTTAGGTATTTCCTTGTATTGCTTGTTGTCAATGTAGCCTTCATAACCATCAAATGATAGTTTTATTTTGCTCCATTTTTTGTGCTTTTCAAGTATCGTAAAATGCTCACCAAATAAAACTTGGTTTACCATTTCAGAAGTATCAGAAGCAGTTAAACGTAAAGGAACAATACTAAGGTTGCAAATTCCGAACATTAATAAATGTGCTTTTAAAATTAAATTCTTTCAATAACCATTGCACTAGCACCACCACCACCATTACAAATACCAGCAGCACCAATTTTAGCATTGTTTTGTTTTAAAATAGATGTTAACGCTATAATGATCCTTGCGCCAGAAACACCTAACGGGTGTCCTAAAGATACTGCACCACCATTAACGTTTACTTTATCAGAAGATAGGCCTAAGATTTTCATATTTGCTAATCCAACGACTGAGAATGCTTCGTTTAATTCAAAGTAATCTACATCATTAATAGAAATTCCAGCTTTAGCTAAAGCTTTAGGTAATGCTTTAGCAGGTGCAGTTGTAAACCATTTAGGTTCATGAGCAGCATCTGCATATCCTGTTACTTTTGCTAGAGGAGTAATCCCTAATTCTTTTGCCTTCTCGGCAGACATTAATACCAAAGCTGCACCACCATCATTAATGGTAGAAGCATTAGCGGCAGTAACGGTTCCTTCTTTTGTAAAAGCAGCACGTAATGCAGGGATTTTTTCCATTTTTACGTTTTTATATTCTTCATCTTCAGAAAAAATCAAAGGTTCACCTCTTCTTTGTGGAACTTCAACAGGAACAATTTCATCAGAGAACTTTCCTTCGTTCCATGCCTTAGATGATCTTGTATAAGATTCTATAGCAAAAGCATCTTGATCTTCTCTTGAAAAATCATACTCAGTTGCACATGCATCAGCACAAACTCCCATAGGTACTTGGTCGTAGACATCTACTAAACCATCTTTTTGCATACCATCTTCCATCTTAATTGGTCCAAATTTTGAACCGCCTCTTGCATGTTGGTAGTGAGGTATCATGCTCATATTTTCCATTCCCCCGGCAACAACTATACTTGCGTCACCTAAAGCAATTGACTGAGCAGCTAACATAATAGATTTCATTCCAGAAGAGCACACTTTGTTTACAGTAGTACAAGGCACAGTGTCAGGTATTCCTGCAAAAATTGCAGCTTGACGAGCAGGAGCTTGACCTAATCCAGCAGAAACCACATTTCCCATAAAAACCTCTTCAACCAATTCTGGCTTCAAGTTAATTTTATTTAAAGCACCTTTTATAGCTACGGCCCCTAGTTTAGTGGCAGGTATTTTAGATAAAGTTCCTAAAAAGCTTCCTATTGGAGTTCTTGCAACAGATGCGATCACTACTTCTTTCATATCTTGAATGTATATTTACGTTAAATTTTGTCTTGCGAAAATAACCATTTTATAGCAAGTACTCAAATAATCCAGAAAGGTTATCTTTACATTTTAAATCAAAAAAATGAATAAAATCATTAACAAATTATATAAAAACAATGCTATAATATATAAAGTACTATTGTTTTTAATTACAGCTACGGCAATTGTGTATTTATTTCCCAAAGGAGGGCAGTTTAAATACGATTTTTCTTCAGGTAAACCGTGGCAGTATGATAATTTATATGCTCCATTTGATTTTGCGATTCATAAAAGTGAACAGGAAATTGAAGTAGAAAAGGAAATGCTGTTGAGTGAAGCAAAAAAGTATTTCGTGTATGATAAAGCGATACAACAAGAAGTTTTTCTAGAGTTTAAAGAACAGTTACAAAAGATAAAACCTTCAGATTCTTTGGTAATTAGTGATGTTGTTCAAATAGCAAAAAGAGGAAGGTCAATTATAAACTTAATTTATCAATACGGATTTATTGATAGCGGAAGTATTGTTAAATATGGAAGTAGTGATGATGAAATAATTGTATTGAGAAAAGGAAATTCGATTGAAGATGTATTGTTTTCTAAATTTATCGAATCGAAAGAGGTGTTATCTATAATTAATAGTAAAATTCAAGATTTAAGCCAGTATAAACAACAACTAATGCTTAGTTTAATTGCAAACGTAGTTCGACCGAATGTTTCGTTTGATGAGAAGTTTACAAATAAAGGTAAAGAAGAAGCGCTTAAAAATATATCCTACACAAAAGGAAAAGTATCAAAAGGAGCATTAATAATTTTAAAAGGAGATATTGTAGAAGGAAAGAGGTACAATGTGTTAAAATCATATCAGTTAGCTTCTCAATCAACTATTTGGTCTAAATCTAATTATAATTGGATCGTTTTTGGGTATGCGGTTTTAGTTTCATTGGCCTTGTTAATGTTACTGTTGTTTTTACAGCGGTACCGAAACGATATTTTTAACGATAATAATAAAGTAACCTTTATATTTTTTAATGTTTTTATTATGATTTTGGTACAAACAATGGTTGTAAAAACAAATTCAGACTATTTGTACGTTGTTCCATTAAGTATTCTTCCTATTGTGTTAAAAGCCTTTTTTGATGCAAGGCTTGGTTTGTTTACGCATGTATTAACAGTTTTGTTATTAGGTTTTATAGTACCTAATAGTTTTGAGTTTATTTATTTACATATAATAGCAGGGATAGTAACAATATTGACTGTTTCTGAGCTATATAAAAGAGCAAATTTATTTATATCAATAGGTCAAATAACACTTATTTATATGCTCACATATTTTGCCTTTTCAATCATAAAAGAAGGGAATGCTGATAAGATTAGCATATTGTATTTTGGGTTATTCGCAGCTAATGGATTGTTATCATTCTTAGCGGTCTTCTTTATTTATTTCTACGAAAAAGTTTTTGGCTTGGTTTCAGATGTAACTTTATTAGAGTTATCAAATACGAACTCAAAATTACTGAGAGATTTAAATGAAAAAGCACCAGGAACGTTCCAACACTCTATGCAAGTTGCTAATCTGGCGGAAGCTGCCGCTAATGAAATTGGTGCGAACTCTATGTTGGTTAGAACAGGAGCTTTGTATCATGATATCGGTAAAATGGTGAACCCAATGTATTTTACGGAAAACCAATCTACAGGAGTAAATCCGCACAATGATTTATCGGCAAAAGACAGTGCTCGTATTATTTTAGATCATGTAATAAAAGGAATAGAGATAGCGAAGAAGAATAACTTACCAGATAGAATAATTGATTTTATCCGTACGCATCATGGAACTAACGTTACGTACTATTTTTATAAAAATGAATTAGATAATAATCCGAATACAGAGGTAGATATAAAGAAGTTTCAATACCAAGGACCAATTCCTTTTTCAAAAGAAACGGCTATTTTAATGATGTGTGATGCGGCAGAAGCAGCTTCCAAGAGCCTAAAAGAACCCACAGCACAGTCAATAGATAGTTTAATAGATAAGATTATAGAGAAGCAAAAAAACGATAATCAGTTTAAAAATTCTGATATTACGTTTAGAGAAATAGAAAAAATAAAAAAAATTATTAAGAATAAGTTAATGAATATCTATCACTTACGTGTTGAGTATCCAGATTAGTGATTTTTTTTATTAAAAAAGTTTGTGAGAACGTTTAATAAGTGCTAGATTTGCACTCGCAATTTGAAATTCATAACAATGAGTTTCTAATCGCAAGGAGAGGTGCCAGAGTGGTAATGGAGCAGATTGCTAATCTGTCGACGGGTAACTGTCGCCAGGGTTCGAGTCCCTGTCTCTCCGCAATTAAGATGACTTATCGGGGTGTAGCGTAGCCCGGTCATCGCGCCTCGTTTGGGACGAGGAGGTCGCAGGTTCGAATCCTGCCACCCCGACATTGTTTTCGTAGAAACGTAAAAACTACGGGCTCTTAGCTCAGCTGGATAGAGCACCTCCCTTCTAAGGAGGCGGTCGAAGGTTCGAATCCTTCAGGGCTCACATAAAGCTTCACTAGAAATAGTGAGGCTTTTTTGTTGTTTGAAGTTTTCTTCTCAGTAGTAGTAATAATTAGAATAACGTATTTCTATGAATTAAGTTAAGAATCTATAGGTTCTGAAAAAGATACTAATTTTGTATGCATATAAAACACCTTACACCCTTTCTAATTTTTCAGTGATTGCAAATTAGAAAGGATATTGTTACAGGTACGTTGATGTCAGTTTTTCTAATAGCTCAGGATTAGAAGGTCTTATTTCATCAGGACTAATAATTTTACCTTGTTTATCTAAAAGTATAAATCTCGGTAGAGAGCCAATATCATAAAATTTTACAAAATCTGAATTTGCACCAGAATAAAGTTGCATTCCTTTAATTGAATTTTCAGTAATATACTTCTTCCATTCCTCAAGTTTTCGATCAGTACTAATGGAGATGATTTGAAGTTCATCATTTTTTGAAAAGTGTTCTTCTAGTTCTTTTAGAAAAACGTATTCTAATTTGCATGGCTTGCACCATGTAGCCCAAACATCAATGTAAACGTATTTATCTTTAAAGTCTTTTAAAGATATAGTATTGTTATTTATATCTGTAAAAGTAAAGTTATTGCCTATTTCATTGACTAATGATCTTTTGTACAAGTATTTTGTGTTTTTCTGCTTAAGAATATCAGAGAACTTATTAAACTTAACTCGAACATAGTCACTTAAACTATCAATTATATTTAATGATATTCCCCTTTCATTAATTAAGTCTCTTTTTTCATGGATAAGTACTTCAAGCTCTTTTTGTTCAATTCCATTTCGAACTAATTGAGTCAATTGATTTTGATGTTTTTTAGAATAGGCTAAGAAATTATTAGGCATCTTAAAACTTCCGGTATATAGTATCGATTCATAAGGTTTGTTCTCGTCTAAAGCAAAAGATATTCTACTATTTGGAGAGATTAATAATTCACCTAATTCTTTCTGTTTTCCATTTGAAAATGAATAAATTTGATATAGTTTATTTTCTTGTATATTCATTGTGTCTAGTGCTCTATTTGTCTCTTTAAATCTTATAATAGACTTAATTTTCCATGACATTTCTTTGTCGTAAATAATTAAGCTGTCTAGAGTTTTGTGATTAGTAGTTATAACTTCAATTATAGAAAAAGAATTTTTTATTTCTTCTTTACAACCAAAAAACAGAATAGATAATAGACATATAATTAGTGATTGTTTAGTCATTTTGGATAGAATTTTTATTGATTTTGTATATTACAATCACTAAATTTAATAAATAAAAGCTAAATAGAAAATCCCTGAGAATTTTTCAAGTAAGTAATTACATGTATTGTTTTAAAAATTTCTTAAAACAACACATGTATTAAATTTGATACCAACTTTTACTATTTTAGTTGAGATTTAAAACTGGTAATCTGAACCCTTTAAAAATTAACCAAAGTGGAAGAATTAGTTGAATAAGCCCTATCGGAAGAAGCATATTCATACTAATACTATTTCCTAAAATTGAAAACAATATTTCAATAAACATAAGAATTACGGCTATTACCCCAATAATTGAGATGATTTTTGGAATTAATTTAGATACATACAGGGTATAGTATAAAACAAATACAGGAAGGCAAGAAATTAACAAACTAAAATAGTGTGACCACCAATGTTTTTTATAAATAATATTGCCTAATGTATTGAATAGGTTCGAATTGTTACTTCTATTTTTAACATACTCTTGACTTAAATCTAAAATTGATAGTGTACTAACATTATCAATGGATATAGCAATAAATGTTAATATGTTAAATGCTAAATATAAATAAGCTAACGTGTTACTATGTTTTTTTAAAATCGGTAACAAAATTGTAGCTATAATAACAGATGTTACACCGCTTAAAAATAAAAGTAAGGTTGAAAGAATGATTTTATTTGAATTTTCTGAAGTAGCTGTTAGAAAATCATCTGAAAATAGAAAAGGACCTTGTAAAAATTGATAGACTGCAACACCTGTTACAAAAATGAATAAGAATAATAGTCCTACAATTCTTCCTTTTCTTTTATTTGATTCCATATCATGGTTGATTAGTTGATTCGATTTAAGACGTTTTAACAACAAAAATGTTACAAGATATCTTAAAATCAAATTAAAGAATCACGGTTTGTATAATTCAAGTAATTTGGTTTAGTAATTAACTAAATATAATATTTTGATTTAGCATTTCTTTTTTAAATAACGGATTTAATATTCAGGAATTTTAGTTGCTTTTATTTTAAATCTTTGCTAACTATATGACTTTTCTCTGTTGTGTATTCTTTTATTTTTTACCAGGGTTAAATAAAATTTATATTCTGTAATGATGATTAGCCCAATTATTATTAGTTCAAGTATAAAATAAATACATCCTAATTCAGTAATTTTTTCATAATACTTAATTACCATCCCAAGAGAAATCAGCGAATAGATGATATTACTAATTATTAATATTCTTAAAAAAGTACTCCAATTTGATTTAATAAATTTATTACAACACATTGAGTAAATAAATAAGCAAAAAGCAATTCCAGATAATAGATATACTATTTTTTGGGGCATTCCGAAATATTGTTCCAATTGTGCTAAAATTCCGAATAATAAGATAGCAGTTAATAATGCTCCGAAAGCATCAATTAAAAAAATCCGTTTTGGATGAGTTTTAACTTCGTTCAGAAAATCTTGTTTCCAATTTAATATTTTCAATATTTCCATTTCTAAATAACCATCATAGTTAAATTATAATTAAGATTGTAAATGTTTTCCTTTTAAAAATCATTGTCGAAAAGTTCATCTGTATCTGTAGTAATTAAACTTCATATAACTTCTGATTATGCTGGGTTTTTACTATGGTTTAGGTTTTGTTTAGCGTAGCGCTGTTATTTAAAAGTTCAGCTAAGTATTAATTTTTTTTAATTCTCTTTTTATCATAAAATAAAATACTGAAATTGAAATTAACAATAATCCTAAGTAGGAATATCCGATAAGTGATGTATGCGTGTCTTCATGTCCAATTAAAAAAGGAAACATAACTAATGATAAGCTTCCTAAAATTCCAAATACTGCTATGGTTACAACTTTTCCAACTAGGTGTAATTTTCTTATAATAATTATAGTTTTATTTTTAATTTGTTTTTTGCTTTTTGTGTTTATTCAACCTCAATTTTAAATATTCTGATTCTACTCAAGTACTGAATTATGCTACTGAAATCATTTTTTTGAATAAATATTTTTGAATACTTTTAATAATCTTCTCTTCAAATTTACTGAATTTTTCGTTTACTTCGTACAGAGTATTTTTGATTCTAAAGCCAAATCAAAATATTCATCAGTTTTGTAAAATGATCATATAATTTTTAACAGATTTAAAGTGTCTTTAGTATTGATATCAAGAAATCTACAAATTAAATTCAAGGTTTTTCTAAGAAGTTCACTCTCGTTACGTTTAATTTATTGAGTTATACTTAAGTTTACTTTTGTAGACCCCTTCAATTCCCTCATTACAAGGTGCCTTTTTTCTTTCTTAATCCTTTAATTTTTCCGATTTCGTTCATCATTAATTTCACTTTTTTATAATCTATTTATGAATCCGTGATTTTGATAGAGGTTTGTTTACAGAGTTTATATGACATTATTAACTGTTTGTAAGTTTTATTTTGATTATACGCACCGGTTTGCAGGATGAAAAGAAGCTGAATATTTTGTGCAATTTTTTAGCTAAAACTAAAGATAATACGAAAGGTTTAGAAGAGAAACCATAGTAGATAAGTTTGTCTACAAAATTTGAAAAGTAACAAACAGTTTGGTCAATGTGTTAATTTATTTTTTTGATTACTACTTTTTATATTCGTAATTAATTATATGTTTTGTAATTTTTTTATATTTAACTCCATAAGAGTCATTTCCAGAACAAATCAATGGGAAAATAACTAGCATTCCACAGCCACCTGTATCGTTATCTATAGTTAAATTTCCATTTGGTAGAACTCCGATTCTTGTTTTTCTACTTCTGTAAACATTAAAAACACCATAAAAAAGAGGAAATTTTAAAGAAGCATTTATAATAAAATAATTTTTTCTCAATTTTCCTCTAAGTGTTTTTTCTTCTAATAATTTATTGCCTTGAAAAAGTTCAGCTTTAATCCTTTTTTCATCTAAAGTGGTCAATCTCATAAAATGAGTTGAATCGGGTTTATTAATACAATTAAATTCAGTTTTAAAATCAAAAGCAGCATCTAAACTCATTCCTCCACAATGTTCGTTTTGATTTAATTTGTAATCACCATTAATTGCCTTTAAAGAATTTACATTGTTAATTTTCTTATTATCATTAGGCTGAATTCTTTTTAGAGTTGAACAAGAAAAGAAGATTCCAGTTATTAATATGAGTATAGTTTCTTTTTTCATTTTGTATGCAGATACTGTTTTGGGTGTACGTCGTTTTGATTTTTTATGCACTTGTTGTTTTCAGTATTTACAAATAAATATACATCTTTTTAATATGTATTTAGTTAGCTACTACCTTAAAATTAGGTTAAATAGCTTCTTCTTTACACTGATTTTTTTTTTTGTATAAATTTTATATTGTATTGTTTAAGTTTTTCTTCAAAAGAAGTATTGGTATCAACTGATAAAAGAGTGATCTGTTTTATACTATGATGTTTCGATTTCTGAATTTTAATTCTTGAGCTTCCCATTTCAATTATATGTAAGGAACTAGAATTAATTCCAAAAGAGTCGTTAAAGTCACTAATATATTTTTCAGGATTCTCAACACTCACATCAATTTGTTTAATCCCAACAACGTTATTTTGATGAACAAAAGCCTTTTCTTCAGGAAATCTACTAGGTGTATACTCAGACATTACAAAAGGAAGTCCCTCTTGTTTAAAGGCAAATAATTTCCATTGTACTATTTCATTTAAATGATTTTTTCTTTTCATTTTTAGTAGTTTGGATTTGCTTTTTGATGTTTTATGAAACTGATCGATATTTTGGCATATAATCGAAAAATCTAGAAATTGTTCTTTTGAAGTACAATATTTAGCGAATCGTTTAAATAGAATACCAAAATAATTAAATACACCTTTCCTTGAAAGAAACCTGAAAAATGGAGGGAATTTTGTTTGGTCAATTAGTTCTAAAAAGGAACGATCCTGAAAGTAAATCATAGCATGATGACAATTGTCTTTATTATTCCCATAATAGACTTGAAATCCAGCATTCTCAAAATCTGAAACAGCGCTTTTTAAATTTTCTACTCTTATAAGTATATGGTCAATTTTCATATTTTCAAAATTATCCACAACGGTGTTTTTATATAGGATTGATTAGTTGTGATTTTCATACTAAATATAAGCGTAAGTTATTGTATTTTGGCGAAGGAAATAATTTTTTAAATAATCTAAAATTACCAATTGACTAAGTATATTATATAAAGTGTAATTTACTTTAATCTTTTTAAGAAATCCTCAAATGAATTATATCTTGCTTTGATTTTTCCGTTTTTATTTAAAACTAAATAAGTTGGAAAAGCCCGTATTGCCATATCTTTTGTTACTTTTTTTAGAGAATCAATCTCTCTATAATTTCTCCATTTGTAATTGTGGTCTTTTAAATATTTTTTCCATTCAGAGAAATTTGAGTCAGTTGAAATTCCAATTAGTTCTATATTTTTTTCTTTAAGAAATTTCAATTTTTCGAAAATCAACTTATGATCTCTGGCGCATGGAGGGCAATTAGTGAACCAAAAATCTAGAATATAAATTTTTGACTTATCTAATTCAATTGAGGATAGTTGATTCTCAATATTAGAAAATTCATAATTTATTATATTTAAATAATTTACTTTTAGTATGTTTTCTATTTTTTCATGAACATTTATAAAGTGATTTTTTACAATATGGGTTTGGGTTGAAAGAATATAATATAGCTTTCGAATTTTTGATCTATTATTTTGGTTTCTATATATAAATGTGTTAGCTAATGCAAGTGATAATGGGCTATGAATATTTTGACTAATTTTATCAAGTAGAAAGTTGTCAATTGTTGTACTATCAGCTTTATTTTTAATTAACTCACTATATTTTTTGGTAAAATTAATAGCAGTATAATATAAACTTGAATTTATTACAGAATCAATTTTAATCTTTTCATTTAGTGTAACATTTATAATAACATTGTTTCCATTTAACCAAAGTTGTTTTGATTTTCTACCATTGTTAGTATAAAAAATACATTATATAAATCATTTAAATTTTCTTTAAAGCTAACTTTTATAGTATCCCTGTAAGGGATTATAAAACTTTCGGTCTGACCAATGTTAGAAACCCAAACACTATCAATTTTAGTTTCGGTTTTTGTAACCAGAGTAATATCAGCTAATTTTTTTTTCAAAAAGAACTGTTGATTTTTTAGTTTCATCATCATTTGAATCGATAGTATTGCTGTAACTCATTTTTTGTGCAACTATGTTTGTACTAAAATAAATAATGAGTAGTAGTTGAAAATGCTTCATTTTGTATGTGTATAAATTGTTTCTAGCTTTTTAAATATTACCAGATCATAGGTTTATCTTAGTAATTTAATTTTTTATTTATGCATTATAGTAATAGTGTTTATATATTCCATACACCTTTACTTTGTTCAACTACCTGCCCGCCAATTTTTATGCTGTAAGTTTCATTGTTTCGCTTTCCTTTCAAATGTATATATGATTTTCTGTTCAATTGAAATCCTTGTTCTACAATTGCAGATACTTTAGGACATTCATTTTTTAATAAATATGAAAGAAAACAGCCATTAGCGCTTCCTGTAGCAGCGTCTTCTAACAAGCTTTCATGTTCAATGCAAAACATTCTCGCATTAAAATTGTTCACTTTTTCAAAAGTTTCTTCAGTTACAAAAAACAAAGACGTTGTTAACCCATTTGAACTGTTTGTTTTATATTTTTTATGAAAACGTAAAAACTCAATAACTATTTTTGAATCAAGTTTTAGTTGATTCATTTCTGCTAAACTATTAACAGGAATTATAATATAAGGTAATCCCGTACTTATTTCTTCTATTGGTTTTTTTAGGTTTAAAGTGGTTGTTTTTATCCCAAGGCCACTAGCAATCTCTCGATGATTATATGTTGATACAAACTCTGGTTGTGCTTGCTCCATAATAAAATGGCTATGTGCTAAATCATGAATAGAGGTTAAATCAATACGGATATTGGAATGTTTTAAATTCAGGGTTATCTCTTTTTTTGGTCTTGTTAATAGGTGTTTTGAAATTACATAGGCAGTTCCTAAGGATGGATGCCCTGCAAAAGGAACTTCATATTCAGGGGTGAAAATTCGAACATCAAAAGATTGGTTGTTATGATTTTTTTTAATGAATGTTATTTCAGGGAAATTTAATTCTTTTGCAATGTTGAGCATGTTTTTAGTAGATACTTGATTTTTTAAATCAATAAAAACTGCTAGTTGATTTCCACCGTATTTTAAAGAAGTAAAAACATCTACTAAATAATATTCTATTTCTATCATTTTCGTTAAGTATTTGTCATATTTGTTGTGATGTAACTTTTTAGTATGAATTAATAAATTTTTGTTTTTCAATTCTTTCAAAGAGAATTATAATTTCTTAATTCAATCTTTATTATTTCTTATTAAAATATTTTTGTGCATACTTGGTGTCAAATTTTATTTTTTTACGAGTTTCAGTTTTCATTTCGTTTGATATTTGTTGTCATTCTATACCTATACATACGTAATTTTATTTAAGATGTGCTCCTTTTTTTAGGTCCTAATTTAGTATGTAGTTACAGGGTATAAAATACGTTAATAATATATAAGGTTTTTTATGGAACTCAAACTGAATCCTTGAAAATAATATCTTACTAATACATAAATTATAACCAACAGAACGGGTAAGGAGTTCGAAGCTTTATTATATTTTTTTGGTATTCCATAATGAAATTGTTGACGCAGTAAAAAACACAACAAGAATAAGATTTAAGTAACCACCGCATAGTATTGTCCAAATAGTACCTGATAAATTTTTGCAAATAGGATTTTGAATCAAAAAAGGAATCAACGGAAAAAAGAGAATTATCCATCTAGGGTATAAAGTTTTTCTTTTCCATACTTGAGTGATAAACAAAATAGATAAAAGTCCAAAAATTGGATAAACAAACAACCTTAAAACGGTATTAGCTTCTGAAGCTAAATATGTAGCTCCATTTATATCAAGGTTGTTCTGAGTAGCCAATTTAGCAGATGTTGCAATAGCAATATATGCTCCGTGAATAATACCATAAGCGGTTAAGATAGCTCCGAAACAGAATACTATAATATTTCTTAAAATAGGAGTAGTAGGCTTCAATGCATGGTATACTTGAACCAGTCCAAGCATGTAAAACCAAGTGGCTATTAATGAGGTAACCCCACTCGCAATAATTCTAAAATCGGAAGCATTTCCCATATTTTCTATAAAATTCGTGTTTATTGGATCATAATAAAAAAGCATATCCCCAGTAAACAAAGTTAGTCCACCTAATATTCCAAATACCCCTAAAGCTTTAATCCAAAATTGACTTATTTTCATCGATTATAAATTTTTTGTATTGTATAAAAACAACTGTATACTCAATAAAATTCTCATTTATTTTTTATAATTCCAATTTCATGGAATTATAAGTAAATATAGATAAACATTATCTTAAATACTTAACTATGCCAAAAATCAGGCTGATTTAATATATCAAAATATGGTTTTATAACTGTATTCTTTTAAGGAAGAGTTTATTTTTAAAATGAAATACTTATCTTTAAATTCAGTTAATAGTTGCAAAATAATAGCTAGAATGCTAGACTTTTTAAAAAAAACAGGAAAATTAGAACCTTTTGAAATCAAAAGTAGTAGTTTGGTACTAGCTTTAGTTTCTCCTGGGCTATATATTTATTCTATTCTAATATCTGAATATAATTTAAAAGCAGTAGAAATCCCTTATATGCGAGAGGTTTTTGTAATTCTTTTTTTAATAGTTGGCTTATTACCATTAACAAAAAAAGAGAGTGTAGTTAATTATTATGGAATCTATGTGTTTTTAATACTTTTCGTTTTCCAACATTACTTAACCTATACGGCCGCGCTTAATAATTTTTCGATAGACTATTTGTTAGGAACCTATATAGTTATGTTTGGCGCTATTCTAATGCTCAATAATAGAGGACTAATATTAGTGTTTAGTGCATCTCAACTTTTACATATGTGGTATAGAGTTTCATTAGTTGATGCAGATATTGTAACGGAAGGAGCTATACTAATGTCTACAGCTACTATATTCATATACTCATTTATAATATTAAATGGGTTTATAAGGTATCGCCAAGGTTTATTAGAGGCAAATCAAAATTTAGAGAGTAAAATAAAACAACGAACATTAGATTTAGAAAATAGAGCGAAACAATTGTATGAAAGAAATAAAGACCTAGAAGAATTTGCTTATGTAGTTTCTCATGATTTAAAAAGGCCACTCCGTAATATTCATGCTTTGGCTAGTTGGGTTGTTGAATCTGATAGTTCTTATGGTAATAAATTGAGTGAAGTGACTGAAAATTTAGTCACATTACAAGAGCAAGTAGATCAAATGGATTTACTTATTAATGGAATACTAAATTATTCTCTTCAAATGGATAAAGAAAAAGAAGTGAAACTTGTTGATGTAGATAAATTGGTGAAAAGAATTAGTATGGTTAATTCAACGAATAAATCTGTTATTGAAATAAAAAATAAACTACCCAAGCTTCTATTTAATGAATCACAGTTATTGCAAGTTTTTCAAAACTTAATTCAAAATGCTATCAAGCATAATGACAAAATAACAAGTGAAATAGAAATAGATTATAAAAAAGTAAATAATGAACATGTCTTTTCTGTTTCAGACAATGGTCCTGGAATAGAAGAGAAGTATCATGCCAAGATATTTCAGTTGTTTCAAAAGTTAGGGATAAAAAGTCATATCGATTCTATTGGAATAGGATTAGCTTTAGTAAAAAAGATCATAGAGCGTAATGGTGGCAGAATATGGGTAGAGAGTATTTTAGGAGAAGGGACTACTTTTTTTATCACCATTCGAGAGCATTAATTTTTTTACACTATAATATAAGTATAGTGTGTTCCGTTAGAAAAAACTAACGTCGGGCTTTCCGTGCTCGCTTTTTGTTTAAAAAACAACCAAAAGAGCTCAAACAACTGCTTCAATCCCTAACACGGTTTTATTAATACTTTCTTGATATATCAATATAACATGATTCAGTTTGCTGTAAATAGTAGAGGTATGAAGTAACTTTATAGATGAATTCACCTGGTAATAATAGATGAGTGCCTCAAGAAACCGCCAATGTTTATTAAAAGGCGAAAAGAATCTATAGTATAATATATTGTTGATTAGTTGGTTAAGAAAAACTTCAGAAATAAGTTAAAAAAAGTCATTGCTATGTTAGAAAAGGGTTCTATATTTGCACCCGCAAACGGATAAGCGTATAGTTTAAAAGTAAGCAAAGTTCATTAAAATAGGGTTTAGAATATATTATTAAAGAGTTAAAAAATAAGTTAAAAAAAGCTTGTTTACAACAAATTAAAGTGAGTATATTTGCAGTCCGAATTTTACAGAGTAGTTCATTGATTTAGTCGGGTTTACAAATTAGAAAAAAACTTCAAAAAAGTTTTTGTCAGAATAAAAAAAGTTTGTAGGTTTGCATCCGCTTAGCGAAAGCGGTAAGAGTTAAGAAATTTTGGAAAGGTTATTAAAAAGCCAGTTAGTTCGATTCTAGCGTTTCTACAAGAAGTTGATTGAGGTTTTGGTTGAGAGATATCAAGTATTAAGATTAACAAAGTTCATTGAAAATATTGAAATTGACAGCGTAATTAAAGAGTAGAATTACCACGATCTAATTAGTTAGATTAAAAAAATTCTTTTGAAACTTATTCATTCATAATATTAAAGATTATACAATGAAGAGTTTGATCCTGGCTCAGGATGAACGCTAGCGGCAGGCTTAACACATGCAAGTCGAGGGGTAACAGGGGAGCTTGCTTCCGCTGACGACCGGCGAACGGGTGCGTAACGCGTATAGAATCTGCCTTGTACAGGAGGATAGCCTTTAGAAATGAAGATTAATACTCCATAATACTGATATGTGGCATCACACTTTAGTTAAACATTTATGGGTACAAGATGACTATGCGTCCTATTAGCTAGATGGTAAGGTAACGGCTTACCATGGCAACGATAGGTAGGGGGTCTGAGAGGATTATCCCCCACACTGGTACTGAGACACGGACCAGACTCCTACGGGAGGCAGCAGTGAGGAATATTGGTCAATGGAGGCAACTCTGAACCAGCCATGCCGCGTGCAGGAAGACTGCCCTATGGGTTGTAAACTGCTTTTATACAGGAAGAAACAGATCTACGTGTAGGTCCTTGACGGTACTGTAAGAATAAGCACCGGCTAACTCCGTGCCAGCAGCCGCGGTAATACGGAGGGTGCAAGCGTTATCCGGAATCATTGGGTTTAAAGGGTCCGCAGGCGGTCAATTAAGTCAGAGGTGAAATCCCATAGCTTAACTATGGAACTGCCTTTGATACTGGTTGACTTGAGTTATACGGAAGTAGATAGAATGTGTAGTGTAGCGGTGAAATGCATAGATATTACACAGAATACCGATTGCGAAGGCAGTCTACTACGTATATACTGACGCTCATGGACGAAAGCGTGGGGAGCGAACAGGATTAGATACCCTGGTAGTCCACGCCGTAAACGATGGACACTAGTTGTTGGGATTTATCTCAGTGACTAAGCGAAAGTGATAAGTGTCCCACCTGGGGAGTACGATCGCAAGATTGAAACTCAAAGGAATTGACGGGGCCGCACAAGCGGTGGAGCATGTGGTTTAATTCGATGATACGCGAGGAACCTTACCAGGGCTTAAATGTGGTCTGACAGCTTTAGAGATAGAGTTTTCTTCGGACAGATCACAAGGTGCTGCATGGTTGTCGTCAGCTCGTGCCGTGAGGTGTCAGGTTAAGTCCTATAACGAGCGCAACCCCTATCGTTAGTTGCAAACAGGTAAAGCTGTGGACTCTAGCGAGACTGC